>CAMYJD010000039.1:0-1931 GCA_947258655.1 uncultured Gammaproteobacteria bacterium | reverse complement strand
GCCTGTTCTGCCTGTTCTGCCTGTTCTGCCTGTTCTGCCTGTTCTGCCTGTTCTGCCTGTTCTGCCTGTTCTGCCTGTTCTGCCTGTTCTGCCTGTTCTACCTCCGCTGTTTTCGTTGGCATACGGACATCGATCGCAGCACCCTTACCCGCATCTTCCGGTGTTGCAACAGACAAATCCTGCTGACCTGTTTCGCCAACCTCACCCAACGTGCCGACATCCTTGCCCGGTCCAGTTGATAGATCTTCATCCGTATGTCCGGCTACCGCTATTTCATCAGTTCCTTGTTCAAAAAACCGCGGAAACAATTGTTGGCGATATACATAAGTAATTGCAATTCCAACAACAAGAGCAACCACTATCCCGTGGCGTAATACATAAGTAAACCATTTCATAACACTTTCTCCAGCTATCTATTTTCTTGCAGCTTTCACCCCGGCAAGGTCCGGATACAAACTACTTGCAAACGCATCTATTTCACGCGCAGCCTTGCAATTGGGCCAGATCTCGAATACCGCCAGGCCTTCGCTCAGAGATCGACGATAAATGGTCCTCTGGTACAATCGATGCGGCAATACTGTTACCCCGGGCAACATGCCTAATGCCTCTTCTGCTTCATCAGACTCACGTACGGCATGGTGCGTATCTGCGCGATTGATAAATGCCAGTATTTCGGGGGGATTATCCTTTTGTGCCGCATCCTTGATCATCCCCATAAAGCGTTGTGTCGCCCAAACATCCGGTTGACTCGGTGGTACCGGGATTATCACGCGGTCAGCAACACTGATCGCTTCATTCATACGCGGCAGGTTGGCCACGCCCACATCAACGATAACCTCTCCCGGGTGATAGCACAGATGATCGGCTAATGCCTCCTGTGCCAGATAAACCTGCAAGGGTGGCGAATAACCTTCCTCTTGGCGAACGGTTGCTATATCCGATAACGTTCGCTGCGGGTCCAGGTCATAGGCAGCGACCGGATGCCCTTTTTTTAATAACCAGACTCCCAGGTTAAACGCTACCGTGCTCTTGCCTGAGCCTCCCTTCAAGTTCGCTATAACGGTTATCATGCTAAATTCTTTCTCTTGCTGTAATAGTTCATGTGCTTACATTGGCCATTGATCATCCTGAAAAATATCTGGCTCGGGAAGCCCGGGTTGTGGGCCATCCAGTTGCATCTGCATGTTAGCAGACATCTGCATTAGTCCCAGCAGGTATTGCAAGTCCCGGTAGTTTCCGCCGAAACGGATATTGACCCAGAAATTTCCGTCTGCCGACACTCGCCCATTGATAGTGCCCCATGGACGCTGGTAGTTAAAAGTCCGATACCATGGAGATGGGAAATCCGGCCTCGCAACCCTATAGGCTGGCCAACGCGGAGCATAGACAGGACCATAATAACCAGACATATAACCCTGATAGGGTACACTCTGGAATGGTCTTATCCATGGATTGTATGGATAATACGCCAGGACATCGGCCCCTGGCACGGCCGTTAATAACAACAATACAGGCATCAGATACGTCGAGATACATGATCGTTTATAACTGTCAGCCGTGATTCTCTGCATCCATATCTTCCACTACCGCAGGTAACTGGCTCCTCTGACTGGAATTTTTGCTG
The DNA here is from genome assembly GCA_947258655.1 of uncultured Gammaproteobacteria bacterium. Lineage (GTDB taxonomy): Bacteria > Pseudomonadota > Gammaproteobacteria > JAADHQ01 > JAADHQ01 > JAADHQ01. Next base: position 307 of record CAMYJD010000039.1, on the reverse strand, counting down.
ATGAATCAGGCGTCTGCATATACATCAGACGCTTTTGTGCTTGCCATGGCGATACCGGCATCGAGCGCTTTACGGCTGAAAGCCGTGTTGCTCCCTGCCACTTTCCGGACGATTCGTTCTGCACCCCAGGCTGATAACGGTTTCCATGTGGCCATCTATACATATTCTGCGGTGCAGGTCTGCTACTGGATTGATACAACGGATAACGAGGCATACGTTGTTTAGCCATCATTGCCTGCTGCCGGTTCCAACGGGGCGCCTGGGCCTGGTGTGGCATGGCCTGGCGCTGGTGCATGCCCGGCATTGG
>CAMYJD010000038.1 GCA_947258655.1 uncultured Gammaproteobacteria bacterium | reverse complement strand
ACTGTCTCCAGTCAGCGCGCCGCGTTGTACCTTCATCTTGTGCGCCGTCTGCCAGGTACGACTGATGACCTCACCGACACGTCCCATGGCCTGCGAATCTGACGCAATCATCGAAAATGCACCGAGGTCATGAAGGATATCTTCAGCAGCAATGGTTTCCCGGCGAATGCGTGATTCGGCAAAGGCAACGTCCTCGGCTATCGAAGGATCGAGGTGATGGCACACCATCAACATATCCAGATGTTCGTCAATCGTATTGACCGTATAGGGGCGGGTCGGATTGGTACTCGATGGTAATACATTCGCCAGACCGCAAGCACGGATGATATCCGGTGCATGACCGCCGCCGGCGCCCTCGGTATGATAGGTGTGAATGGCCCTGTCCTTGAACGCGGCAATGGTGTCCTCTACAAAACCGGATTCATTCAGTGTATCGGTATGTATGCGACCTGTATATCGGTATCCTCGGCTACAGACAGACAGGTATCGATCGCTGCCGGTGTCGTGCCCCAGTCCTCATGCAACTTCAGGCCCATTGCACCGGCACGCACCTGTTCATACAGGGGTTCCCTGACACTGGCATTACCCTTGCCGAGAAAACCGAGGTTCATCGGCAGGCCTTCTGCCGCCGATAACATTTTATGTATGTTCCATGGTCCCGGCGTACAGGTCGTTGCATTGGTGCCGGTCGCCGGCCCAGTGCCACCACCCAGCATTGTCGTGACACCGGACATCAATGCTTCCTCGACCTGCTGCGGACAAATAAAATGGATATGCGCATCGATGCCGCCGGCGGTCAGGATCTTGCCTTCACCGGCAATCGCCTCGGTACCGGGTCCGACAACGATATTCACACCGGGCTGGGTGTCAGGGTTGCCGGCCTTGCCGATGGCGCTGATACGACCGTTCTTGATGCCGACATCGGCCTTGACGATGCCCCAATGATCAATGATCAGCGCATTGGTAATGACCGTATCGACAACATCGGCGGTATTGCGTTGACTCTGGCCCATACCATCGCGTATGACCTTGCCACCGCCGAATTTCACTTCATCGCCATAGACGGTATGGTCCTTCTCGACTTCAACGATAATATCGGTGTCACCCAGGCGAATACGGTCACCGGTAGTCGGACCATACATCTCGGCATAGGCATGTCTGTCTATCTTTTTCATACAGTCCCCTATAATGATCCCATTACTTTGGCATTAAAGCCGAAAATTTTCCTGTCACCGGCATATTCAACCAGCTGCACCTCGCGCTCCTGTCCGGGCTCGAAACGCACTGCCGTCCCGGCGGGTATGTCCAGACGAAAACCACGCGTGGCTTCACGATCAAAAATCAACGCCGGATTGGTTTCATAGAAATGGTAGTGCGAGCCTACCTGTACCGGGCGATCACCGCTATTGGCCACCTTGACCGTGACTGTCGCACGCTCCACGTTAATGTCGATTTCCCCTTCGCCGGGAAAGATTTCACCTGGAATCATTGGTATGCTCCTCAAGGTATCGGGTTATGTACGGTGACCAGTTTGGTACCGTCCGGAAATGTTGCCTCGACCTGTACTTCCTTGATCATTTCGGCGATGCCATCCATAACATCATCGCGTGTCAGCAAGGTCGCACCATAACCCATCAGGTCGGACACACTCCTGCCATCACGCGCGCCTTCCATGATCGCAGCACTGATATAGGCGATGGCCTCCGGATAGTTCAGCTTCACGCCCCTGTCCTTGCGTCGTTCGGCCAACAGGGCAGCGGTAAATATCAATAACTTGTCTTTTTCTCGTGGTGTCAGCTCCATAAGTGCTCTCGCTCCTGTACTGGATCAGGTTTTCCAAATTCTCGGTGAACAAGCCTGCACACCCGCCACATGAGGGCGAATGATTTTCCAGGCCTGTTCAAATACCAGGCGTGCCGTTTCACCATGCTGCCCGAGGAAGCGGCATAACAGCACATCATTAATCAACGTAACAGTGAAAACAAAACCTTCGCACTGTGCAAATTCCGCCCGCAATAACTCGACCAGCGTATCACTGGCCGGCGTCGCGACCAATGTTCCTGTTACAGTGTATCCGCGCAGACCCCAGGTCGCGGCTAATACATCATGTCCGGCGCGCAGACGGGTGTTATCTATTACCAGGGGCATGCCATTTCTCAACAACAACAGTTTCTGCTGGCAATCACCGCTATCGAATAATGCGCCGCTACAGGGTCGACCCAGGCAACTGACTTCCCAGCCAATAAATCTGGCATTGTCGGCCAACTCGATTGCAGTTATCAGTGCTGCATGCGAGCCCTCAAAAAAAATATTATCCTGCGGCAACCATTCCAATGTGGCGTCCCGGGCAACATGCAGGTTTTGCTGTAATTGTGAACGACGTGCATGACTGTTATAGAATTTTCCCGAAGCCGGCGTTGTCAGCAATACATGTGCATGCTCCTGCACATGCACATCAATCTGTAACTGATCACCACCAACAACACCTCCGGGCGGATGAATTATATAGGTGTGACACACTCCCTGCTCCGGATAAAACGGCCGCTGCACCAGTAACGGACCATAATGGCGCCGCTGTGCCAGTACCGTGGTGGCCCCGCGCTGCTGATAAAGCAACTCCAGCTGTGCCTGCCAGTTATCGTTTGTCTGTGCTATCGCAGTCACTTATGCCCCGCTGACAAGATATATGGCAAACGCGACCGTTACCAGAGCTAGTAACAGTCGCACCATTTCTGTGTACTGTCTGCTAATCCGCTGCAGGCCGGCAAAGGCAGTGCCCAACAGACCACCGAATACCAGCATCGATAGCAATACAGCGAGGCAGAATATCAGCAGGTAGGCCATGCCGGCCAGCGGAGATGCGAGCTTGCTTAGCGGCATCAGGGCCAGCAACGGGGCCGAGCCGGCAAGCCCGTGTATCAGCCCAACCAGGACAGTACCATGGCGGTGATGATGCAGGGGATTAACTGCTGTCGTTGTCTGCATATGCACGTGCAATGGCATTCTGTCATGACGATGCATGTAAAGAGAATTTTTTTGTCTGAACCAGTCCAGCAGCAGCATCAAGCCGATACCCAGGAGCATGAAACCCACCAGCCCTTCGGCGATACTGCTGTAGTGTTCCGGAATAGCCATACCGAGAAACAGCACCAGACCCCCGACCAGTAGAATGGAGGAACCATGTCCCAGGGCCCAGCGCAAACTGAAAGCATAGCTGCGCTTCATACCATCGCTGCGCATGCCGGACAGCCCCGAGACGGCAAGTACATGATCTGCATCGAGCGCATGCAGCAGACCAAAACCAAAGGCCATAGCCAGAATACCCGTCAATTCCATAATGGACGCCTCGAAATTACTTCCCGAAGCAGAGCCAGTCAGCTTCGGATCAGGATCAACTATATTGCATACAACATGTATACTAGAGTAATTGATTTTATTGTTCTAGTCATTCACACAACTGGCGACAGAAGCCTGTATACTTCACAATCACCTATATACACTAGCAAATTTATACCCGGGACAAAACACCTGATGGAAGAAATAAGCATGCCTGGAAATCAATGCCAGTTAATTAGCGAGCATATAGCAACCGTCAACACAGCGGCGGTCGGCATCTGGCTCCACAATGGTGCGCGCTATGAAGCCGAAGACCAGACCGGCTATGCCCATTTGCTCGAGCACCTGGTCTTCAAAGGGACCGACAAGCATAGCGCCCATGAGTTGTCCACACGCTTCGAGGTCATGGGCGGGCAAATCAATGCCGAAACCGGGCGCGAACTGACCTCTTTTCATGGTGTCGTACCGGGTCAATACGCCACCGAATTACTGGCACTATTGATCGATATGCTTACCGGCACGGTGTTCAGTGCAAACGAGTTCAACCTCGAACGCGATGTAGTACTCCAGGAACTGGCGATGTTGAAAGATGACCCCGAAGAGGCACTGGAAGATTTCTGCACCGAACAGGTCTGGGCCGGGCACAGCATGGGCAGGCAGATCCTCGGCACCAGAGACAGTCTGAATAACGCCAGTCTGTCGACGTTCAGGGAATATATGCACAATACCGTTACTGCCAACAGATTATGTATCGTCGCCACTGGCAATTTCGATCAGGACGCTCTGCAGCAATTATGTGAGGACATAAACCTCGATGTAAGTGGCACGGCTGCAATACCGGCACCGACATATACACGCACCGAGGCACGACTGGACATCCGCGCCGAACAACAGCACCTGGCCTGGGTCATGCCGGCAAAATCCTGTCGCCACCCGCAGCATGCCGCCTATGAGATTGCCAATCATATAATAGGAGGTGGATACGATTCACGCTTGTATCAGACCCTGCGCGAGCAACTCGGGCTGGTCTATAGTATTGGTTCGCGCAACGACCACTACTCTGATACCGGGCTATGGTTTATCCAGACCAATACCGATCATGATAACAGCGAACAGACAATAACGGTTGTACAACAGACACTCCAGGAACTGGCCACAAATGGACCGACGCAACAGGAACTGGACTTTGCCAGACAACATCTGCAATCGGCGCTGGTCATTGAAGCCGATGACCTGGAAACACGCCTGGACAAAATGGCTGATGATATGTTTTACCATGGACGCATCATTAGCCTGGATGAGCAACTCGCCCTGTACGAACAGGTCACGACAACGGATATACAGACAGTGACCAGGGAATCCTGGGAGCAGGTCTCATTCTTCTCTACGTTGTAATGGTTATATGGCGAACATCCGCGCGCGATGCAAAGGTATCGACGAAGCGCTCCATGCCCTGTTAGACGATACCGCCATATGCATCCTATGGATTAATCATGGTTCTTTCTGCTCGAGTAATTGTTTCAGGTTGGTCAGACCGCGCTGATAATAATCACCGATCTCGTCACCAATCAGCACTCCCATGATGCGGCCGGGGATGTTGTAGCCAAAATGCATATCAAAACCCCAGATCAGCTTTGTCGCATCCTGCTGCGCTTGTAATTCAAAACGCGAGTAGGCCTTACCCATACCAGCAAAAGCCAGTACGGTCCTGACATCCCGACCGGGATTGGCCTGCACTATTTTCTGGCTACCCTGACCGACTTCGGCATGATCACTGCGCCAATGCATGATCGCACCTTCTCCCTGGCCGGGGCCTTCGAATTTGAATTCGGTTTGCGGATCTATCCGGACCCATGGGGACCACTGGTTAAACAGGCGGAAGTTGGATACATATGGATAGACCTTATTTGGCTCAGCACGTATCACAATACTGCGTTCTAGCTGCAGCTTCTCCGGCAGCATCATGCCGATAATCAGGAACAACACCAGCAGCACGGCCAGAATCATCAATATCCTAAATACTATCTTCATGCGTTCCTCCCGTTGATTTCAGCCTGTACGACACAGCATAACTATTGTAATGCGTTAACAGTTCGCTCAGAATATCACGCCATGCTACCAGAACGCTTCCACAAACTGAAAAAGGCATTGTCTGCACGCCAGAATGACCTCACTGTGTTGATGGAAAACGTCCACAAGCCACACAACATGGCAGCCATCCTCCGCTCCTGCGAAGCGGTTGGTATTCATCGCGCTCATATCATTCCATCTGATGATCTGCGCTTCAATAAACCCAAGTCAGCGGCCGGCGTGCTGCGCTGGATCGAACTGCAACGCCATAAAGACCAGCAGTCTGCCTACGCGCAACTCAGACAACAGGGATTTCGAATTATTGCCGCACATCCGTCCGAGACGGCAACGGATTTTCGTGATTATGACTACAGCCAGGCCACCGCTATCGTCATGGGCACAGAGCGCACCGGCCTGTCAGCGGCCGCCATTGCCGATGCCGACGAGTTGATTACAATCCCGATGCATGGACTTGTGCAGTCACTCAATGTGTCGGTATCGGCGGCCCTGGTCCTGTTTGAGGCGCAACGCCAACGCCAGCTAAAAGGACTGTATGACGAAAGCGGTAATGTCTCCGCCGGCGCAATGGATACATTATTCGAATGGGCCTGGCCACGCATCGCGAACTTTTGCCGCATAAACAAACTCCCGTACCCGGAACTTGATACCGACACTGGCCAGATCCGCGATATGGACCAATTCAAAAAACAGATATCCGCGCGGACATAAGGAACTTAAACTCTTAATTACATGACCCAGCACTGGCAAGCATTCACTATGTTCAAACGAATAAAGCCCGCATGATGCGGGCTTTATTACATTCGTATAGGGCCGTGTCCATTAACCGCAACCACCACCCGCCGAACCGCAAGTGCCGCAACCGGACGCCGCCGCAAACTGAGGAATATTATTAAACACAAATGTCTGATTGCCGTCACCGCGATCAATGAAATCGATTTGCGCGCCGCGTAAGTGCTCTATTGTATCTGCTCCTACAACTATCTTGACACCCTGCTGCTCCCTGACCAGGTCATCGGCATTGATGGCATCGGTAAATGTCATGCCGAAACCCATGCCACTACAACCACCCGCTTGTGCATAAACGCGCACACCTTCGATTTCATCTTCAACCTGATCAATTAGCTCAACGAACTTGTCCATGGCAGCAGAACTCAGCTCCAGATCCGTAGTTGCAAGTACATTCATGTAATTCAGCCTCTTATATTTAATTATGGCAGCCGATTATACATATTTTTAAATGAATGCGCCGCATAATACTCTTTGGGTTCACAGGGACAATAGCGCTACATTGACCATTACCCGGATTTTAATACATACCTGTCGACGAACTTTGTTAGAAATTCACGGCGAAATTGTTGCGGACACCAGGCTGATTCAGACAACAGGCACCTGAAACGGCTACGAAAAACATAGGCTTCGGCGACGATTGGTCTGTTTTCACTTCGTACGGTCACTGCCGTTCTTTTATAATACCGGCCTTCGAATTCATCCAGTACGTCCAGATCATCTGCACTGATATCTACAATCAGGCTGCCTTGTACATTGCCTCGCCGTGCGCGCATCAAGCCTGGATAGTGCTCCCCTTTCACGCACTGCCTTGTATAGCCGCGAAGTTCCGCTTCAAACTTGTTGTAACGCCCCTTGACCAACGAAGACAGAACCTCGTCAAACATCAGGGATCCATATACAAACAGATGCTTCATTGTTTCTTTATGTCGACAGTACCGGACTGTCTGTTATTGTATCCGCATGACAACACTATTTAGCGCACACATATAGGGTGAATAAAATTTTCTGTCATAATCGATCTTATTATCTGTTCATGCATGAACTGGCATTATATCCGCGAACACAAAACCATCACGCTCGACCTTCTCGCCGACAGTAATATCTATTTTGTTGGCAAACATCGGCGCATTGAACACAAAACTGTGAAATTCACCATTTTCGCCACAGGGATCGATGCTGGCCGGCAATAGATCCAGGAGCTTCTCATTATATATGCGTCCGACAAAATCCCCATCCAGTTGCTTTGGATCAACGCAGGTTATTACTGCTTCGAGCCCCCCTGCTATCATATCCATTGACAGGCGCCTGGTCGGCTGATCCCACAACGGAAAGACGGGCTCGATATCGGCACCCTTCAGTTTTTCTATGCGGTAATCGCGGATGTCCTCGAGAAACAGATCACCAAATGCAAAGCATTCCACACCCCTGCTCTTTATGTCTATGACAAATTCCTGCATGATGACCTCATATTCAACATTACTGCAGGGATACGGTATTTCTATGATATCCAGCGGCAGACCCATACTCGTCGCCTGCTGCTGCAATAATTCGATGCGCACCGCGTGCATCGCGGTACGCGAGAATGCTTTGTTAACGGTACAAAACAGCCCTGCTACATGGTGCCTCGGATCACGCAACAGCTGATACAATGCCCAGGCACTGTCCTTGCCTGTACTCCACGACATCATGGTCTTTTTTGGCATAGTTGATCTATCCTGTTAAAAATTATTTATACCGAGACGTTTGATCCGTATGGGCAGTTGCGGCAACCATTGCCACAGCAAGTACCTCGTTTCAGGTGATACCATGCACTGAAGACATAATTACCGGCCTCCAACGTGTAATCGATATGCTCGATTAAATCACCATCACTACGATAACGGCCGGCATATTCCAGCATGGACTGATGGCTACGACTGGTGATCATTTCAGCGATCCTGCGGCCAATGGCCCTGGTCAGACAGTCCCTGCACAGACATTCCGCTTCTGCGCTAATCGGCATAATAGCTGGATAACCGGCGCACCAGCAGGGCTGATCCTGTGTTGCATTACACGTTAATGTCTCACCACATTGTGGGCAGTTTTTATTCGGCATCCCTATTCACTCGCCATATGTATTCGGTACAGGATCATACAACGTTAACCGGCCACCTTTAAACACTATTTTTATAAACAGCGAATAATGCTCCACCTCGGGAAAAGGCTCATAAAAATGATGCAATAAATCGCGCCACTGCTGATACTCAGGCGAGCCACTAAAAAAGGGGTCGGTGACAAATGCAAATCATTCGTATTATTTTTTGTCAATGGCACATTTATTCAAATCACCTGACATGTTTTTGGCAGGCGATTTGGCGTCAAGTTGCGCGACTTGTTATCCTGTTTTTCTGCATTACAAAAAATTCATAACCGTAAAATTTTGAATATTTTCTATAAAAGTCCGCTTCATTTTTAAATTCTACAAAAACTTGTGATGCGACTTTATTTCCTTGATATTTTTTAATAAGTCGAGGTAATTCTTTTTCTATTGGTAAATAATAGTTATTCAACCATGCCGATTCAGGTAGTGTGAAATTTGAGATTAAGTTAAACCCTGCCTTTTTTATTGTTTCGATGTTCCCGTCAATATTTTTTATATCTGGATATTCATCTTCAAAGTAGTCAACAACTGCCTTAGGAGGGTTGGGATTGGTATATACAAGTTCTGTTACAGCTAAGCAGCCTTTCTCTTTCAATAGCTGATGGCATCGCTTTAACCCATTTGTAAATCCCATAAAATAGAGCGCACCTTCTGACCAGATGATATCAAAGGATTCTTCCTCAAAATTCATATCCAGCATTGACATATTTTGCGGTGATATATTGTCTTCAAGCCCTTCGTTTCTTGCCCTGGCCATTAATATATCAAGAAATGCTTGATGGTTATCTAAAGCAATAATTTTTCCATTTGAAATTTTTGCCAATTCTATAGTTTGCATTCCCTGACCGCACCCGATATCTAAAATAAATGGGTGTGCTACGTGTTGAGGAATAAGATTAAATGCACGTCTGGTACACTCATTGTCGCCAGGTCCACTCCGTGGCAACGCTTCGCATAATTCATATAAGTATTCGATTCTTTCCATAAGACACTGCTATTATTTTTTATATTTGTGGATCAAAAAAGGGGTCGGTGACAAATGAAAATCATTCGTATTACTATTTGTCACCGACCCCTTTTATTGCTATTTGTCACCGACCCCTTTTATTGCCTTTTATTCAAGCGCTGCGTGGTCGGAGCAGTTCAAAAACATTTCTCCTGATGTTTTAAAAAACTCCTGATTTAATTATAATTATTGAGAATATCACCATAAAAAGTCCGCTCAATCCCCAAAGTGGGGCAAAGATATAAACGAATCTTACAGATTTATCGCCGCCTATTCGCATTTTATTATTTTGTAAGAATATACGAGGAAACACCATGATCCCAAATTGATAGATGGCAATACTCCCCCCAATGAAACCGAAATACACCCAATTAGAATTATTTATAAAATATAAAATACAAGCTAAAGGCGTAGCCCAACTTAATAGTGCGTCTATTACAGCTATACCCTTTTCATTAGGAGTATGGAATGGATCGCATTCGAATTCTTTTTCCTGAATAACTAGTTTTACCGCCAATTCCCAGTTTATTACCGAAAGAAGCTGTCCTCCAAAAGCAAACATACCTAAGAGGAACACAATTAAGATAATTATTGATAGTATTATTTCCATATTCTTTATTTATAAATACATATAAATCTATCGGTTATAAAAAATATTTTCTTGAATTGCGTATAACGTTTACCTAAGTAGACCACGGCAAAATACCATTTTAAACAAAAGTTTTACTGTTGTTAATGCGCACATATTTTCAAGAGAAACTACGTCCCGGTGGGTCTGCCTGAAGTGTTTGTTAGCATTACTCATATGATGAAAATAAAACTTGTCCAACTGTAGGTGATTGAAAAAAGCTTATTTCCTTAATTTCTTCTTTATCTATTTTATGTTCGTCTTTTATAGTTAGATTTAAAATATTTTTATATAAAATAATAATATCGTATCCAATTGTTTTTAGTAATTTAGTTGACACTGATGTATCTATAAATTCAAATTCATCTGTATCAGTATTGCAAAATGCTGCATAAGGGACATGACAGTTTTGTAAATATAAAAAATCACCTAACTCAGTAGATACTAATGCTTTGAAATAGTTATCCGCATATTCATAATCATATATACGTTTAATTTTAAAATAACCTAGGTTCTGCAAAGAATAGCAAAGCTCCTTGAACTCTCCAAAATTAGGCGCTTCATTCGAGTATGTAAAACCTGAAGGTAATTGAAACATTGAGTTATTATGCTAGCGCCCTAGTGAGCGAAGCGAACGGCTTCATGCCCTTGTTAAAAGGAACGTTTAAATATCCTTAACCTGACTAATAGCAACGCCTCTGTGTGCAGCGACTAATGCTTTTAAGTGAGCTTTGCATATAGTGTTTTTTGTATCAGAGTTTTTTAACTTTTCCCAAAGTTTTTCTGGATTTTTCTTTTTAAATTCCGCAGAAGAACGAATACCAATACTATATAAATGATTGGCCATAGTTTTGCCGATATTAGGTAATGACATTAGATCTTTAATTGTTTCTGTCTTAGTCATAATTGTTTCCTTACATTATTCCCTTCTAACGCTTATTAGATGAATAATAAACTTTTCAAAAGTTTATATATCTTCTGATTTCTTTATATATCTATATACTTGTTTATATATTTATAAATTACTTTCCGGCAGACCCCATGATTGCATTTGCAGGAATTAGAATTACTATGCAATATTAACAGCATAGCAAAACAATCCTGTATCAGAATGATATATTACAAGCGTAGAGAAAGGAGGTATATGAAATACCGAAACTGTAATAGCATGTTACAGCTGCTTTGTTAATTGAAATTCAATGTAAGTTTTAAATTTGAAAATTATAATGCGTAGTCAGGCCTGTTTCTCCTTGAAGAACTGAATCAATCCCAATGTCGATTCGTCCAGCTCTTCGCCTGCCTTATCGTCCTGCATGGCTGTATAAATATCCTCGGCCAGGACCTTGCCCAGTTCGACGCCCCATTGGTCGAACGCATCGATACCCCAGATCACACTCTCGACGAACACCTTGTGTTCATATAATGCGATCAGTGCGCCCAATGTATAGGGTGTAAGTTTTTCCATGATAATCGTGTTGCTGGGTTTGTTACCCGGGATCACTTTATGGGGCGCAAGCTGTTTTATCTCCTCTGCATCCAGGCCCTTTTCCTGCAGTTCCGCAGTCACCTGTTCCAGTGAACGTCCTACCATCAGCGCTCGGCTTTGTCCCATACAGTTGGCAAACAGGTAATCATGCTGTTGCGCAACCGGATTATGACTCACGGCAGGTACTATAAAGTCCACCGGGATACAATGTGTCCCCTGGTGCAATAATTGATGAAAGGAATGTTGTGTATTACTGCCGGCCTCGCCAAATATTACACCCTTGGTGTGATATTTGAGTGGCTCGCCGTTACGACGAACAGACTTGCCGTTGCTCTCCATTTCCAACTGCTGCAGAAAAGAGGGGAACTTGTGTAGGTAATGGTCATACGGGATCACGGCCTGCGCCTCTGCGCCCATGAAGTTGGTATACCATACGGACAACAATCCCATAATGACCGGCATATTCTGTCTAAAGTCCGCATTACGAAAATGCTCGTCCATGGCGCGAGCACCGGCCAGTAACTGTTCGAAATTATCCATGCCGATACTGATCGCAATCGGTAGGCCTATCGCCGACCATAATGAGTAGCGCCCTCCGACCCAGTCCCACATCGGGAATATATTTTCCTCATCGATACCGAAAGCAACGACTGCCGCTATATTGGTAGATACGGCAACAAAGTGATGTTTTATATCACCCTGCGCCATACCGGCTCGAAAACACCAATCACGCGCCGCCTCTGCATTCATACGCGTTTCTATCGTATTGAAGGACTTTGACGCGACGATGAACAGCGTCGTTTCAGGGTTTAGCGGCTTGAGGATTTCGGTTACATGCGTACCATCGATATTGGAAATAAAATGCACGTTGATGCTGTCCTGCGCATAGGGTGCCAGTGCGCGGGTCGCCATGACAGGCCCCAGATCGGAACCACCAATACCGATATTGACGACATCGGTAATCGCCTTTCCACTATATCCAAGCCACTGCTTTTGATGCAGCTTATCGACAAAAACTCGCATCCTGGCGAATGTTTTCCTGACTTCCTCGGCCGCGGTCTTGTCCAGCCCATCGCCATCACTGCGTAATGCTGTATGCAATGCAGGTCTATGCTCGGTGTTGTTTATTTCAGCGCCTGAAAACAGGGCCTCAATCATATCGCCAAGGCGGCTTGCCTGCGCCAGTTTAAGCAACAGCACCAGACCCTCTTCGGTCATCAGGTTCTTGGAGAAATCAAGCTTTAGACCGGCTGCCGCCAGACTGAATGCCTGTGCCCGCCCGGGGTGTTCCTGAAAAAGAGCGTCTATGCGTTGCTTTGCCATGAGACTCTTGTATACCTCCAGGTCATACCAGCTTTCCTGCCAATCCTGTTGTGTTAATGTTGTCATACTCGCTGTCATTCCTGCCCTCTGCTCATTCAAAACATCACATGTACTTTTCATAATTAACCTGCATAAGCCATGCCACAATATTCAACCAGCCTGCTGGCACGGGATATGCAGTTATAATATTAGGTTCGCGCGGATATATGCCCCTTGACCGCAATGCTATGATTTTAGCGCTACTGACAATCGTATACTTTGGTGCAAAAATAATCTTACGCACCATTGCTGTGCGAAAACCTGTCGCTTTATGCGTACTGTAACAATAAATTTTGTCTGGAATCCTGACTGATGCCACATAAACAGCCCACCATCGGTATGGCGGAAATTGATGAAAAACTGTTGACCGATGCGATCATGCCACATCTACAGGTCATTTATCCGCATGCATGTCATGAAGTCTGTGCGCGCATACTCAATCTGCTGGCAATACAAACGCCGATCAGAAATCAGGCCCACGCTAAACGCTGGGATGAAAACGATGTCTTATTGATCACTTATGGCGACAGTATCGTAGAGACAGAGCAGACAGCTCTGCACACACTAGATGATTTTATCGATAAATACCTGCATGAGTGTATTTCCGATGTCCATATCCTGCCCTTTTTTCCATATAGCTCCGATGACGGTTTTTCTGTGATTGACTACCGCAAGGTCAATCCCGAACTCGGCGACTGGGATGACATCAGGCGTATCGCGAACAAGTATCGTTTTATGGCTGACCTCGTCATCAACCATGTATCCAAGCAGAGCCTGTGGTTTCATGATTATGTAGCCGATACTCCACCCGCCAGGGACTACTTTATCGAACTCGATCCTGACACCGACGTCAGCATGGTGACACGACCGCGCAATACCCCGTTACTAACAGCCGTAAACACGCACCGCGGCATACGTCATGTCTGGGCAACCTTTAGCGAGGACCAGATTGACCTGAATTTCGCCAACCCGAATGTATTGCTCGAATTTATTGACATCCTGTTGTTCTATATCTCGCAGGGCGCACAGATTATACGCCTCGATGCAATTGCCTTTCTATGGAAAGAACTTGGTAGTAGCTGTATACATCTGAAACAGACGCATCATGTTGTTAAATTGATACGCAGCATCCTCGATCATTTTGCCCCGCTTGCCATCCTTATCACCGAAACCAACGTACCTAATGAGGAGAACCTCAGCTATTTTGGCCAGGGTGATGAAGCACATATGGTCTATCAATTTACGCTGCCACCGTTACTGCTGCATGCGATGAATCGCGGCACTTCCGCACATCTGACCAACTGGGTTAATGAGCTACCGACCCTGCCCGATGAGTGTACCTACCTGAATTTTACCGCATCGCATGACGGCATCGGCGTCAGGGCCCTGGAAGGAATATTACCAGTCAATGAAGTCGAAAACCTGATCGACAGCATGCATCAATATGGTGGATTTGTCAGCATGAAAGCCAACCCGGATGGCGACGATACTCCTTATGAAATCAACATTTCCCTGTTTGATGCGATGCAGGGGACGCGTCGTGGTGTAGATCAATGGCAAGTCAATCGCTTTATTTGTTCACAAGCGATTATGCTTGCACTTCAGGGCATACCGGCCATCTATATACATAGTCTGCTGGCAACACCCAATGACCTGCATGGGGTTGAATTGAGTGGCAGAACGCGCTCGATAAACAGAAAGAAGTGGGATCTGACGGAACTGGAAGCACTATTGGATAACGAGACCACACCCAACCATGAAGTTTATAATGCGTTGAAAAAGCTGTTACAAATTCGCCGACATGAACCCTGCTTTAATCCTTCGAATCCGCAACGCGCGATTTATGCCGGCTATGCATTGTTCATGCTGTTACGGATGGACACGGGTTCCTCTCGGCGCTTGCTTGCGATCCACAATACTACCTGCGCACCTCAATCCGTCAACATCGAAAGCGATCCATTATTATCAAAATCATCCGGTTGGCATGATCTTGTCAGTGGCACCGAGCTGACTCAAAATCTGTCAGAACTGGAATTACAACCCTACCAGATTATGTGGCTAGTTGCAGACAAGCCGGATATCAGCATATAGATCAGGCATTATCTGTCTCCACCGCATCATAGATGCGCTCGAGGATATCCGGTATGGCACTGACGACCCGATTCCAGCTGGGTATGAACGGTGTTTCCATCGGTTTTTCAAGAAAATGAATGCCGGCCTTCATGATATTCTGCGAGAATAGCTCAACCGCCTGCTCTTCGGTATGCCGATCAACATACAGGCCATTCATGATGGCGTCGTTGTAATAGGTCTCGATAAAGTCGAGCGCAATGCGATAATAGGTCGCCTTAATCGTACGGAAGGTTTCCTTATTAAAGACGATACCGTTCGTGGCCAGTTTTCGGAACAGGGCCTTGGAGATATCACTGCACATTTTCGATAGACCTTCCTGGTCGTTTTCATGGGATAG
The DNA here is from genome assembly GCA_947258655.1 of uncultured Gammaproteobacteria bacterium. Taxonomy (GTDB): domain Bacteria; phylum Pseudomonadota; class Gammaproteobacteria; order JAADHQ01; family JAADHQ01; genus JAADHQ01. The sequence goes on along the minus strand of CAMYJD010000038.1, from coordinate 11,830 downwards.
TGGCTGGTGTTTATGATCATAATGATCTGCAATGTCCACCTGACACAGACGGTTGGTGGAATAATTACGCTTGACTTCCGATAGCACCCCTATCTCAAGACCCCAGTCGCTGGGGATACGAATATCATTGAATACATCGGCGCGCATCGAAAACTCACCCGACAATGGGTAGCGATAGCTATCCAGATATTCGAGATATTCTACCGGCCCGAATACTTTTTTCATTGCACGTAACAGCGGCGTGACCAGCAAACGACTGACCCTGCCATGCAGCCTTCCATCAGATACACGCGAATAGTAGCCTTTGCAGAACTCATAACTAAAGTTCGGGTTTGCAACCGGATAGATCAGACGCGCCAGCATCTCACGCTGATAGGTGGTAATATCGCAGTCATGCAGCGCTACTGATGATGCCTTACCAGATGCCAGCACATAACCATAGCAATACCAGACATTACGCCCCTTGCCCATTTCGGTCGGTGCAAGGTCCTTTTCCTTGAGCAGATTATCCAGCGCGCGCAAACGTGGGCCATCATTCCACAGTATGCGATGATGCTGTGGTAATTCATTAAAGTACTCCCGCGCATGATGGAACTGTTGTTCATCGGCGCGGTCAAGTCCGATAACGATCTCACTCAGATACGGCACCTGCTTCAGCTCACTAATAATACCTGACAATGCAGGCCCTTCCAGTTCGGAAAATAATGATGGCAGCACCAGTGACATTGGCCGCTGCTTTGAAAAGAAGCATAATTCCTTCTCCAGCTCGTCAAGGTCCCTGGTTTTCAGGTTATGAAAATTGGTAATTATGCCATTTTGATAAAAATCACCCATCGTGAGTTCCTTATGCTAATAAGCCTGTCATGTCATGAATTGCCTGGTTCCAGCCCTCTGGCCCCGGCTTGTCCGGCCTTTTTAAATTCTTAAGTTTGTCTGAAGCGGGCGCAGAAGAATGTGGATTACTGATCAACACCGGATAATCTACACATTCGAGCATCGGCATATCATTCTCACTATCACCCAATGCCACTGTCAACCATTCTGTGTCAGGCTGCTGTCGCCGGTAACGGTCTACCAGCCACAGAACGGCATCGCCCTTACTGCAGCGGCCACTGACACTATAGAAACGCCCGCCCTTAACTATGGATATTTTTGCTTTATCCAGGTGTTGCGTGAACTCCTGCAATGCTGCATCACTATCCAGCCATTTGATCGGCTCGGAGGACATGCGTTGCCGCGCCAACGTCGCCTGCTCTTCATCCAGCCCGGTCATCCGGGCAATATCAGCAACACTCAAATCATTGAAGCCGACAAACTTGTAATTGTACTGTTTGCGCAAGTCGTTCAATGTATTGATGATGCTGTCATACTTCTCGCCAAAATAGATAATCCCGTTTTCCTCGTTAAAATAATTCTCCGGTATTACGATGGATGATCCGTTCTCACAAATCATCGGATCGTGATTGTCCATCTGCCGTGCAATACGCTCCAGTTCTGCAGCGGTTTTACTCGAATTCATTATCAACGGGCATTCATGTTCATGTAACCAGTCGATCGCGCTTGTAGCCGCCTGCCACTGGTAGTTATCATGGTCCAGTAACGTACCATCCAGATCGGTAAATACGAGCAGCTTTTTCATCTGCCAGGCCCTGCAACCACTTGTGAAACCAGATGATCCTCATTCAGTTTCAACACGATATCCGCCCTCGAAGGCATTTCATTCAACGTCGCGCGCGTAATACGTTCGTAATGCATAATAAATCGTGCTATATCGTCCTCCGACATGATGTGGCCGCTATCACTATTTTGCTTTGTGGCATGTGATGATTGCAGTTTCTGTTCCTGCAAGGAGCGCCATTCGAACACATGGCGTATATCCGGTATTTGCAACATGACGAGAATATCAATATGGGCAAATAACTGTCGGTATGGACCTGCCAGTTGATTATTGGCATATTGCCTCCATGTACACTCGGGGTCCTCTTGCGCTTCCAGGGAATTAACCGGAACGGCCAGTGATGCTTCATCCTCGGCGACCGCACCGACACACCAGCCCTCAAACAGGATGATGTCGACCGGCAATTGAACCTTGCTCCACAAGTCCTGCGGGTACCTGTCATCGCTGGCCTTGTTGAATCTTGGTAGCAACACATCTTGACCCGTCCCATTGCTGCACAGCCTGGCAAACAACTGTGTTGCCATGTCAATATCATGCGTACCAGGCACACCCCGGGTTTTAAACAAGGGATGGATGCCATCCGCCATCTGCTGTCGTTGCGCGCGCGTCTTGTACAGATCGTCTATCGATAGCGATACAACGCGCCTGGCATGCGCTTTCTCGAGTATCATCTGCAAGATGTGCGTCAACGTCGATTTGCCCGATCCCTGCGCGCCATTGATACCGACAACTAGAGGGCCGTCCCTGAGTTGGGCCGACAGCCATGCTGCAAAAGGTAGATACAGGTCCACATAGCGGGACATCATCTCCACTCCGGCCGGTATTTTCTCCGCTGCGAGCAATTGCAAAAAATCAGGCAGGAGCCGTTGATACTGTACCTGCAGTTGCTGCCGCCCAAGGCATTGCAGCCTATCAGGCCATAGCTGGCTCAATGGAGGGGCTCCCTGTCGTTATATAACATTCTGACAACACACAAATTTAAACATATACGCTTATTTGCATTAATGATGCCGACTTTCTATGTCACTGTTAATAATATTAATTTCTTCATACTGCAGGCTGGATCGGATATCTTTTGTAGATAAATGCACCATCATGGTGCAATAATATCATAATAAGCTTGGTTGATTGCCTAGATTGAAATTGACCCATCTGGATCCATCTACAATATGATGCATGACAGCAACCCTGACATGGCCGCTTCTGCCTGTGCCAATAGCTGTAACACAGCACGGGCTCATATCAGCGGCCAGCAGCTGGATAGCACATAGACTGTTTCATTAGTGAGGTGTAGTACGTTGCCATACAGGACGCAAAAGAAGTTAATTCTTTGTCATGAATTCTTCAATATAAATGTCAATCAATAAACACCCTGCACTCGCATTCCACTCTGACCTGCTTGCCTGCGATACAGCCTTGTATATCAGCGACCACCAATGCTGTATTATATGAAGCGGTTGACTGATTGATGAATCCTTAATTCGTCGTCTTCCACGATCCGTCTGGCTGCCGACAGGCAGTACCGTATATCTTTTCTTTTTTTCCGCCTATATAACCGTCTACCGTATATTCTCTGCATGGTCCGCTTGGAGTTGCATAGGTGCTTGTCGGCGTGACGGTATACTTGTGGCCGGTGTCAGGATTTCGCCAGGAGGAATGAACGCCGGTACGTACGGTCTCCAGAGTATGTGCAGTCTTCAGGCGGTCAGTCGCATCCATGGAGCGCCCGACATTTCCACCGATGGCGGAGCCAATCATGGTACCGGCGATAATGGCGGCGGTACGTCCACGACCTTTGCCAACTTGCGCTCCGAGAACACCGCCGAGCACACTACCGATGACCATACCGGCCTGTTCTTGCTCTCCTCTGCCAGGTGTTGCGCATGCAGATACCAGAAAGCTGAGCACGGTAATAGTTATAACAATATATTTTTTTGAGTATTGCATCTTGGTGACTCCTACATAACAGAACTGGATTCATGCATACACAATGCAGCCATGGTATATGCAAATGGAAAATCCTTGTTGACATATTTGAGTATCAATAGCACATATTAGTTCACAGCGGCTGATAATATTGCGTCATAGATAATGTATTCATGATGTAGATCAATATTGCATGTCCATGTGTAAATTCCATGTCAGCAATGATAAATTATATTGAACGATACTAGTCATCATTAATACGATGCTGTACAGACAAACATGTAGCTAGTGATTTTGCAGATAGAGCCGATCATCAAAGGTGCTGACCCATTGCGGACGGTAAGCCACGAATAATGTCATCAACATCCCGGTAATAAAGGCCTCCGGAAACATAATCAACAATACATATTGATAATAATTGTATTGCAGATATCCAATGCTGTATGCACCGGACAGGTAATGGGTAAACGTGGTTGCAAAAATCACCGCAGCCATTGATACTGCGGCGCCGAAAAAGGCGCAAATAAAAATATAGATAAAAAAGTTTTTCGGCAGGCGGCACTGGCTAAAACGGTAGATTTTCTGACTGATGACAACGGGCAGGACTCCCGACAACAGTATATTCAGTGGCAGCATCGACCAGCTACCATCGTGGATAAACGTCATACCAGTAATCACGATGCCTATACCCAGTACGGCGAAGGCCCAGCCAAACATCAGCGTCAGTAATGTGGCTCCTAACAGATGAAAACTTAATGTCGCGTCTATACCCGCTCGCATAGTCCATATTAATGTAATTGCCAGAATAGCACTGACGAACACATTAAAATCACGCGTATTGCGCAGATGCCACCACGCGGCCGATGTTAGTGCTCGATACAGCACTACCAAGCAGGACACAGCGCCGATAATTACCCAGAAAACGGGTATGGAATCTGGATTTACACTCATCTGATATAAAGCCGTTCGAACTGTCTTTATTCAGTATAGTAAAAAAGGGGTCGGTGACAAATGATAATACGAATGATTATCAATTGTCACCGACCCCTTTTTAGGCAACGTTTCGATAGTGGTCGTGTTTAACCGCTTCGTTACTTTGCTTGCGCTGCGCGAGCCTGGTGCAGATTTCCTGCATATCAATGCCGGCATAACGACAGACGGTGGTGATCGCCCTTATGTGCTTGTCCATGCCGCTGTTGCGTAACAGATCCTGAGCATCCTCATTGCCCTGCATCTTGCTACAAATCATTTGCAAAACCTCGGCCATCGTCAGTCCTGAAAATCGTGCAACAGTATCAATGGCATCCAATGGCAGTTCGCTATGCTTGTTTGACTGGTTCATGTAATGACTCCTCTGGCTTGACTCGATTTGATGCACTGCTTGAAATCAATCTGGAGACAGTGTTACATGCACACGCAATACAAACAGTGACACAATTGCGGCAAATCATGTGAAATATTCACAAAACTTGCTGTTAAATTCGATGTGCTTATATCTTATTGATTTATATAGCGCCTGACATTCGAACCCTATTCATAGCCATCACCTATATTCACATATGTGCCACCAGGAAATGCCGCACTTCCCCGGGTCTGGAATCCACTCCTCCTTCATCACCAAGCTGTTGTGACTGCATTAAGAATACGGGTATCGGCCTTACCAAAACATACGAGCTTTTACGATAACAGCTACTATACTAAGGGGAAGATATACACCTGATTCTGCTGTACCTGCTTGCACGCAAACACCCGGATCTTATGAGTACTGGCAATAAAACGTATACACGTCGCACATTCCTGAAGCACCTTGCCGGCCTGCATACTGCCCTTTATCTGCGACCGACAGGCTTGCTGGCCGCTAATAAAACCATAATAAAACGCGGCATCCCTTCCACGCATGAACGCATACCCGCAATCGGCATGGGATCCTGGTTAACATTTGACATTGGCAATAATCGTGATGCCCTGGCCATGCGCAAACAGGTGTTACAAAGTTTCTTTGACAATGGCGGCGGCTTGATCGATTCCTCACCCATGTATGGCTCATCTGAAACTGTTATTGGAAGATGCTTGCAACACATTGACAACACACAGGGACTGTTTTCCGCCACCAAGGTCTGGACTCAGGGGAAAAACGCAGGCATAAGCCAGATGAGGCATTCGCGCTCATTATGGGGTGTAAACAGCTTCGACCTGATGCAAATCCATAATATGCTCGACTGGCGAACCCACCTGGAGACATTAAAGCAATGGAAAGCCGATGGGCGTATACGCTATATCGGCATAACGACCTCGCATGGCCGGCGTCATGCAGCGCTGGAACGGGCCATCAGCAATGAAGCATTTGATTTTGTCCAGTTCACCTATAATGTCATCGACCGTGAGGCCGAGAAACGCCTGTTACCGCTGGCCCATGAACGCGGCATTGCAGTCATCATCAACCGTCCATTCAGGGGCGGCGATTTATTCGTATTGTTCAGGAACAAGGCCCTGCCTGCCTGGGCAAGTGAAATTGACTGTAATAACTGGGCGCAGTTTTTCCTCAAGTTCATTATTTCCCATCCGGCCGTTACCTGCGCCATCCCCGCCACGTCACAGCTCGCGCATATGCAGGAGAACATGGGGGCCTGTAGCGGCCGCCTGCCCGACGCAGCTATGCGCAAGAAAATGATTGCCTACATAGAGAGCATATAAATTTGGGATCAGAGTAAAAACTAAGGTTTAAATAGAAATCTAATCGAGAGTTTTTACTCTGACCCCAAATTTATATGCGGTATCGCCCTGTATTCTTTCAGCGCTTCCTGGTGACTCGCCTCTATGTCCGCCGTCTCCCAATATGGCCGAGCGAAATATTTTTTACCATTTTCGCTTAAGTAATTATGCCCCATATCCAGGTAGCGTTCGAAGTCCGCAAATACTGCCTTGTAGTCCGGCTTCAGTATTTTCAGTTTACCCTTGTCGCGGATATCCTGTAACTGCGCACGATAGGCATCGATCGGCTCAATTCCTGCCTGTTGAAATATAATCCGGCCACCATATTTTTCATATAACGCCTTGTTCATCTTCCAACGAGCGACCCATTGTTCACTGATCCTGTGGCGGCTTTGTTTGATTTTCTCATACAAATTGGTGACAGCATCTTCTCCGAAACGCTTGCGCATATCTTCATCACGCAATTTGTCATCTTCCTCTATGCGTTTTTCCTGCTCCTCGAGTCGCCGGTAGCTAGCCAGGGCCTGCTGCAGACGTTTACGGTTACGCTCAGTGTATTGATGGCTTGCAAGTAAATCCTCTATGACAGCGATCAGTTCCCTGGTATGTCGCACCTGGCTGGCTTTGGATCTGGCCGAGAAATCCATATAACGACTGACCTCGTCCTGCGTTGGCGTATAGCTCTGTTTGGACAACAGTTGTTGTGCAGCGATGGAGCGAATACGGTGTGCCAGGCGCTTCATTTCAATTTCATGCCTGGTATCTGATTTGATAGCTTTTGAGGTGCCAGGGTCAGACAGGCTTATTTCTTCCTGGCAGATGCGGGTATCGAACACGATCGCGACCGTGTTGCATTCGCCATTACATAGCAATGGCATTAACAGCATTAGAGACAGGATGTATCTCATGATGTTCTTCATCTCCCCGGACTCGTCATAACAATAATAACGGATCGATCGATCCTGTCATCGACAATCAGGTATGTACAACATAGCTGCCAGTAAACATAACACCTATGTCTGTATCGCTATATACATGCGATTGTAATTGAATTCTTGCCTTGCCTTTTCGTTGATATGTACGCATGAACCTGTCTGTCTGTTCCCTGGAGTCGAATGCGCATTTCGCCATAATAGTAGAGCTCACGGGCCTCAGGAACTTCGTGTTGCTTTCATGGATGACGATATGACCGGCGCTATCATGTTGCCTTAACAGCATATATACGAGCCCCCAACCCGACAGGACTGCGACGGAATAAAGACTGCCGCCAAACGCTGTACATTTATGGTTCAGGTTATTTTCTATAGGCGCGCATAATGTCAATGAATCTCCTGTATATTCCTTGACTTCGATACCGATCGCCCTGGTCAAGGGTATTTCCGAATACAATATATCCTGCAGGTCTTTACTCATGGTCCTGATAACGGGTTTAAATAAAATATGGTCATGATGAATATGATATTAACGACATGCGACACGCGGAATAGTTGCTGCCATTAGCTGCCTTGCATGAATAGGCAATCCTTTATTATAAGGCACGACATTATTATTCATAGCCGCAACTGACGACAGGTATGTATCAGGCGCAAGCGGTATTCCAGCATGCTCTGCGACAACAAAAGTACTCGTATCGCTACCACTGTTTGCTACGGCACATTGCTTGCGCAACAGCTGGGAAGCATCAACAAACACACCAGGCAACTGCACAAGTGTGCCACTGATATCCGTATCCGGTGCATTTATCGAGACGGTACCATTGATGCCCAGAGCAGAAGATGCACTTACCTGGCTGGCGGGTGTGGCCAGAAAAAAACTGGATATAATCGTTATATTGCCCCCGTTCCCGCCGAATGCATTGGCACTTATATTACTGTTATTCAAAACAACGAAGACCGGATCAATATCGATATTACCGCCGTTACCTGCACCACCCTCGACGGTTGCGGACACTTCACTATCCTTGATATAAATCAGATCACTTGCCTGTATCAGGATATTGCCGCCATCGGACTGTTCAGTTTCAGAGATAATCGAGCTGGCGCTGTCGATCTGCAGCTTTTCCATGTTGGTCAATGATATATTGCCGGCATTACCCGAGCCTGAACTTTCCGAGGATATCAGGGCTCCATTACTTAATTTGGCAACGTCTACCTGAATATCAATACTCCCACCCGTACCACTGCCGCTAGCCTCGGTCGTAATGACACCACCATTCATGAGCAGGCGCGGAGCGCGCAGGCTGATGACGCCCGAATCTCCGCTTTCGCCGGAATCTGCAAACAGGCCGGATTCACCTTGCAGCAGGATTTGCTCTGTTGCTGTCAGCAGCACACTGCCGCCGTTACCCGCCCCTGCCGTATCGCTGCTTATTTCCGAATCACCACGCAGTATTATTTGCTCTGCATTAATAATGACGCTGCCACCGGACCCCTCTTCCTCTACATCACTGGCAATCTCGGCATCATTATTCAGTGTCAGGCGCCCGGCATTGATCAGTACCTTTCCGCCTGAACCTTCCCCTTCCGTATCACTGACGACCTCGGCTTCTTCAATGATATCGATACTGGCCGCAGTCAATTTGACGTCCCCCGCCCGGCCTTCACCCTCGGTCGTACTCGCAATTTCAACCTCTCCGCTTAATGCAAGCCTGTCAGATACGCTAATGACTATATCCCCGCCATTACCTGCATCCTCTGCCGATGTTTCCAGCGCGACCGCATCTGTTAATTCGACGCTGGCGGCATTGATGACAATGTTACCACTATCAGCTTCAGCTTCGCTGAACGTACTAATTTCCGCATCATCACTCAGAACGACCGTGCTCCTGACGTCAATTTCGACCCCTGTTGCATCCTGCTCTATAGCACCCACCGAGATGCCGGCGCCGTCCATTGTCAGGCTATGCGCTTTTATATAGACTGCCCCGCCTCGATCTGAGCCATTTTCGGATTCGTCAACATTGATCTCACTACCCTGATCTATAGTAACCGCAGCCAACCCTAGCGCAGGGTCGATGCTGATGCCATTCTCCTGCAAATAGACATTACCGGATGCTGTCGCTGCGACCACATCGACCTCGCCACCGGGCGCCGAGATTTGCGCATCGCTGAGCGTAATTTCGCCACCAATAATCGCAATGTTCTCTCCATCGCTAACTTCCAGCGTACTTCCCTGCACCTGTATTTGCGCGCTGATATTATCCAGGAATCCGAATGCCGATGGAGGCGCTGCAGACAATACACTGTCACCAGGATTTGTAACATCAAAACTGCCATCGTTGCCCAGCCTGACATTACTCGCGGTACTAGCATAGAATGAACCCGACACATCCACGGTGGCGTTTTCTCCAAATACGAATCCTGCCGGATTAACGAGATACAAATTAGCATCAGCGATACTCGAGCGTAACGCGCCATCGATACTGGAAGATAATCCGCCCGTAACCCGCCCGATAATATTCTCTACTGATGCCGGACCGGCGAATGTCGCTGACTCGCCGCTATCGATATTGAATGTGGTAAAGCTGTGAAAAAGATTAGCGCCGCGAATCTGCCCCAGCGTATCACTGACTATGTAGTCCGGTCCTGTGAGGTTATTGACAGCTCCCAGGCTACCGTCTGTCGTTATCTCGGCTTTTGCCGCCACTGTCATAATCGCTGCGCCGATGAACAGAATTTGCCTGCATAACCTGCCCGACTGAAATGGATATCGCATGACCTCTCTCTGGTAATATATGATTAAAGACGGTATTCTGATTATACAGCTATACTACAGATAGTAAGCAACGGCTATATGAATTCACAGGATATTAGCAGGCGCTAATATCCTGTAATTTGAGTAGACTTGATCCAGCAGCAGACCGATTAATAAAATCACCCTGGTTATAACGCCAACAAAGGAAGAACAGGGATGCGACTAGTAAACCGGCACACAAACTTGATTGCTACCCTCACTGCAGTGCTTTGTAGCCTGTGCGTATCCGTCTCCTGCGCAAGTACAATCAATGCTGATTCCAAATCCTCACACGGAATACAACAAGCACAAGCCGCCTACCAACACGGGCAATTTGAGCGCGCACTGAAGTTATCTAGAGATGCTGCCATGCAAACACGTACCAAGGCTGACAGCGCAAATGAACAATCCGCCCTGATACTACAAGCAATGAGCTATCGTGCATTGGGGCAATATCGCAATGCATTGCGCATACTGCAAGCAATGCATCAATCCCACTTGCAGGGTCGTCACAATAAAGACATTCTTCTGATACTGGACCTGATGGGCGATACCCATGCCAGCCTCGGACAAACCGATCGTGCATTGGTGCTGTTTCGCCAGGGCATTAACATAGCCGAAGCACAAGATGAGCGCGACACACTTGCCTCCATGCTTAACAATCTGGGCAGAATCTATGCTGGCCAGGGTAACAATCAACAGGCCAGACAATATCTGCAAAAATCGATTAAATTATCCAGTCAGACTGATAACAAATTACTACAGGCGACTGCCACAGCAAACCTCGCACGTCTGGAACTACTTGATAATCAGCTTAAACATGCGCAAGAACTAGTTGAGCTTGCATACAAGGCAATTGATACGCTGCAGGCATCACATAATAAAGCCTATCTGCTGCTGAATGTTGGCAGGCTTACGCAACAACTCAAATACAGACAGGCTGACAGAGCAACAGCACTGGACAGATTTTCCTATAATGCTTACAAGGAGGCCCATACCATTGCGGAATCTATCCATGACACTAGGGCCCGAATCTTTGCACTGGGCTATCTCGGCAAGCTTTATCAGGATCAACAACGCTACCAGGAGGCTCTGCAACTTACTAACCGTGCTATCTTTGCAACACAACAGGCGAATGCGCACGAAATACTGCATTTATGGGAATGGCAGGCGGCACGGCTTATGTCCGTTATGGGTGATACCGAGCAGGCACTGGACCTGTATCGACGCGCTATTCACTCAATAAATACTGCACGTCAGGACTCGCCTGCAAGTTATACGAACAAAGACGACTTATTGCGCGAGGACGAGAGCCTGGTATATGTCGAGTTTGCCGATTTACTGTTACAGAGCCCACTCAGGACCTCGGATACTGACAAAATCCAACAATACTTGCTTGAAGCAAGAGCGGCAATGGAACAGTTAAAGACCGCAGAATTACAGGATTATTTTCAGGATGACTGCGTCACCGAATTACAATCCAGAATTACGGGCTTGGACAAATTATCGACGACTACGGCCGTATTCTATCCTATCCTGTTATCAGATCGGATTGAACTTTTGCTTACCTTGCCAACAGGCATCAAGCAATATACTGTGCAGATCGACAAACACACCATAACACAGGAAATCCGCAACTTTCGGCGTAAACTCGAAAAACGTACCACGCACCAATATCTGACCCATGCCAGGCAATTATATCAATGGTTGATTAAGCCACTGCACAAGGATCTGGAGTCCGGCAATATACAAACCCTGGTTATTGTCCCTGATAGCGCCCTG
>CAMYJD010000037.1:27113-35269 GCA_947258655.1 uncultured Gammaproteobacteria bacterium | reverse complement strand
CTTTCCAGGGCATAGTCAGATCCTCCTGACTCATACTCTAACTTGTGTAAACCATGTGCCCGGTTTATTTTGTAAACGATGTTACCGGTTTGTACCCCCCCTAACCCCCTCCCTGAGAGAGGGGGGAATCTGCGGCATCTCTATGCACTAATTAGAGAGAGGGAACTCAACCATGTTATCAACAATTAGATTTGGCTGATCGCTCCGGTCTTCTACTTCTCAATCGGCGTATCCGCCAGGTTACCCCATTCTGACCATGCGCCGGGGTAACCCTCGATATTTTTATAGCCCAGGTGTTTGAGTAGAATATAGGTATGTGAGGAACGATGATGGGTCTGACAATAGGCAATCACTTCCTTGTCAGGAGTGATCCCCAGATCGTTTAGCATGTTCAGGATTTGTTCATCGGGCAGGAAGCGAAGATTGCGCTGCTGGTCCATGGTCAGCATCCAGTCCAGGTTGATCGCATGCGGAATGTGGCCGCCGCGTGCTGCAAAACATTTTTCACCACTGAATTCCTGAATGGAACGAGTATCGAGCAGGACCACGTTCGGATCTTCTAGGTGTTCGAGGATATAGTCCTTGTTGACAATCCCCTTGTCACCGATACTCACATCATAGTGTCCGGGCGTTACTTGTACAGAACCACTTTCAAGTGTGTGTCCTTCGTTGGCCCAGGCATGCAAGCCACCATTCAACAGTGAAAACCCGCTATGACCAATGATATCCAGCGTCCACAACAGGCGGCTGGCCTTGCCACCGCCTTCATCATCATAGGCGACGACATGGGTGTCCGGTCCCACACCCAGCGAGGACAGCACCTGGCTCAATGTGCCGCTATCCGGCACCAGTCCCATGACAGGTTTTTCAACATGCAGAATCCTCGGGTACTGCAGGTGGACTGCGCCAGGGATATGGGTTTGCAGATAGGTTTCGTCCTTACTCAGGTCGATGATGCGTAGATTGTCATCAGCAAGATGTTTTTCCAGTTCATCTGCTTCGATGATTAAGGGTAATTGTGTTGACATGGTATTCCTTTGTTTGTTTATTTCATGAGAAAAAAGTAAATGGAGACAGTCACGTATCAGGTGATCACGTCCGGGGCCGTTCGGGCAAAGCGTTTTTCAAGTTCGACAATCCCATTGGATATGTCGATCAGACTTTGTAATGCTTGTTGCACATCCATGTCCTGTTTACTGCTGTCACTTTCATATTTTTCAATGTAAATGCGCAGGGTTGCACCTACCGTTCCGGTGCCGGACAATCGATAGACGATACGTGAGCCATCTTCAAACAGAATACGGATACCCTGCTGGGAACTGCATGACTGATCGACCGGGTCCGTGTATTCAAAGTCATCACATTCGCTGACCTTGTATCCCGGAAAATCCGTTTCCTTGATGGCCTGCAGACTGGAGCGAAGATGTTGCATCAGGTCATTGGCCTTGTTGCCATCGAGTTCTTCATAGTCGTGTCGGGTGTAATAGTTTCTGCCATATTCCTGCCAGTGTGCCTTGACGATCTCGGCCACGGACTGGCGTTTTTCCGCTAGCAGGTTAAGCCAGAAAAGTACTGCCCACAGGCCGTCTTTTTCACGTACATGGTCGGAGCCGGTACCAAAGCTCTCCTCACCACACAGCGTTATTTTATCAGCATCCAGCAGATTGCCGAAGAATTTCCACCCGGTAGGGGTTTCATAGCAGGGGAGTTGCATTTTTGCAGCGACCCTGTCGACTGCCTGGCTGGTCGGCATCGAACGGGCCACGCCCTTGATACCATTCTTATACCCCGGAATCAGGTGGGCATTGGCGGCAATGATAGCGAGACTGTCACTGGGTGATACATAACAATGTCGACCTAGAATCATGTTGCGATCGCCATCGCCATCGGAGGCAGCACCAAAGTCCGGGCCACCGTCCTTGAACAGGGCATCGACCAGGGCCTTGGCATGGGCGAGATTCGGATCAGGATGACCTCCGCCGAAATCGGTCAATGGTTTGCCGTTCCAGACCGTTTTGGCTGGTGCACCAAGGCGGCTTTCCAGAATCTCTTTCGCATAGGGCCCGGTCACTGCATGCATCGCGTCGAACACCATACTGAAATCACCAGCGGAAAACAGTGCCTTGATTTTTTCGAAGTCGAACAGGGTTTGCATCAACTCTGTGTATTCGCCAACCGAATCGATAATCTTGACTCCGGTTTTACCCAGCTTGTGTTCGCCGCAGTCGTCCAGTTTAATATCGTTAGCTTCCAGTGTCAGATAGCGAAAAATGTTTTTACTGTAGGTATAAATCTTGTCAGTGATCTTTTCAGGGGCCGGTCCGCCATTGGCGGTATTGAACTTGATACCGAAATCACCGTCCGGGCCACCCGGATTGTGACTGGCGGACAGGATAATACCGCCAATGGCCTTGTGCTTCCTGATAATAGCGGATGCGGCCGGGGTAGATAGAATACCGTTCTGGCCGACGATGACGGTCTTGAATTCATTGGCCGCGGCCATTTTAATAATGACCTGGATTGCTTGCAGGTTATAGAAGCGCCCATCGCCGCCGACCACCAGTGTCGCACCTTTACGTTCCGGGATAGAGTCGAAAATTGCCTGCACGAAATTTTCCAGATAGGCCTTGTTTTCCTTGAAGGTTTTGACCTTTTTACGCAGGCCGGATGTGCCTGGTTTCTGGTCAGTATAGGCTGTAGTGGGTATCGACATAACCTGCATGAAAAACTTCCTCTATCTATTGTGAAAATGAAAAATAAAATGCCTGCTCGGATTTTCTGCTGATATGATATGATTTATATATGAATGCAGTAAAGCGAAATCAGCTGAAAAAAATCCTTGACCGTAGAAGTTTTGCCGGTTTGATGGATATCTATGAGCAGAATTTTCATTTATTGAATCGCTTGCTGCCGGATATAGATAAAATACCGGATAATCTGGTCTCCAGTGTGAAGGGCTCACCTGATCTGCATTTGACGATCCAGGAACGCTGCAAATATACAACGACGATATTACTGACCTATTACTTCCCACAAGCGGAGGGTGAAAGAATCGCGGATCCCGGGTTGACAATCAAAATATATCATGATGCCCGCCAGGCCGAGGCCCTGGCATGCATGAAAAGTGGTTTTATGCCGGTAGAGCACAGCCACAGGAACAAGAAACCATATGTCGACTGCCGCTGGGAAAGCAACATATTTGTTGAAAAATGGTTGCGGTTTTCATTGCAGCAGGGGCATGTATTCAGTACGAAGCAGATTGACGATCGCAAAACAAACAAGCACTCTGATTGTCCTGAGTGTGTGGATATATAACAGGAAAAACCATGAATAGAGCCAAAAAACTAGTCCTGATTATGTTGCTGACGTTTACAGGAGCAATTCACGCTGCAAAACCCATGGTCGATACCGAGTGGTTACAAAAGCATTTGACCGATGCCGATGTTGTAGTAGTTGATATGAGCGGAGATTCGACCCAGTATCAGCGTTTTCATATCCCCGGTGCAGTCTATCTCGGTTACGGCAACCTGGTGCAGAAAAGGAAAAAGGACAAGGTATCCTTCAGGATCGAGGATCAACGCCTGTACAAGATTTTAGGTTTGCTGGGCATCAGCAGGCAATCTCATGTCGTGATCTATGATGATATGGGTGGTCTGCATGCGGGGCGTTTTTACTGGCAACTGCAACGCATAGGCCATCCACGTGTTTCAATAGTCGACGGTGGTCTGGTCAAATGGATCCTGGAAGGGCGCAAGGTTGTCAATGTCGATGTCACCAGAAAGCCGGTCAAATATCAGGCCGGAGACAAGATCATTATCAATGAAATAGACCTGGCCGGCGTCAAAAAGGCACTCAAAGATGGTACGCATGCATTTATCGATGTGCGCACGAAAGAGGAATATGCCGGCAATCCCAAATTCAAGCGCTCCGGCCATATACCCGGCGCCCAGTTGTGGCCCTGGGATGACTCCCTCGCACTGGAAAAGGGATTTGTATTGAAACCGGAACAGCAGTTACAGCAAAGCCTGGCCAAAATCGGTATCAAGGACAAGGATAAACCATTGATTCTGTATTGTAATTCAGCTCATCGCGCCTCGCAAAGCTATATGACACTGAAACAGCTGGGGTATACAAACGTCAAACTGTATGACGGTTCGGTCAGCGAATACTATCGCGACAAGAGTGCGCCGTTGAAACTGGGCATGGAACCATAAGCGTCATTAGTGTCTAATTTATCAATTCGGGTGTTGGAATCTGATTTTTTATTATAAATAATATTAATCTAATTAATTGTTTTTATTTATAAAAAATGTCAGATTTCTGTCATCAAACCCATTTTTTATAAAGTTTTACAAAATGTAACAACTACAATCTTGACTGTTTCGTTCAGGTAATCAATACTCCATATACGTATTAATTATCACACGATAAATGTGTAAATGTGCATGCACCAAGCGCGTGCAGGAGAGTTGAAATGAAGTTATCTACTAAGGCAAGATACGCTATTACAGCTATGATGGAGCTGGCTTTGAACGAAAACAAAAAGCCGATCACGCTGGCTGATATCTCCGAATACCAGAAGATTTCCTTATCCTACCTTGAGCAATTATTTGCCAAATTACGGGCCAGGGGGCTGGTACGCGGTGTAAGGGGTCCTGGTGGTGGTTACCATCTGGCAAAACCCGCTTCACAACTGAGTATCGCCAGCATCGTAGCAGCCATCAACGATGAAAAGTCCAAGCATGACGAAAATATGGTCATCGAGCAGGGTTCGGAACAGGAAGTACTGGAATCCATGTGGGATAACCTGAGTCAGAAGATATACGGATTCCTTGAAGGTATCACGTTGCAGGAACTGGTTGATGACTATAATGTGCAGAAGTCCAGCCCGGTCGTCAGCAGTACCATCGAAAGTACGACTCCGCATATAGCGTCATTCTGATCCATCGCCTGCCTGGGACAATGATATGGCAATGTTTTCAGGCGGGTTAATATAGCTGACATGTTCAGACGACAGATCTCTTTACAATTTTTGTTTATTCTGTTGTCTTACCTGGTGGCAGGCCTGGCTTACGCCAGCATGGCTGATGACAAGGTTCAGGCCCTATTGGGTCAGAAGCAGGCGCCGCCCGGTGTCGTTTTCGAGATTGTGTCCGGTGATGCAGATGCATTGCAATGGGCAATTCCACGCGTACAGCAGTTTATCAACACCTTGCGTAAAAAATTTCCTGCACTGGAAGTTGCAGTTGTTTCGCATGGCCTGGAGCAATTTTCGCTGCAGGAGGCCAATGCGGATGAATATAGCAAGGTGCATGAATCGGTAAAGGCATTGTCAATGCAGCAGGATGTCCCAGTGCATATATGCCAGACATTTGCGGGATGGAATGGCGTGGAACCTGAAGCGTTTCCTGAGTATGTAACCGTTTCCGCGGCCGGCCCGGCACAGATCAATGATTATATTGACCTTGGCTATACCTTGATAAAGATCAATCGCAAATAGTTCCTTAGTTGATGTGACCACGCAGGCGGATACTGATCAGCAGAAAAAGACCGGAAACCAGATAATTGATAATGCTGAAACTGTCGAGCGGTGTCTGTACCGACTCCCCGCTGGACAGTGCATCTATCGCCTCATAGTACGGCAACAGCACGCTGAGTGTCAGTAACAGCATGTTCACGCCACCCTCGACCATCCCGAGAACAGGTTCCAGTATTTGCCATTTCCACATCAGTAAACCGATACAAAGGCAGAACAGGTAATACAACATTTTCCAGCCTGGATAATTGTCCAGGGAAGCGATGCGTATATTCCAGCCCAACAGGCTGTCGAGTAATAAAAAAAGTGGCGTGGCCAGATAAAACCATAATAATAGTTTCTTTTGATTCTGCATAGATTTGGCACCTTATTTTAAAAGCGGTTTGTCAAATGCACACAGGAATCCCGACGAACACGAATGTTGGATAAATATACACAGATTGTACGTTTATCGTTCCTGAACATATTATTAAATATGCATTTGATATATTTTTTCAATTGTCATTGCTTCAAAAATGGATCGGTATAGAATTCTTTGAGGAGTATTTATCTCGTCTCGTTGAATATCGTACCCGTATTGAACATGAACAAGCGATGTATCGATTTGTATGTAACAAAGTGGCAAAAACTTGACGACCTGTTATTTGATCGAGGCCCGGCTTACACAGCGCTAAAGTAATGCATTGTCGTGATGATATCGCGCAATGCAGCTAATGTACTATTATGCTAGCTGAAAAATAATTGAAACACTTTTTCTTTCTTATGTCATTCCTCTAATGAGCTTCCTGGCATGTATCCTGCTTATACTATTTGGATTTAAAAAATAACGACGTAATAATGGCGCACAATCAGTAAAGGTTAGGGATCAGATATAGAATACCCCTAAAGTATTTATTAGTAATATCGATATGATGGGCGCTCTGTTGGTCTGAATCTGTGACGTCGGACTTTATAAAAGTAAAGATAGTCACTGCGATACTGAAAATCATTAGCTTGGATCAGTAAACAAAACATTTACAATTTGCAGAATACCGGGCTGGATGATGTCTGTTTTTTGCCATGGAACACGGGAATAGAGGTTAATTATGTGGGGTCGAATCCTTAAAACGGTCATCGTTCTGATAACGCTGTTTTCAACCAGTCAATTGATGGCATCAGTAAGTATCACGAGGACTTCTGCGCCGGATTTCTATATCGATACAGGCACAACGCCCATGCTATTGGGGCAATATGCTGCATATAAAATTACCAATGATGGCGCGACGGCATATGAAGATGTATGGATAGAAATCAAGAATTTCACCGGTGGTGATGTGTCTCTGGCTAGCAATGAGAACAGCCAGATTGGTCTCGGTTCCCTCGCAATCGGTCAAACAAAGCTCGCCTATTTTTATCTGGTATCAGCCGGTACAGCAACGACCACGGACCAGGAACATGATCTAGCCGTGTATGAAGGCCCGCCCAGCGGTGGAAACACGATCACGGTGACAGGTGGTAACACCCATTTTGTCTACAACAATGTATTAGATACGATCAAGGCCAATGCCAACAAGGTAAACACTGTCGTAGCAGGTCCGACCACGCCGGCGCTGGGCGGCATTATGACCATCACGGTCACCGGTGATACCGGTACGATAGGTGCGGCAAAGATTTTCAATATCACCCCCGCCGCCTATGCAGATTGGCCGGCCAATGTCTACCGTCTGACCGGAACCTCCGTCACGATGACAGGTGGTAATAATCTGACCTATACGGACGAACTGTACAAGCTATTGTCAAACACCTCCGATACAGCATATACCCTGACCTATACGTTCCGCGCAGTAGGGACATCGACTGCACCCGCAATCGTCAGTCCGATTGCGAATATCAGCAGTGGGGCGCAGATTAAACATACGTCGACAAGCAATTTTGCCACTTTTAGCCCGGTCAATCCTGCTACCAATAATGTTATTGTCGGAGGCAAGTCTGCCTCGACCAGCTCTTTTCCCTCAGGTAGCGGTGGTACGATCACATACACAGTACAGTTTCAGAATCAACACGCGACGATTGATGCGATTATCGACGATATTGTCGATACATTACCATCGAGTCCTGCTAATGCGACTTATCAGGCAAATTCAGCAAAATTTGGCGGGATCTCGATCAGTGATCCGACGATTTCCGGGCAGGTGCTTACATGGTCTCGTCAATTTACCATTCCTGCCAACAGTACTGTCAATCTGACTTATGACGTTACCATCCCGAATACCGATGGCATTATACGAACAGTGTTATCGGCCATATAGGCAGTGTGCAGATTGATGCAACTCTGGATACGACCGATAATCAGCCAGGAGCGACCAATGTCGCCGTAGGTGTCGGTTCCGCTGACAAGACAACCAGTACTATCACGACCTCACCGACCAGTATTAGCGCGGATGGGACCAGTACCAGTACCGTGACCGTGCAGTTGAAGGATGCCAATGGTAACAACCTGACAGCAGGTGGCGACACGGTTGTGTTGTCACAAACGGCCGGAACCCTGAGCGGCGTGACCGATAATAACAACGGTACCTACACGGCGACATTGACCAGCTCGACCACGGTCGAGACCGCTACGATCAGTGGTACGCTGAAT
>CAMYJD010000037.1:0-27049 GCA_947258655.1 uncultured Gammaproteobacteria bacterium | reverse complement strand
GACCGATAATAACAACGGTACCTACACGGCGACATTGACCAGCTCGACCACGGTCGAGACCGCTACGATCAGTGGTACGCTGAATGGTGCGGGTAATACAATTGCCGATACCGCCAGTGTCAGTTTCACTGCAACGGCTGATGCCGATGGTGATGGTATACCTGATGCAGACGAAGGTACAGGTGACAGCGATGGTGATGGTACGCCGGACTTCCAGGACACCGATAGTGACAATGACGGTATCCCGGACGCAACTGAAAAGAATATCGATAGCGATAATGACGGTGTACCGAATTACAGAGACCTCGATAGTGACAATGACGGTGTTGTCGATGCGGTAGAGGGAGCGACAGATACCGATAGTGACAGTAATCCGGATTTTCTTGACCTGGATACCGACAACGATGGTATTCCCGACATCAAGGAAGCGGGTGGTACTGACAGTGATGGCAACGGTCTGGTTGACAATTTTAGTGATGCCAATAGCGACGGACTCGATGATACGATTGCTGCGTCGCCGTTACCGGACACCGATAGCGACAATGACAGTACACCGGATCGCCAGGAACTGGACAGCGATAACGACAGTATAAAAGACCTGGTCGAGGCAGGAGGCACTGACAGCAACAATGACGGTCTCATCGACAGCTTCAGCGATGCCGATTCAGACGGCCTGGATGACACAGTTGCAGCAACTCCGTTGCCGGTCAATGACACCGATCAGGATAGCGTACCGGACTATCGGGACCTGGATAGTGACAACGATGGTCTGCGTGATGCCGATGAAGGTACTGTCGATACCGACAATGATAGCGTGCCCGACTATCATGACCTGGACAGCGATAATGACGGTATCCCGGATCTGCGTGAAGCAGGGGGTAGCGACAGTGATGGTAATGGCATCATTGACAGTCCGACGGACAGTAATGGTGACGGCCTCGATGACACGATTGCTGCCACACCATTAGCAGATCACGACAGTGATAATGATAGCAATCCTGACCGCCGTGAACTGGACAGTGATAATGATAGCATCAAGGATCTGCCTGAAGCAGGCGGTGTCGATGTCAACAATGACGGTCTGGTAGACGGCTTCAGCGATATCGATGGCGATGGCTATGACGATATGCTGACGACAACGCCGCTGACACCGCCGGACAGTGATAAGGACGGTATCCCGGACTTCCAGGATAATGATGATGTGGACGGTGACGGGATAACCGATATTATCGATCTGGATGACGATAACGATGGCATTCCAGATTCCATTGAAAGTAATAACGATTCCGACAATGACGGTATCGGGGATGCACTGGAGCTGGATAGCGATAATGACGGCCTTAGCGATCTGATCGAAGCGGGTGGTAGCGACGCCAATAGCGACGGCAAGGTCGACAACCAGGTTGACAGCAATAATGATGGCCTGGATGACACAATCGCGGCTTCACCATTGCCGGATACCGACAGTGACAATGACGGTCTTCAGGATCGTCGGGAACTGGACAGTGACAACGACGGTATTGGCGATGCAAGCGAGGGTCTGACCGATACCGACAACGATGGTATTCCGGATTACCGTGATCTAGACAGTGATAATGACGGCATTACGGATGCCGATGAAGGTAGCATAGACACTGACAATGATGGTGTACCGGACTATCGTGATCTGGACAGTGATAACGATGGTATCACCGATATCAGCGAGGCCGGCGGTACAGATAGTGACAATGACGGCAAGGTAGACAGCCCGATCGACAGTAACAAAGACGGCCAGGATGATACGATTGCCGTCACACCGTTGCCTGACACGGACAGCGATAATGACAATACGCCGGACCGTCAGGAACTGGATAGTGATAATGATGGTATCAAGGATCTGGTCGAAGCAGGTGGCAGCGATGCTGATAATGACGGCAGGGTCGACAGCTTCGGCGATACAAATGGTGATGGGCGTGATGATGCAATTGCGAAATCGCCGTTGACGCCTCCTGACAGCGATAATGATGGTATCCCTGACTTTCAGGAGCCAGCGGGTAAAATTGAAACGGGATTGAAAGGTATAGGCGGCGGTTGTACTGCAGCGAATCATACGAGCATCGATGCGCTGTTGCCACTGTTTATACTGACTTCTTTTATATATATGTTGACAAGGACAAGAAAGGCCAAGAGATAAGATGATGAAAAAAACCACAACAATTGCATTAATCATGGCCTGTGGATTATCGCTGCCTGTATGGGCAGAAGGCGCAGGATTTGAATCGAAATGGTACGGCGGGATCGGGATTGGTATGTCGCATCTGGAACCGGACACCAACAATACCATCTACAGTGTCTCCGATGACAGTAGCAGCGGCTGGAAGCTGTATGGCGGTTATGATTGGAACGAGAAATGGAGTATCGATGCCTACTTGTCCGATCTGGGTGATGCCGGCTTGTCACCGAATGGCAGTGTGGAATATAAGGATTTTGGTATCAGTGCTTTGTATTACTTCCATAATAACCACGGCGAAAGAGGTAGGAACCTGCGTACCCATCTATCCCTGTTCGGCAAAGCCGGTCTTGGTGTTATGAAAAATGACAGTGATGTACCCTATGAGCGCGTCAATGATACCCATATAATGCTGGGAGCTGGACTGGAATATGGCTTTGATAATGGTATTGCCGTACGTGCAGAGGCCGAGTTCTATGATGAAGACTCGCAGTTTTATTCCATTAGTGTGTTGAAGCGTTTTGGTAAAACTGCGAAGAAAACCATGCCATTGGCCAGTACGGCCATGGTTGTAGCAGACAAGGACAGTGATGGCGATGGCATACTTGATAAGAATGACAGGTGCCCGGCCACTAAAGCGGGAGTCAGGGTGGATCACAGAGGCTGCCAGATCGCCGACGTTATCGTTCTGAAGGGTGTGCAATTCGAGACGGCTTCGGCACGCCTGAAAGATGTCTCGGTGACTGTGCTGGACGAGGCCGTCGCGACCTTGAAACGCTATTCTGGCATGAAAGTAGAGGTAGCCGGACATACAGATAATCGCGGTGCTGCAGCCTATAACCGGCATTTGTCAGAACAGCGGGCCAATGCTGTACGCCAATATCTGATATCAAAAGGTATTGTTGCAGACAATCTGTCAGCTCGAGGTTACGGATCGACGCAACCTATAGCTGACAATGATACAGGTGCGGGACGTGCAGCCAATCGTCGTGTCGAGCTGCATATCCTGAAGTAATACAGGCTTGATACCGATCCCGTTATGCCTGTAGTGACAGACGCAACGGGATAATCTTATGACAGTTGTGTTGCTATAATAATTCCATCAAGGATGCAGGCTTCCTATTTCAAAAGTGCAGTGTTCTGGATTTTTCTGTTGGCAGCAATACCGTTCTGGTTATGCCTGATCTGGTGCTTTAATCTTGAAACCGATTTCAACTGGTTCCGTGAACACCTTTCAATCTATCTGTATGCGGGTTTGTTGTTACCTGTCATCGAAGAAATCGTTTTTCGCGGTTTTATTCAGGGACAACTGGAAAAATTCCTGGGTGTTCGCAGGATAGGTGTGCTTAGTTATGCGAATATACTGACCAGTTTGATTTTCACCGCGGTGCACTTTCTCAACCACCCGCCTGCATGGGCCATACTGGTCCTGATCCCATCGCTGATATTCGGATATTTCAGGGATAAGGATAATACCCTGGTAACACCGGTCATATTACATGTGTTCTACAATGCAGGATATTTTCTGATATTCGGGGCCGCTGACTAGCTTGAATCGAGCCAGTATTAGATATCCACTAAACTATATTCGTTCGCCCAACATGCGTTCGATTTCCGCATCAGTCAGTACGATTGGATTGGTCTTCATGCTGCTACCGCGACTGTTACGGGTAATATGGGCAAAATCCTGCTGCTGTACGCCATAGGCACCGAGCCTTTTCAGTTGCATGCCTTCTGTCCAGTCATCGAGTAGTTTGATCAACGCAGCATAGGCATCATCCCGCTCCCTGAACTTGCGATTACACAATATGGTTGCCAGACGAGCATATTTTTCCAATGCCGGATTGTCGGGTTCACGTTGCTGCATGGCATCGATATTGATCCGTGTTGCGGTACTAACCAGTGTGCCACACACAACACCATGCGGGATCGGGAAAAACGCGCCGAGCGGCGAGGCCAGGCCATGCACCGAGCCTAGTCCGGTCTGGGCCAGATTGATGCCGGATATCAGTGACGCATAGGCCATCGCTTCGCGTGCCTGTTGCTGATCGCCGCTTTTATGGTACCAGGCCGGCAGGCCATCGCGGCATGCTCGCAATCCGCTAATAGCGAGGGCATCGGTGAATACATTGGCCTTCAGTGAAACGAAAGACTCCATAAGCTGGGTCAGTGCGTCCATACCATTGGCGGCGATCAGTTCGGGTGGGCAGGTGGCCAGTAATTCCGGATCGACCAGGGCATATTCTGCGACCAGTTGTTCATCCCGGAACGATTTCTTGAAGCCATCCTTGCCCTGTACACTGAGTACTGCATTTTTTGTCGCCTCGCTTCCGGTACCGGCAGTCGTTGGCACAGCAATAAACGGCACGGCTGGACCCGGATAAGGCAGTTCCGGTCCAACACCTTCGAGGAAATCCATGACCGAATGTTTCAGGCGTAGTAAACCGGCGATGGCTTTGGCGGCATCGAGTACGCTGCCACCACCGAGACCGATGATGACATCAATCGCGTGATCGCGATATTCATTGACCGTCTCATCGACGATGGCAGGTGATGGTTCCTGCGTAATCCTGACATGAAAACTGGTATCACCATCCAGGTCTAGCCATTCCTTCAACTGCTGCCATTGTCTGGCTGATTCGATCGAGCCACTGCCAGTGACCAGCAATACTCGTTTGCCATATTGCCTGACCAGATCCGGCAGCCGCGCCAGCACGCTTTTACCAAATTCTATTCGGGGAAGTCGTGCTATCGAAAACGGTGCGATTTGCATATTATCGGGATTCCTTTTTAGGTATTTGATCAGGCGGGAAACAGGCCGTTATGCACAATACCCTGACGCGGTTGCGCCATCCATGCTGCGACGGTTTCGCGCCATTGCAGATAATGAGCGGTTTGCTTGTGCTGACTGGCAGCCTGTTCGTCTACATAGGCCTCGTATAACACGAACTTGGCCGGATCGTCTTGCTGTTGCATGACATCGAAACGGCGGTTGCCGGATTCCTGCACCGAGGCCTCATGATTGAGGCGTGTGGCCTCGATGAAGTCATCGATATGTCCGGGCTTAACATAGACATGAACGATTGTGATATGCATGGCGTCACCCTTGTTCCTGTGTGTTGAACGTAGCAATGATATGCGCATTAAATATAGTACAGTATATGAAATCAGCGCGTCATTGGCGAATCCTGATATAGCGACTTGTTAAATTGCTCAGTCCTTATTCACGACAACGCCGGCCGTTCGTGGACGCCAGTTGTGTGCCACCAGGCCCAACAGGATTAAGCTGGTGCCACTAATCAATGTCCAGCCGAGTTCCTCGGCATTCAATGCATGGCCAATGATCAATGCAATGACTGGTGTAATCAGCGGGATCAGGCCGATCTTGCCGGCATCCATGTTTTTCAATACGAAGAAGAACAGCGTAAAGCCAACGACATTACCGAAAATACCCAGGTACAGGATCGAGCCGCCGGATTTTAATGGAAGTGTCTCTGGTAGCTGACTGTCGCTGAGCAACCAGACCAGTATGAATAACAGACTGGAGACGAGCAGGGTACCGGTGTTGACCACAATCCCGGGATGACCGCAATCGATCCTCTTGACCAATACTGTACTCAGTGAATGCAGGCTGGTAGCCGCCAATACGGCAAGAATGCCATGATAGGCATATTCGCTTGTGGCGATGTCACTATAGAAAACCAAAACCAGTCCACACAGCGCAACAAAAATGCCGAGTAGTTTATACACATCAAGGCTGTTTTCCTTCAGCAATACAGCCGCAAATAGACTGGTCAGCAATGGCGTCAAGCCGAACAGTACCGACACCATCCCCGAGGTGATATATTGCGCGCCCCAGTAGACACACAGCATGGAGCCGAAGATACCAAGACTGGCGGCAAGATAGGTATGCACGGCCTGTCTGTCCCAGTGCAGGCGTACACGCATAAATGCCAGGATCAACAGACAAACCAACAGACCGATCAGCATACGCGAGGTCACGCCGAACAGGAAACCGGGGCCATCACCGCTCCATTTGATCGCCAGCGGTGTGGTTGACCAGATAATAATAATGCCCAGGTAGGCAGCGTTTATCGACATTACTTGTCTCTTTGTCAGTTGGTGGAAAGCAAAAAGGCCACAGTTCCGTTGGGATTCTGTGGCCTTTGGGTCTGGTAAATATGTGTAAGGATTATCTAGTATCTTGTCCTTTTGGCGCACAGACAGTCGGTTGACCACATTAGGCGGACAACACGGCAAGTAACAATATGTGCGACTTTCTTCAACATGAGTCAAGACTGCCGAAAACGCATGCCACTGTCAAGGAGTAATTGAGCGTTTGATTTTCCTTGGCTTAAAAAGCCTGATGCGGTTCCTGAATTGTGAAAAAAGTTGTTCAGGCGGGTTACGCCCATAACGTAGCTGCAGATAGAAGCGTGTTATCAACTCGATGTCCTGCCGTAGATCATGACGCTGTTGCGACACCCGCGAGGCAAAATCCCGCGGGCCTTCATAAGCCTCGCGCTGAAAACCGATACGCGCCAGGCGCTGACAAAATACCTGGTATAAACGGGCGATGGAATCCTTTTGTCTTTCCCGGTTGTGCAGGTTCATCCACAGGGAAATGGCCAGGACCAGGGTGCCGAGCGTGACAATAATTGTGATGGCGATATCCTGCCAGTCATCTGAATCGATACCCAGGCGTTGCAGGAAATTACGTTGCCTGCCGGCATCATAGCCCAGTACCCAGCGGTGCCAGCGGTAATTTAACGAATCCCAGTACAATACCAGATTCCTGATGAGCGGATTCACACTGCGTACCAGGCCACCGCTCGAGAGCCGTTCCGGTAAAGCGGCATCGATGCCGGTCTCGACCCGTTCAGGAGAGACAGCCGATGTCGGATCAATCCGTACCCAGCCCTCATCGGCCAGCCATACTTCGGCCCAGGCATGGGCATCGGATTGTCGGACAATCAGGTAGTCACCCAGTTCGTTATATTCCCCGCCTTGATAGCCGAGCACGACCCGCGCCGGAATATCGAGCAAGCGCATCAAATAGACAAAGCTGCCGGCATAGTGTTCGCAAAATCCACTGCGTGTATTGAACAGGAAGTCATCGACGGAATTGCGTCCCAGTAGCGGCGGGTTCAGTGTATAGGAGAAGGGCTGTTGACGAAATTGCGTCAGGACGTGCTCGATGCGTTCGCGTTTGCTGGAAAACCGTTGTGCCAGGCTGTCGGCCCAGGCCCGAGTACGCGGATTGAGCGTGGGCGGCAGTACCAGGTTGAATCGTCTTTGTAAGCGTTGCAGTTCATTACCGATGCGATAGCGGGTGTGCGAGCCGACGACGTATTGAATCAGATTGCTGACATCCTTGTTCGCCATCAGACTGTAGTCCGCGTCGATAAAACTTCCCGCCGGTATCTTCACGGGCATTTCCAGGGCGAATAGCCAACGCTTGTAATGGGGTTCCAGCGTGATTGTATAGCTGATCCTGGCGCCACTATGCTGGATTCGTTCAGGCCTGTTCTGAATCGGCAGGGATCTGCTGTGCCAGGTACGTCCGTCAAAATGTGTTAATACCGGTCCGCGCCAGTACAGTTGTGATGCGGAAGGTGCCCGATCGTTGAATTTGACCCGGAACGCGACCGCATCGGAACGGATCAACGAGCTGATTTCGCCTGGACTCATCGTATTGCTTAACCCAGACGTGGCACGGTTTTTATCCTCCGGCATCAACCACAATGGGCCGGGCAGGCGCGGGAACAGAATAAACAGTATCAGCATCAGTGGCATAGCCTGCAGGATCAATGTGCCGGCAACGCGGATATTGCTGACGGCATGCAGACCCTTGTCATGACGACTGAGCATGACCAGTGTGCTGGTCAATCCGACACATGCAAACAGCATATATACGGCCATGCCCATCGACTGCGAGAACAGGAAATTGGTGACCACGAGGAAATAGCCGAGGAACACGAACAGGATCACATCCCTGTGGGTTTTTATTTCCAGCAGTTTCAGCGATAACATGATAACCAGCAGAGCCACGCCAGCATCCCTGCCGACCAGGGTATCGTAGCTATAGGCAACAGCAACACAGGAAATAACTACCAGGGCAAGGCGGATCAACTTACCGGGGTGACGCCATTTCCTGATGACAATCAAATAACCCCAGCCGGCAATTAATCCACATATCAGGCTGACCCAGATACGCATATGCGGGACATGCGGCAGAATAACAGCTGCCTCGCATAGCAAGATCCAGAGCATCTTGGCAGGGGTGATGCTGTCACTCAACTTGGCCTTGATCATGCCGGGCTGGTCCGTTGTCCATACAGGGCCAGTGCAGACAGGCACAGGTGCCGGTGCCGGTGCCCCTTTCCGGGCGCGATATTCTGTCCGGGCATGCGCAGTCCATATTCAAGCCCGGAAGATTCGCATTGCAACACCCATTGACACAGGCGCGACAGGCGCTGTTCCAGTGAACGGGTTGCGGCGCTGTCCCAATCCAGCCATAATGTCTTGCCACCCGCGCCGGAAAATTGTTTGGTGAAAATCCCGCTACCGCGCGCACTCTGTTTCCACGCAATCGTCTTTATCGAATCACCGGGCTGGTAGCGGCGCAGTCCACTGAAGTCATCCTGCCCTCGTTGCCGGCTCTGGCCCATACCCAGACCCTGCTGTTCGAATTCGGGCAACGGGGCATCCTTTTCCGGCGCCGGGTAAACCGTACAGTTACAATCCGGGTGTATCCACGACCATGCATGGAACAGGCCCAGTGGATATTCACACGAGATCTTGATGCGTCCGGGTGCTATGATGCCGCGCTGCCGGCTTGTCATCGCTAACTTCGCTGTGATCGTACTGGCCGCGGGGATATTGATATGTACGGGATCGTTATCCTTGATCTCGAGCCTGAGTGCGATCTTGTCCAGGGCATTCTGGTTGTTCATAATGATCGGGAAGACTGCCTGCTGGCCGCAAAAAACAGATTGGGTACTGCCGCAGCGGATCTGTAGACCGGCAAGATTGCGATGAGCATGTAACATCGAAACCAGTGCGACGCTGCCCATCAGAAAGGTCAGGGCAAAGCCGAGACTGTTATTGTAATTGATTGCGCCGATCAGCATCAGCAGCAACAGCAGTGCAAACAGGCCACCGTAACGGGTCGGCAGGATATAGATGCGGCGACGGTGGAGCACGATCGGCTCCTGTTCCGGGCCGGCCAGCGTTCTTGTTGACAGCTTTTCGGCCAGACCCGGCATCTTTATCAGGGTATAGCGACTGACTCGATCAACAGCTGTGCGATCGCATGCGTTTGTGTAGTACCGAGATCATCATGGTGGCGCAGGCGATGATTGACGACGGCTGGTAGAATGGCCTGTATGTCTTCGGGTATTACCGCATCGCGACCATCGAGGAATGCCCAGGACTGGGCACAGCGTAACAATGCAAGGCTGCCGCGCGGAGACAGACCGGGGCCATCAATTCGATCGCTGCGGCTGAAGTCTATCAGGTCCTGCAAATAATCCAGTAAGGGTTCAGCAACATGCACCTGCGGGACGCGGGCCTGATAATCCAGTACCTGTTCCGGGCTGATACAGGCCTGCAGCGTCTGTAACATGATGCTGCGGTCGCGACCGGTCAGGATCCGACGCTCGGCCTGGCGTGATGGATAACCCAGTTCGATACACATCATGAAACGGTCATACTGGGATTCCGGTAATGGAAAAGTGCCGATGTGGTGAGCGGGATTTTGTGTGGCAATGACAAAGAAGGGTTCGGGCAATTCCCGCGTTTGACCTTCAGTACTGACCTGGCGTTCCTCCATCGCTTCCAGCAATGCACTTTGTGCCTTCGGTGAGGCGCGGTTAATTTCATCCGCAAGGATCACCTGGGTGAATATCGGTCCGGGATGAAATGAAAAGCTACCGCTGTCCTGGTTAAACACGGCCGCGCCGATGATATCTGACGGTAACAGGTCACTGGTGAACTGGATGCGATTGAAATTCAGGCCCATCAGACTGGCTAACAGATGGGCCAGAGTTGTCTTGCCCATGCCCGGTAAATCCTCGATCAGCAAATGTCCGCGTGCAAACAGGCAGGACAGTGCCAGCCTGATCTGCTCATCCTTGCCGAGAATGATTTCATTTGCCTTGTCAATCAGCGACTTAATACTGGTATCCATAAATGCCAACTCTACAGAAACATCCAGATATTATCTTAGCACACAAAGGCTATTCCCGATTAATTAGACTATATTCTTATATGACTAATGCAGCAGGCGCTGAATGTGGCAATTGTCATGATCATATCCAGTGCAATTACCTGATCGAGACAATGATGGTATTAAAACAGTCTGAATACCTGGGAAACAATAGATTTACATTGCAGCAGCTCATGTTGCCTGCTGTTATCATGTAAGCGAACAAGCATGGAATCCGATCATAATTACAGGCAGGGTGGATATCACATTACTGATGATAAAGTAGTGATTCCGGAAAACCATGGCGGTCAGCCCAGTCCAGCACGGCCGCATCGGTATCACCGACGACAAGCTCGCGGACTACGGCATTGTCATCCGTGTGCAGGACCAATGCACAAAAATAATCATCCACCAGACCGTCCGCGGCCCGTTTCGCGATGGAAGTACGCGAGTAGTTCATGGCACTGCCATCCATCTGCACAGGTTTGCCGCAAACAAATATCCAGCCGTCTTGCCGGTTACGGTTTTCCACAACAATATTCGCTTCAATACCGAGGTATGCAGAGACAGCATTTTTCAGCAGACCGTGTACAGACAGGTTTTTGCTGGAATCTGCCTGGATTGTGGTATTTACACCATTATTGTGTGCATCGGCCTGCCTGTCTGAATCGCAGGCTGACAATGACAGGCAAGTAAGCATGGGCAGGAGTTTCAATAATTTCATAGAAAAAGTCTAACAAATGGAGCATTAAAAATGTATGTATATCAAGATGACATTACGGACTTGTCCGCCTGGATCCGCAAGGAAGTCGTGTTTGCACGGGTGTTGAAAAATGGATCGCGGGGTATGGGCGTCAGGCGTGTACAGGAATGGCTTAATCTACATGATTACGGCGTCGTTATCGATGCGGATTTTGGTCCGGTTACTTCCCGGGCGCTGGCGCGTTTTCAGGAGCGCTCTGGGCTGCAAGTTACGGGAAAGCTCAATGATGTAACACATTATGAGTTGGTCAAGCCGATGCTGACGGTGCTCAGGCAACGATCGTGGCGATCTACCAGACCCGAGGCCGGCCTGCTGGGTTATGCCAGGGCACATTTAAAACAACACCCACGCGAGGTCGGTGGACAGAATCGCGGGCCATGGGTGCGTCTGTATATGAAAGGACACGAAGGTGCGCAGTGGGCCTGGTGCGCGGGGTTTATTGTATTTCTGCTTCAGCAGGCAGTGGAGTCGCTTGAGATACCCATGCCGTTCAAGGGTTCTTTTTCCTGTGATTCACTGGCGGCACAGGCACAGGATGCGGGCCTGTTTGTGTCAGAGCGGCAGGCACGTGAACAGGGCATTTCGAAAGGAAATTTCTTTCTCGTGCGCCGGACTTCAACTGATTGGACCCATGCCGGTATTGTTACTTATGCGGAAGATAGCGCATTCGATACGATCGAAGGAAACACCAATGATGATGGTGAGCGCGAGGGTTACGAGGTATGCTCGCGCTCGCGTGGTTATCCTGACAAGGATTTTATTCTGATTACGTGATTAATTACAATATTCTCGTTATTGTGGGAGCAGCAGGACGTTTATATATTCCATGCTGAATGGCTCTTTGTAGTGCTTTCTCTTTCTACAGGTTCCATGGAAGGAGTCGGTACGAGTCCAGGGAAGGTGGGACCTATTGCAAGCTTTTGCTTGGATATATTAAAGATATATATCACCACCCCCTGGCCCCCTCCTTCAAGGAGGAGGAATTGGTGGCATCGCTATGCACTGTTTTTACTTCACACCTTAGTTGTGAGTATTAATAATCAACAGACATAACCACTGCAGTTGTTTATGTCTATACAAATACATCTCGTTTGAGTGAAATGACAGCTTATTCGGAAAAGGTATAGGGTGTGCCTAAAAAGGCCTCGTAGTACTTTATTGTCTGTTGTATCATGTATCGTACTTTTTCCTGTTGCGGTACCAAGTTATCGGGTAAAACAGGCTTGTCATATTCATTTACTGTTTTACCCAGTTCCTGTATTGCTTCGACAGCATCAACTCGGTATTGCAGATATTGTTGATAGCTTAAAGCCAACGGGCTATATATTTGTTTGACCAGCGTCAGCAGTTGTTCTACTGATGAGTCATTGATGGCCGTATGATCATATTGCTTAATCCTGAGCATGCCCTCGGCACTGCAGTGTTGCAGTTCCCCATTCAACAATGACATACCTCTGAGCTGAATGATTTTTGTTACATAGTCGGTTTCGCGCTTGTGACGCTGGATATGCATGGCCAAAGCGAACATATCAGCCTGAATTTCCCGCCTGTAGATATCATAGCGGGTAAAAAAAGTCTTTTCTGACATCGGTATGCCGCCATGGAGGAATGAATCGATACAATGAAATGCTTCATGGTCAATAATGAAATCGAGATGTTTGTCCTTGTCGATAAAACGGGAATCCTGAACGCCATCTAACGGTATATCAATAAAGTATGCCGTTGCCGCCCGATTGCTGATAAACATTGCTTCGGGATCCAGCGTGATCACGCATACATGTTTTCTTTTTGCCACAGGCATTTGACCAACGCGGAATAAAAAGGAAGAGGTCATCCTGTGTGACAGCATTAGCTGGATTTTATATACCGTTGCAAACAGCAGGTCTTCACGTAGATCAGCAGGGTGCTCATAATCCAGGCTGGTTGCCTGATAGCCGATAAAAAGCTCAAGTGCCTGCAAACTCTGGTACCATTCCTGGCTGTTTTTCAGATGAGCGAACTGGATTTCAGGGAAGGTATTGTTGTAGTAAGCGAGCCTTTCCTGGATAGCTATATTAGCGCTTTCTACTTTAGATGCTATGTTATCTGTGGCCCGCAATGAATGTGGGGCAATACCAAGGCAAACAACGAGCAGGGTCAATAGACAACAATAGTTTTTCTTACTGAACGTAATAGTTGATTTTACTGAATTGTATGCATAAAAATTCACATTGTCTGCCGGCCAACGTCTTATAGTGATAAAATCTCTAATTGCCAATATAAGCGAGAAATTGATTCCTTTTATTGATTAAGATCAATTTAATGTTGTTATGAGAAACTAAATCAGCAGAATGACGTATTTTCCATACCTGTGTCGATAATCTGATGTGATTAACAATGGGAATGCTATGCGTAGTGCATATGCCCTTTCAGGCGCAAGCCCGCAGCATCAGTCAAATTGATGTATCTGGTAAACCTGACCGCGCCCCATATACACAGACAGGCATCCGGCTAAACTGGGCAGCACTGGATGGTCCTGGCCATAACCGGCGCCGAGCGGACCAGCACAAATTCTGGTCAGGTCCCTATACTGGCCGCCAGAATTAGTAATTCCTCAGCGGAAGGCTGCCCTTGTTCAAGGTCGGTATAACAGATATTGCCGTCTTCAAAGGCAGAATCGAGTTGTTGCCTATCCCAGCGCAATATTTCCTTGCCACTACTACGGTCGATAATCCGCAGGCGTGCATCAACACGGTCCAGCCAGGCGTCCACCATGATATTCATAGTTCAGTTCCTCCAGAAAAAAAACAAGTAAATTAAATTTATAATAATTAGACATGTTCATTATTCGATACTTCATTTAATCCACGCATGAATGCAGCAAGGCTTGAGCGCGGTAGCCAGACGAGTTTCTTGCTATGCTGCTTGCAGTATTTTTTGATTTTGTACATAGCCTCATGGCTGACGCAGTCGAGCGGACAAAACACCGCGTCTACCTGCGGCAGTAACGAGCCCAGACGTAAGTGCCCATCGTTCAAGCCACCATCATGATGCAGGAACTGACCATTTTGGCGTTCAACCACGGTCCTGAAATGTGCGCATTGTCGATTACGTCCGCCAACATACAAAATACAGCGGCCGCATAAATTTGAATCCGGTTGACATTCCTGCTGCTTAAAACAGCCGGCAGATTGCTGATTTAATAATTCTTCTATTGTTGATTCAAGGATGTCACGTTCTGCCTTTTGTTGTACATGTTCCTTTCTCAAGTCACGATAACGACCGTCGCTTTGCATCGCAAGATCTTTCCATTCCTGCACATTTGCCTGTAAACGATCCATGTAGTCTTGCTGTGATGTGACTTTTGACTTGTATACATCGAGCTTCTTCCTTAAGTCACTGATAATTTTCACATCCTGCAATTCTTGTAGTCGGGTGCTGAGTTGTGCATATTTTTCTTCGAGCTGGCGCGTCTTGTTCAGTTGTGAAGACAATTGCCGGTCTAACCGATTGTTCGCGGCTGTTTGTGATTTCAGGCTCGTTTTACTAGCTGCAATTTGCTGTCGCAGCGTGCGCGTGAGTTGTTGTAACTGATAGTGTTTCTGCATATCAATACGGATCGTCGCACCTGACAGGTGCGATAGCATATGCACGTCAGCATAGACAGTATCCCTGAGGGATTCAGACACCGCAGGGTGGGTAATCAAGGCCCAGTAGGCCTCTGCAACGGTACCATTGCCTACGGCTTCATCCCATAAGGCTTTCAACACCTGATCAGACTTTGCCCTGGAAAATTTACGCAATGTCGACTGGTATTTCTGATCGAGAGCTTTATTGATGTATTTGCTCTGGTAGGTGTTGCATTTTACCAGGCGCACAAAATAACGGTGCAGGGCATAATCGGTAGTCGCGATTGATGCATCCAGTTTGAACTTCTGATGAAAGCGTCTCAGTTCCTTCATCGACAGGCAAGTACCGATCACACTGCAATGCAGGGATGGTTCGATCTGCCATAGTTTTCTGCGTGCAGGGGAGTGCAACTTGCGCTGTATCAGGTGGTCCGGTTTCGTTTCATTTGGAGAGCACATAACATGTCCTTTTTGCAGATAACTTAACGCAAAAGATAATCATTCTCATTAAATTGTCAACGATGCAGTAGAAAATAGTACCGTTTCGCCTTGTATAAGTACTTGAGAATTCATTGCTTCATCCATAACTCACTGAATAATAGTTAAAATTAGCATTTATCATAGCGAGTATTAAGAACTTGACAGAAAACGAATCATTATTGATAATGATAACGATTCTCATTAGCTTTTAATTGGTTTTTCATTATGTACGTATGTGTTTGTAATGCAGTCACCGATCGCCAAATCCGTCAGGCCCGTGATAATGGTGCCAGTACCGTTGAAGATTTATCGCGCGAATTGAATGTAGCAACCTGTTGCGGTCGTTGTAAGGATTGTGCGCGCAAGATTCTTTGTGAAAATATCAATATAGTAATGCCAGCCGATTTGGGAATAGATTCACTGGTTCCCGCATAAACTGTATTAATTGCAGATTTATTACCTGAAAAAATTTTTGTGCGCGCAAGATTCTTTGTGAAAATATCAATATAGTAATGCCTGCCGATTTGGGTATAGATACACTGGTTCCCGCATAAACTGTATTAATTCCAGATTTATTACCTGAAAATATTTTCCGGAGATACTTCGTTAGCTATTTCAATCTTGCTGAATTCATCTAATATAGGTGGCATACATATAATATCGATAATAAGGAGGAAGCAAGCTCATGAAAGGCGATGCCAAACTCAACCAGGCCCTGAACCAGGTCCTGAAAGAATCATTGACCGCGATCAACCAGTATTTCCTGCATGCGCGCATGCTCGGCGACTGGGGCCTGGAGGCCCTGGAAAAACGCGATTATGATGCGTCCATCGACGCAATGAAAGAGGCCGACCGTCTGGTCAAACGCATCCTGTTTCTGGAGGGCCTGCCCAATCTGCAAGACCTGGGTAAACTACTGATTGGTGAAGATGCCGAGGAAGTTATCAAGAACGATCTCGACATGGAAAACCGCATCAATGACGTTCTGAAGTCCGCCATCGCCCAGTGTGAACAGGCCAGTGACTATATCAGCCGCGAGCAACTGGAAAAATTGCTCGATCACAATGAAGAGCGTATCGACTGGGGTGAAACTCAGCTCACCTTGATCGACAAGGTCGGTATCAAGAATTATCTGCAATCGGGCATGTAGGAGCCAGGATCATGAAAGGAAAGAAAAAAGTCATCGCGCAACTACAAAAACTGCTGGCCGGTGAACTGGCCGCAATCGATCAGTACTTTATTCATTCACGCATGTATGACGACTGGGGCCTGAACGAACTGTATGAACGCATCAAGCATGAAACCGAAGAGGAAATGGAGCATGCCGATGCGCTGATCCGGCGCATACTGTTCCTCGAAGCGACACCGGATATGTCAAAACGCGAGGGCCTCAATGTCGGTAGCAATGTAACCGATATGTTGAAAAACGATCTTGCCCTCGAATATGCCGTGGTCGATAACCTGAAAGAAGCGATCGCAGTCTGCGAAACGGAGCAGGATTACCAGACCAGGGAAATCCTGGAAAAACTGCTGGTCGATACCGAAGAGGATCATGCCTACTGGCTCGAAAAGCAACTGGGCCTGATCGATAAGATTGGAATCAAAAATTATCTGCAATCGCAAATGTAATGGCTAAGACTGTTCCGGTGTGGAAATGAAATAGGTTAAATATTTCAGCGATGAATATCTGCAGCAATGTCGCACTACCACACCTGGACAGGTATTGGCATTGCTGGAGCTTTAGCGCCTGATTGCAGCCCTTCCATGATGCTGCCTGGCATCTCGTTACAAGGATCCTGTCAGTCAAGATCCCCGATCGTTATGCAAACTGTGAAACAAAATCTCTCCATGTTTGCCGGGTGTATGCTTTCCTGTTCAAGGCCTGGATCAGGCGCCTTCTTTTCTGTTTAAAATGACGTTAGTCGTATAGTAGTTCTTTATGCTATTCCTATATTCCGGAAATGGCTATCGAATTATCATTTGCTGGTGTAAAGTATGACGGCAACGATTGATTTGGATCTATATATTTTAAAAGGGTAAACAGATAAACTATATTGAAATGATCAATATGCAGTTGCTGGCAGTGTGTACAATGTATTATTGAAGCCCGCCCAGTAATAATGAACAAAAGCTGACGAAGGAAAAGTTATGGTTTCCGTCAAAAGAATCGTCCTGGATGTGCTTAAACCCCATCAACCGAATGCCC
The DNA here is from genome assembly GCA_947258655.1 of uncultured Gammaproteobacteria bacterium. Taxonomy (GTDB): domain Bacteria; phylum Pseudomonadota; class Gammaproteobacteria; order JAADHQ01; family JAADHQ01; genus JAADHQ01. Next base: position 9,574 of record CAMYJD010000037.1, on the reverse strand, counting down.
TTGAATTTTCCCGGGCCATTGCCAAGGTTGGAGTCGATTATCATGTGCGTTTGACCGTCCTGGAAATGGATGAAAAGACCGAAACTCTTCAAATAGAGGTGGAGGGGAATGCTATTGATTTCGAATCAATACGCTCTGTCATAAGTGAAATGGGCGGTTCGCTCCACAGTATTGATGTGGTCGAAGTTCAGAGTGAAAAGGATGTTGAGTAAGGCGTCGTGAGTCTGTTAAAACAGATAAGGTTTCTATTACGTATCACCCATTCTGATGACATTACGCGCCGCTATTTTGTCGTCAACGGTTTTGATGGCGCACTCACGATGCTGGGACTGGTCATCGGATTCCTTGTCAGTGAAACGACTGATTTATCCGTTATTATAAATGCCTGCCTCGGTGCCGCCATTGCGCTGGGTATGAGCGGTTTGAGTAGTGCTTACGTCAGTGAATCTGCAGAACGACGCCACGCCCTGGGTAAACTGGAGGAAGCGATGGTGGCCGATCTGCAGGAAAGTGCCCATGGCGACGCGGCTCGCCTGGCGCCATTGTTGATCGCTCTGGTAAATGGTTCAGCCCCTCTCGTTATTTCACTTCTGATCATGATACCGTTATGGCTTGCGAATGCTGGCGTATCACTGCCATTATCGCCGCTCTTTGCTGCTATTATTGTTGCGTTGCTACTCATCTTTTTGCTGGGTATTTTTCTTGGCCGGGTCGCAGGAATTTCATGGCTGCGTAGTGGAATCCAGACCTTGCTGGTCGCCGTTGTGACTGCCATGCTCATTTATCTATTTGCGGGGCTTTAAAAGAACATGGCCTGTCTGGCGCGCTATCGAAACTGATCAAGCGTTACAGGTGCTCGAGACTTTGGCAACGGATCCATACACAGAAGAGGCATATTAACGCTTAGCCGGACATGACCCTGATGTAATCGCTGAACAAAGCGACACTCCTTGCTCATGCGGCTATCCAGGCAACAGACACCCCACCGGACAGGAACGATGGGTTCGTGACTACGAGGCCCAGGCACTGGTTTACTTGCTGAGATGGATAAACCTGGCTGATAAGTTATTCACAGATCACAACAGAAAATGGCGCTGTAGAAAATTTCTGAGTTCTATGTTGTATGATTGCGCGCGGTATGTTTTATATGTAAACTGATGCGAATGATATTTTCCCGAAAAACAAAAAAATTAATATTATTTTTATGGGTAATATTGATATCCATTGCGTTGACAGGTACCCAGGGAGTAACGCTGCATGTGCATAGCCTTGATCACGATCAAGGCCATCATCATAATCACCCGGACATCGCGCAAGTTGAGCATACTCATATAAGCATTGCCCATTTGTCCACTGACATATCTCACAGTAATCACCATGATGAAATACTATCAGAGAGTGATGCCTGCCCCGATTGCTTGCTTACAAAAATATCCAATAAAGTACCATTCATGGCTTTGTTAGCCCTGTTGTATGTAGTGCTGCTTTTTGTTCTGTATCGAAACATATTTAATCGCTGGTTTGATGACGACCTTATAAAATTCCGGCGATGTCACTTCACTCCACTTCTGCGCGCTCCACCCTGTTAAGGGCTACATTCAGGTAGTCGTGCAAGCACAAAAATCCAGCTGGATTTTCGTTGTGTATTACAATACGTACTTATAAGCGATCGTTTTCAATGACCGGGTTTCATGACGTCAATAATTGAATTGGCGCATTCAAACCTGTAGCGGAGGAATGTATGAAATTACTCACTCTCATTGTCCATACGGATGTGCAACAAGAGCTTGTTGCATTCTTGAGAAATATGGATCAGGTTTCGGGATTTACACTAACTCATGTCGAAGGGCATGGAGAAGAATCAGAAAGCGACAAGTTTCTTTCTGCCAGAGACAAGGTTGTCGGTTACGCGCCACGGATTAGAACCGAATTGTTACTGGAAGATAAGGATCTGGACAGCGTTTTGGCGGCTCTTTGCGCTAAAGAACACAATTTTACCGGACAAGGCGTGTATTGGGTCACGTCAGTGGAAAAAGGAGGGCACTTGCAATGAATGCCTTCCGTTTGAATCGCAAGCCACCTTATCTGGAAAGATCGTCAATACACAAATTTCGCAGTTTTATAATCCTGTTGCTTGGTTTTTCAGTCTATATGTTACTGACAAGCCAGGCATTTGCCCACGGCATGTCGGAAGAGGAAAAACAGTCAATCATCGATGGTGGTAATATGGCCTATATGTGGTTAGGTGCAACCCACATGTTGTCTGGCTATGATCATCTGGCATTTGTATTTGGCATCATATTCTTTCTGACCACATTTCGGGATATAGCAAAATATGTTACTGCCTTTACGATAGGGCACAGTATTACGCTAATCTATGCCACGTTTAATGGGATACAGCTTAATTATTTCCTGATCGACGCGGTTATTGGTCTCAGTGTCAGCTATATCGCTTTTGCGAATATTGATGGATTTCGTAAATATCTGAATATCAATCCACCCCGCATGATGGAGATGATTATTGGTCTGGGGCTGATTCACGGCTTCGGCCTTTCTACGCGGCTGCAGGCTTTACCGCTTAGTGAAGATCAGCTGTTATTAAATATTATATCGTTCAATGTCGGTGTCGAACTTGGGCAAATTAGTGCGCTGGCGTTGATGTTGCTGCTCATTGCCGCATGGCGCAAAAGTCATTTTTTCCAGACTTTCAGCCTTATCACGAACTATATGTTAATCCTTTGGGGTGGCTTTCTGTTTTTGATGCAAATGCACGGCTACGAGCATACAAGCAATGCAGAGGAATATATGCTTGCCACCCCTGCAGCAGTAACGAGCGCGCAACATACTGACTCTGATGCAAAAATGATGGCAGATCCTATGGAGCAACGCTGGCAAGATACAATAACCGTTATTATTCCCGCCAAAGGGGATAAGGAATACAAGATTCTGCTAAAGAACGGTGCAAGTTTTGTGTACTCGTGGCAAACAGACGGTGAGTCTCTTTTTTATGATTTCCATGGCGAACCGTCCGGTGATACAACGGGTTATTTTCAGAGTTTTGACAAGGACACTGAGAGTCAGGCCAGTGGTTCTCTCACCGCATCATTTTTAGGCACCCATGGCTGGTATTGGAGAAATAGAGGCCGCTCGCCGGTAACCATCACGTTGAAGCTCAAAGGTGATTACGAGCTACAGCAACACGGGCAGGAACCAGAGCAAGTAAATCCAGCTGAGCAAACTGAAACTTACACACACGACTCACTATAGGAGATTATTCAAATGCAGATTAAATCAATTATTTTCAGTTCTATCCTGTTCTTAAGCCCGGCAGCGTTAATGGCGGGATCAAATCATGATCATGGACATGATCATGGACATGGGCACGGCCATGCACATGCTCAAGTCAGCAAAAGTCAGGCCGAGCAGGTGGCATTAAAAAGTGTTGCGCAACTGATTAAAACAGGAAAAATTGACAATAGCTGGGAAACAGTTGATGTCAGCAAATCTGAAAAGAAGCAATTTGGTAAAAATACAGAGTGGGTAGTTTCGTTTACGAATGACAGAATAAATGATCCAGCCAAACAAACATTGTATGTATTTGTATCATTAACCGGCAAATATATTGCGGCTAATTACACCGGTAAATGAGCAACTTGATTGTTAGTATGCAATGAGATAATTGCACTATGAACCCATGCGTGTCGAGTATGTTCGTTCGGCCTTTATGGGTTTATATCTTTTCGATTTGAAAGCAATTGCAGAAATACATCAGGACGACATGATTTGCTAGAGGAAGCGGGAATCGAATCCGCGTATTCAATGGTTTCTGATGACGATTTTCCAAGCAGGCCGGAATTTGTTCAAGAAAGCTTAATCTTTTTATATTGTTGAAATATAGATTTTATAAGTTATTAAAATCATTAAATATAATATATTATTTTTGTATAAAGTATATACCAGTATATACTTTGATATATGTTTATCATACAAGTCATCGGCGCTTTTCAGAAATACCATGTCAAATACGCACTGGTGGGTGGTTATGCTGTGGCATTGCATGGCGCTATCAGGGGGACGGTGGATATTGATTTTATCATTCAGCTGGACAGATCGCAGTTTGAAGCGGCTGAAAAGGCTCTGTTATCTATGGGTCTGCAACCACGTCTTCCAGTAACGGCAACAGAGGTATACGATTTTCGGGAAGAATACATTCGTAATAAAAACCTGACTGCATGGTCTTTTTATCACCCATCCAATCCGCTGGAGATGGTTGATATCCTGATTACTGAGGACTTGAAAGCGATAAAGACTGTTAGCAAAAAAATTGATCGCCTGGTTATCCAGGTGGCCAGCATTCCGGATCTTATAGCAATGAAGAAATTGGCGGGAAGACCGCAAGACCTTGAAGATATCAGGGCATTGGAAAAATTGCTTTGAAACCTGTTCAATATTTCAGTGATGAATATCTGAAACAGTGTCGTAACGCGACACCTGAACAGGTATTGGTTTTTCTTGAGAATTACCGATTGATGCAGACTCATAATGATAAGAGCAAGCTGATCAGTATCAAGATACCTGAATCGTTGTTACAAGCATTTCGCACACAATGTGAACTACAGGGCCTTAAATACCAGACACAGATCAAGCAGCTGATGTATGAGTGGCTAACGAATAAGCCATCAGATTAAAACACTGATCACACGTGATATTAATGGAATAAATTGAAATACCCCCTGAACACATTATAAGTAATTGAAACCTCTATAAGTGGCAAGAACTCCATAACAAATGGAATTTTGTCGAGGTTTCTTGTTGAGCTTTATTCGCTGAATATGGATATCAATAGTGTATTGAACCTATTGCATAACCGGGTAAATAGAATTATTGCAATGTTACTGTATGAGACTTCATTGAACGCAAAGCTGCAAAGTAAGGATATCAATATGAGGCAATTTACAATTGTTAATAATTTACTGCCACATGGAACAGAGTATCAATTAACTAATGTGCAATCGCAATTATGGTATCAGGGGCTTTATCAAAAGTTGACACCGAAAACACGAGCAAGGGATCTGAAAGGACTTGTGGAAGAAGGGTTAATAATGATAACAGGCGATAAGAAAGTAAAGCTTCTTGTTCCATGAAATTTATAGAAGGGAATAATCAATTAAAGGCTTTGCCGCATAACGAAAGATATTTCCTGATTTCCAATATCAGGGAATATGCCAAACATGCCAAAAGCTGACCTGAATTTGCTCAACTTTAAATATTGGCATTATTTCAATATATTGATTGGAATATGAATATTAGATTTGATCGGTCGACGCGACGGGAAACGAATCCGCGATCAATATACCTTATAGTTTGCATTTTTAGAATTACCCTAAATGGCTATATTTACGCAGCAATAGTTTCTCTATTTCAACCAGTACCAACACAGAAGACGATACAAAAATGACCCGTACCCATGCCTCGCCAGTCATCGCGGCGGAGGCAAACAATGTCTGCATCGGCCCGATGTAGGTAAATCCCATTTGAATCAATATCAACAGGCCGATTGCATACAGAACATAGCGATTTCCGAATAGTCCAGCATAGGTTAATGATGGCGCGAGCAGAAAGCGGGCACTGAACAGATAGAATATTTCGAACATGACTAGCGTATTGACAGCAACTGTACGTGCCAGCTCGATAGACGCACCATTATTGCGTTCCCACAAGAACAATCCGAATGTCCCGGAAACGATAATCAGTGATACAAAAATGATACGCCAGACAAGAAAGCCGGAAAGTATGGGTTCACGAGGATTACGTGGCGGTCGTTTCATAACATTGCGCTCTGCTGGTTCGAATGCCAGAGTCAACGCCAGTGTGACCGCTGTAATCATATTGACCCACAGGATCTGTGCCGGGGTCATCGGTAGCAGGCGTCCCATAGCAATTGCAGCAATAATCGTCAAAGCTTCGCCACCATTGGTCGGTAATATAAACAAGATCGATTTTTTCAGGTTGTCGTATACTGTACGTCCTTCTTCTACTGCATGGGCAATAGAGGCAAAATTATCATCAGCAAGCACCATTTCGGCGGCTTCCTTGGCTACCTCGGTACCCTTGAGTCCCATGGCGACACCTACATCGGCCCGTTTCAGTGCCGGTGCATCATTGACACCATCGCCGGTCATGGACACTACTTCACCGTTAGCCTGTAATGCAGTCACCAATTGAAGCTTTTGTTCAGGAGAGACACGCGCAAAAATGTCGCTACGCCGGACAGCCTCATTTAACTGGTCCTTGTTGTAGTTGTCGAGTTCGGCGCCATTGATAACGGAAACTCCATCGCCGATTCCCATTTGTGCACCAATTGCTCGCGCAGTAATACCGTGGTCGCCTGTAATCATTTTCACCCGGATACCGGATGCCTGGCAGGTGTGCACTGCCTGGATGGCCTCTGCGCGTGGAGGGTCGATAATACCTACTATTCCTAATAGTGTCAGTCCGCTGTCTACGTCAGTGAAATTAAGTGATGGCTGTTCTGCAGGTGCGGTCTTGAAAGCAATAGCCAAAAGTCGTTGACCACGACTGGCCATATCGTTCATACAGGTATCCCAGTAGGCCTTGTCCAGAGGGGCATCCTCACCACGCATACGCTGCAAATAACACATTTCCAGTACACGTTCCGGTGCCCCCTTCAAGTAAATGAAACCATGTCCGGCATGATCATGGTGCATGGTAGCCATGAAGCGATGTTGCGATTCGAACGGAATAGCATCAGTGCGCGGGAACTGGTTGAGGATATAGTCGTGTTCAAGCCCCGCCTTATATGCCAGTGTCACCAGAGCACCTTCGGTCGGATCACCCTGGATCTGCCACTGGCCATCGCTTTCGGACAAAGTAGCATCATTGCATAACAGTGCCGCCTGTGCCACCTCCCGTAGTAACGGGAACTCTTCAGTACTGACATTGACGCCATCAAGCATGAAGGCCCCATGGGGGTCGTAACCGCTACCGCTGACTTCGCAGATTCCAGCTCCAGTGGCCAGGGTCTGTACTGTCATTTCATTACGCGTCAGGGTGCCGGTCTTGTCAGAGCAGATCACGGTAACGGAACCCAGTGTCTCGACAGCCGGCAAGCGACGGATAATGGCGTTCTTTTTTGCCATGCGTTGTACGCCGATAGCCAGTGTTATCGTCATAATCGCAGGTAGTCCCTCAGGAATGCCGGCTACTGCCAGGCCCACTGCAGCAAGAAACATCTCACTGGCGGAATAATCTCGAAAAAGTAAACCATAGGAAAATGTGATGGCAGCTATGACGCCGATAGCAATAGTCAGCCATTTGGCAAATGTGGCCATCTGTCTTAACAGTGGTGTAGTCAGGACTTGTACCTTGCGTAACATGCCACTGATGCGGCCTATCTCGGTATCATCACCGGTAGCCACGACAATGCCCTGGCCCTGGCCATAAGTGACCAGCGTGCCGGAGTATGCGAGGCACTTACGGTCGCCTATTGTGGCCTGTTGTGACACCGGTTGTGTACTTTTTTCCACGGGCACCGATTCACCGGTCAACATGGCTTCTTCAATACGTAACTCACGTGTCTTGAACAGGCGCATATCTGCTGGAACCTTGTCGCCTGATTGCAGTAACACGACATCGCCCGGGACCAGTTGTTCCGCAGGTAACGAAATGAAGCGATTACCGCGCCGGACCATGGCCTGTTGGGATAGCATGTTGCGGATGGCATCCAGGGCCTTTTCAGCCTTGCCTTCCTGGACAAAACCGATAATGGCATTGATTATCACAACACCGAGGATGACGCCGCTGTCTATCCAGTGGCCAAGCAGGGCAGTGATGATGCCTGCTCCGAGCAATACATAGATCAAGACATTATGAAACTGGGTCATGAATCGCGCCAGGGGTCCCTTTTTCCTGGCTGGTCGTAATCGGTTCAAGCCAAATTCCTGTGTCCTTTGTTGCGCGTTCTGATGCGACAGACCTTCTGCAGATGTAGACAATCTCTGGAATACGGTTTCGCTGTTTTCGGTATGCCAGGAAGTGGTGAGTATAGTAGGCTCATCGACCATAGATAGATTCCCTTGCTGGTAATGTATCAACTCTTTGCAGGAGTATCATGCGTTTCGCTGCGTTCATTTGCATTTCTGCGTCGAAAATGAATCAGTGTACTGACCCGAATTGCTCCCAGAGCCAGCAATAAGACACTGAGTGCGTAGATGCTATTGGTTTCGAGCTTGTGATTGAAAAGGTCAATCATGATGTGTCTGATGATGAACACAATGCCTGCATCGATAATCGGCGTCATCGGCAGGCGTTGTGAGGAGAAATACTCAACCAGTGAGCGCGATAATTCGATAAGGATGAACAGGGTCAATACGTCTGAAAATATATACAGATAGTTGCCGGTGATCCCTTCTTTCTGGAAGAGTTCGCCGAGGCGTATAAACAAACGTGCGACTCCTACAATCATTGTCAGGGTAATGAACAACAGAATAACGGCGAATACAATGTCAATCGTTTTGTAATAGTATTTACTTATTATGTCGGATGTATTTATTTCAGGTATTTCGGCCATGATGTTGATCATCTGTATTCGGAATTATAGATTAGTGTGCTATATATATCGTATATGCTTACTTTGAGTCAGATTATAGAAATATTAATGAACAAGTATGAGGCCTAACAAGCTGCTGGATGTATTTCTAACATGATATGCTCAGTTTGTAACTAGTGCTCGTAGCTCTGAAATAATCAGAAGCAGAAAGTGAGTAGTGCAACGAAGAAACAGTTATGTAAGTATTCGTTATACATAATCAGATGTATATCGATATTCTTCACTAGCCTTAATTATGAATATAGCGATTATGATTATCTGGGCAAAATGATGATGTGATCGAGATACGGGTTATTGATCAGATGTGGGTGCCTATACAAGATGTACATAGGTTATTATCAGCGGTAAAAAAATTCTATCTAATTGTTTTAGATATGAAAATGTAAAAACTTCATAATAAAATTCCTATTCAGCCAGGCTGTTTATACGTAAGGATGAGGTCTAGGTGATGAAATACTCTATCGGTAAACTCAATAGTAAGGATGCTACATTGATATCCCGACATTATTAGTTGTGGTGTTTTATATTGTTCTACTGACCTCACATAGCGCCCAGGAGCATACCGCCCCCGCCAATTTCACTGTCTGACATCCCATCACGAGCAGCCATAGAGCGTACATCACTGGACCAGGCTGAAGCACTATTGGAGCGGGTGCAAATATTTGACCAAATCGAAAAAGATCTAGTCTTGACAGATCAATTGATCACAAAAAAACTTGTTTCGCTTAGAGCTTCCCTGGCATCCGCTTCATCACGTAATGCGATTGCTGAAATAGAGAGCAAATGCCATCCAGGGTGCTATTCCATAGAAAATAAAAACTCCCTGACAAGGTGTCAGGGAGGTTGTTTGGTGGAGGCGGCGGGACAGCTTATCCAAATCTTTCGATAAGGGCTGGACTATACCTTCACCCTGGATTACTCCAGGGGCGGAGCGTGTTATTGATC
>CAMYJD010000036.1 GCA_947258655.1 uncultured Gammaproteobacteria bacterium | reverse complement strand
TGCGGCCATTACCATTTGCGGGGTCAACAGGCCGGCTGCGGCGGCTACCCCTGCCATGCCAGCCGTCAGGCTGCCCTTTAATAGGGTTCTTCGTTTCATGTACTTTTCCTCCAATTGATCAAACAACGTGGTATATACAGGGCAAATGCTATGCCAGAAAATATTAACTAATAATAACAATAAGTTATACAATATTGGGTAAAAAAGCATCAGCCTCAGATTGCAAATTGCACGATCCGGATTGCATATTGGTGATCACGTAATGCGCAACTGACAGAGAGTCGATGACTTCGAGCAAACATCTTGCGGAATTGGTGAGATTGGTGACAAGCAATGCGAATGATAATCAATTGTCACCGACCCCTTTTATACTATGTATCCGATTCTTTCGTCTCATTATTACCGCGATACTGCTGCAGCTTGCGCCACAATGTCGACTTGTTGATACCGAGGCTTTCGGCCGTTTTCTCGCGATTACCATCGAAATGATCGAGGACTTTTAGCAGGTAACGCCGTTCCAGCTCCTCAATGGTGGGGAGGTCACTATCAATCGCATCGCCTACTGCCGTTGCGCTGATCTGTTCGCTCAATGGCGGCATATGCAATTCAGGCCCTTCGGCCAGCACCATGGCACGCTCGACCGTATTACGTAATTCGCGAATATTCCCGGGCCAGTCATAGTCATGCATTGATTGTAATGACCTCGCATCAAAGCCCTCGGCCTGGCGATGATATCGCTGGTTGAAATAATCGACGAAATGCTGGCACAAAAATGGTATATCTTCGCGATGATCACGCAACGCCGGCATCTGTATCTTGATCACGTTCAGGCGATGATAGAGGTCATGCCTGAATTTTCCTTCCGCAACCATGCTTTCAAGGTTGCGGTTGGTAGCGACAATAAAGCGCAGATCAATATCGATCGGATGTACACCACCAACACGGGTGACCTGCTGCTCCTGCACAACACGCAATAACTTGACCTGCATGTTATCGGATATATTGCAGATCTCGTCGAGGAATACCGAGCCTCCCGACGCCACTTCGAGCAGTCCCTGGCGTGTCTGGTTAGCTCCGGTAAAGGCACCTTTTTCATGACCGAATAACTCGCTTTCCAGTAACGTATCCGTTAGCGCACCGCAATCTATGACAACGAAGGGCTTGTCGGCTTCGGGACTCAATTCGTGAATAGCGCGCGCAGCAAGTTCCTTACCCGTACCGGACTCCCCTTCAATGATCACATTACAACGTATCTCGGCCACCTTGCGTATGGTTTCATACAAGGCCTGCATGGCCGCGGAATCACCGACCATGTTCATCCCTTTATTGACGTCGCGCAATTGTTGCTTCAGCAGCGCGTTCTCCTGACGCAGGCGGGTGTTATCCAGCGTCTTGCCCACCAGTAATATCAGCTCATCCATATCGAAAGGTTTTTTGATGAAGTCAGCGGCACCAAGGCGCAAGGCCTCGATAGCATCGTCCACGGTCGAGTAGGCCGTTGTGATAATCACCGGGATCTCGGTATTGTGTTCACGAATTTTTGCCAGCAATTCCGTACCGCTCAAATGCGGCATGCGCAGGTCAGTGATAACGATATCGGCGCCATGCTCGATGAAAAACTCCAGCGCCTGCTGCGGATTGGTAAACACGCGGCACCCATAAGGCTGGTCCTCACAGAAGCGCAACATCAGCTCGCCGGCCTTGGGGTCATCGTCAACATACAGAATTTGTGGATGTGCTTTCATAGTTTTATGCTCGCCCGGATACATTCACCGAATGTGCCTGCGGTAATATTATCGTTGCCGTAACACCGCCATCTGAATTATTGCCGATCCTTAACTGCCCCTCGTGCCGTTGTACAATGCCGAGGCTGATCGACAGCCCGAGGCCGCTGCCCTCACCCACTTCCTTGGTGCTGAAAAACGGATCAAAAATACGCGCCAGGTCCTTGCTGTCGATACCTGTGCCATGGTCCTCGACATGTATGAATTGGTAGCCATTACGCTCTTCCATACTGACGATAATTTCCGCATCCCTGTCACTGGCCTGTATTGCATTCAATAATAAATTAACCAGCACCTGTTGCAACTGCACCCGGTCTCCCTGGATGTACATTTCATCATCGGCAATCAGGTGGCATTCGATATGTTTTGCCCTGGCAGCCTGCTGTACCAGTTGCCACGTTTCCTGCAACCATGCCATTGCATTAAAGCGGGTATATTGCGGCGGCACCTGCCTGGCAAAATTAAGAACGCCTTTAACTATTGTACTCGCCCTTAATGTCTCTTCACGCAGGGATTCAAGGTCACGTAGTAATTTTATTTCGTGTTCGGGCAAATCACGTTTCATCAGTTTGATCAATGACAACATATTGTTCAATGGATTATTGATCTCGTGGCCAATGCCGGCTGCCATTTCACCGATACTGGCCAGCTTGGCGCTCTGTAACATCATACCCTGGGCCCGGTCACGTTCTTCACGTGCATGCTCCAAGGTATCGGCCATGTAATTGAACGAGACCTCCATTTGCTGAATTTCACGCGCACCACCGACACGGACGCGCGAACGATGATCACCATCGGCATAGCGTTTCAGATACGATGACAATTCGCTGATCGGTCTGGCGATGTTCCTCGCCCCCATATTTGCGAGCACCATACTGATCGCTATCGCGACGACGACCAGGAACAGAATGGCCCAACGGATCTGGTCAAAGGGCGCGACCAGCGTCTGCCTGTCGACACGGGCGGCCAGCACCCAGGTAGCAAGCTGGTTGGGGTAGGGCAGGTATTCATGGAAATATATTATTGAATCACCTGCATCATTAATAAATTGGCCAAATGGTTTGTTATGTATATTTTCCCATAACAGGCTTCCCTCTTGTACGCGCAGATTCACAGGCACAGGGGCGGTCTGCGACAATCTCAGGCCCTGGATATCATCGTATAGCAACATGCCATCCCTGTCCCTGTCATCCGGATTGATTTCTGCCAGCAGTAAGTTGCCATTATGCAACCTGGGTACGACATCAAGGATTTTATCGACCAGGTCGCCGCTAAAGCTGACCATCAGGTAACCCGCTGTATACTGTTCATGTACCAGTGGATATACCGCATCCAGCATCACCGGCCCACGCATATCCTCATCGGCTTCCCAGCGGCTTTGTGGTTGCAGCATAAAACTCAATTCAGCCAGCGGTAAATCACTCAACTGGCGTGCAAAAACACGGTCATCCAGTTCCTCTTCGGCATAGGGCGTACTTTCGATGCCTTCTTCTGTGCCAACGACACCGACACCAAAGCGTACCTTGATCAGTGTATTACCTTCACTATCGAGTACACGAATCAACTGAAAGCCCGGGACAACGCCCTGAAAACTTGACAGAAAATTTTCCAGGCGGTCTGATAACTGGAAATAGGCCTGATGCGGGTCGCCGCGTGTTACACTTTTCAATGCCGGCAGGTATTGTCGCATCGAGACACTGTTGGCCAGCGACAGAATCATCTGGCGTTCGTAATACAGGCGCCGGTCCAGCTCGGAAACGATATTGTTCAGGCTGGCATTGACCTCTCGACTGACCTCCTGCAGGTATTGCTTTTCGCTGTATGTGATGGCACCCAGTGACAACACCATCAAAGGCAGGATCGAGGCCAGCAATACCCACAGAAATATATTTGTCTTCAGTCGCACAGCTTCATCCTAAACCATCTTTCCTCACAGCATCAAATAATATGTAGCAGATTTCACGGCGCACAGGTAGAATAAACGTCCTTGCGTACTCCATGGATTTTAAGCCTGGCGACGCTTGCTAATTGAATGAATAGATGACGACGACATGAAGACATGCTGGGCAAAATATTTACTCTATCTGGTAATGGTTGTTCTCGGAACAACATCAATGATTGCAGCTTGCGGTAAAAAAGGCGATCTCTATCACCCCGGCCAGGCCCAAGAACGTCAGCAGTAATGGATTATTTTAATTACAGAAACGGTCAGCTGTTTGCTGAAGATGTCAGCGTCGATACCATCGCAGATACCTATGGCACGCCCTGTTATATCTATTCACGTGCGACGATCGAGCGCCACTGGCATGCCTTCGACCAGGCCTTTGGCGACCACCCGCATCTTGTCTGTTACGCCGTCAAGGCCAATTCCAATCTTGCCGTACTCAATGTAATGGCACGTCTAGGATCTGGCTTTGATATTGTCTCTGGTGGCGAACTGGAGCGCGTGCTGCGCGCGGGTGGGCGCGCCGACAGGACCGTGTTTTCCGGTGTCGGCAAGACGACTGCAGAACTCGAACGCGCCCTCGATGCAGGCATCCGTTGTTTTAATGTCGAATCCTATTCGGAACTGGAACGCCTGAACCAGGTGGCAGGGAGAATGGGAAAGAGCGCGCCGGTATCGATTCGTGTCAATCCCGATGTCGATGCCAATACCCACCCCTACATATCCACCGGTTTGAAGGAAAACAAATTCGGCATCGATATCGGTACAGCGCCGGAGATCTACAGACAGGCTGCCGACATGCAACATATCGATGTACATGGAGTTGATTGCCATATCGGTTCGCAACTGACCGACAAGACACCGTTCATCGATGCACTCGGGCGTGTGCTCGAACTCATCGACAAGCTTGGCGCCGATGGCATCGATATTCGCCATGTCGATATTGGCGGCGGCCTCGGTATTCGCTACCAGCATGAAAATCCACCCGAACCTGCGCAATACGCCCAGGCCATCAAGGAACACCTGGGCAAGCGTGATATCGAGGTGCTGATAGAACCCGGCCGGGCCATCGTCGGTAATGCCGGTATTCTGCTGACCCGCGTGGAATACCTGAAGCTCGGCGAACACAAGCACTTCGCCATCGTCGATGCTGCGATGAATGACCTGCTACGCCCAGCCCTGTATGCGGCATGGCAGGATATAGTAGCCGTCAGACAGACCTCGACAGCGACGCCACGCGTCTATGATGTGGTCGGGCCAATCTGCGAAACCGGCGATTTCCTCGGCAAGGAACGCGAACTGTCGATAGAGGGAGGCGACCTGCTCGCGGTACGTTCATCCGGCGCTTATGGCTTCGGTATGAGCTCGAACTACAATTCCAGGCCACGGGCCGCTGAAATCATGGTGGATGGCTCTCTCTCACACCTGATCCGTAAACGCGAGAACGTAGACGACCTGATGGCCGGAGAGACGCTGCTGCCGTAAGCACCCGCGCCGACACAACGGACACTGACAAGTCGCATGAAACGCATCGCCGAACCTGAACTGATGAATGAACCGTCCCAGGTACAGGCCTACGCCAGCGCAGATTTCGAACAGCCGCATTCCCTTTTTATAGCGCTATTGCTCGAGTACTTTGCCAATTCATTGCCAGCAGATGATGACAATGCAACGCGCTATGCCCTCGACCTGGGCTGTGGCCCGGGCGATATCAGCCGACGATTTGCCAGGGCCCTGCCCGCCTACCAGATCCATGGCGTCGATGGCGCTGCCAACATGGTGGACATGGCCGCCAGACTCAATCATGAAAGCGGACTGCACCGGCGCATCCAGCTGTTTACTGCGCTGATCAATGACCTCAGTCTGCCACAGGCGCATTACGATATCATTTTCAGCAACAGCCTGTTGCATCACCTGCATGAGGCGGATGATATCTGGAAGGCCGTTTCCCGTTACGCGCAGGCGGGTACAATGGTCTTTGTCATGGATCTGCTACGCCCACAGACACCGGCACAGGCCGGTGAGCTCGTTGAAACCTATGCCGCCGATGAAACGGATATCCTGCGCCATGATTTTTATCACTCATTATGCGCGGCCTATACCATCGACGAGGTCGACGAACAATTACATCGATGCGGTCTGGATTATTGCACTGCCAGTCAGGTCAGCGACCGCCATCTGATCGTCTACGGAATCACTCCATGAATACCATCTACACTCCACCCGGACTGGACGAGATCAGGCAATTTCTGCTCGACATTCACACCATCGCAATCGTCGGCCTGTCACCAAAAGCGAAACGCCCCAGCCACCAGGTGGCCAGTTCATTACAGGGATTTGGTTACCGTATTATCCCGGTCAGACCCGCCGTTGACCAGGTACTGGGAGAGCGCGCCTATGCACGACTCGATCAGCTCGCGCACGACGTCGACCTGGTCAATGTGTTTCGCGCGCCCGAGCATGTCGATGCGATCGTCGAAGACTGTATCGCATTACGGTTGCCGGCAATCTGGCTACAGGATGGTGTGATCAACACAGCGGCGGCTGCGCGTGCGCAGCAGGCCGGTATGTTTGTAGTAATGGACCGCTGTATCTACCGCGACTATATCCAACTGCTCGATCGTTGAAATCATCGCCGCCAATTGCGGTTTATTGCGCCACCAATGGCACAACAATGATTTCAACGCGGCGATTCAGGCGTCGTCCCTGCTCAGTGGCGTTAGTGGCGACCGGCTCAAGCTCACCCTTGCCATAGGCATTGAGACGCTGATGAATCACACCGCGCCCCTGCAGATATTGATAGACAGACTGTGCGCGCTGTTCTGACAAGGTCTGGTTATACTGCTCCGAACCGGTACTGTCGGTATGACCAACAATCAATAATTCGGTCTTGCCATATTTGTTCAGGACCTTGGCAATCTTGTCCAGGGTGCTGTAGAAACCCGACTTGATCTGCGTGGAATTGACGTCGAATGCAGTCGCACTGGTCATACTGATACGCAGGCGGTGTTGCTCGAGCTTGTGCAGGCTGATCGCGCCATTGGCCATTTCAGGTGCAAGCACCTTTTCCAGGTCTTTTTTCTGGCTATCCATGTAATTACCGACGAGGCCACCGGCGATACCACCGCCAACCGCTCCGATAACCACGGCCTTACTGCCGTGCTTCTTCTTCTGGGTAAGACCGATCCCTGCACCAACAGCGGCACCAATGATCGCGCCTTTTTCGGCATCTGTTAACGGTCGGGTATTGCCGTATTCATCCTTGGCGCAACCGGCCAGGCCAATAATTAGTGCAAAAAACAGGACAGGGTATTTGCTATTCATGTGAACCTTCCTTATCTGGATAAACAGGTGGGGTATGGATTATACAGCGTTGAACTCTAGAATAAACACAAGCTTTTTACACTAATATGTGGATAATATTGTGATGCAGATCAATTTTACCAAAATGCATGGTCTCGGTAATGATTTCGTCGTCATTGATGCGATCCACCAGGACATCAGCTTAACGACTGAACAATACCGTTTTATTGCGGATCGGCGCCAGGGAGTCGGTTGTGACCAGATCCTGCTGGTACAAAGCCCGCAATCCAGTGACGTTGATTTCCGCTATCGTATTTTCAATGCCGATGGTGGCGAGGTCGAGCAATGCGGTAACGGCGCACGCTGTTTTGCCCGCTTTGTACGTGACAAGGGCCTGAGCGATAAAAGTGTGATCCTGGTAGAGACCCGTACCGGGACAATTGAACTGCGAATTCAGGATGACGGTCAGGTCACGGTCAACATGGGACCCGCCAGGCTACAGCCAGTAGATATTCCATTTATTGCAGATGCACAAGCACCATCCTATAGTCTCGAAGTAGACGGTCAGCAATATGAGGTCGGCGCTGTATCGGTGGGAAACCCGCATGTGGTCCTGGATGTCGATGATATCGACTCCGCACCGGTACAGACATTGGGACCGCTGATCGAACACCATCAGCGCTTTCCCAATCGTGTCAATGTCGGCTTTATGCAAGTAATGGATCGTGACAATATCCGCTTACGGGTGTGGGAGCGTGGAGTTGGTGAGACCCTGGCCTGCGGTAGTGGCGCCTGTGCTGCGGTCGTTTCTGGTATTATCAGGGGTTGGCTGCAACCACAGGTTATGGTACACCTAGAGCTGGGGGAACTTGTGGTATCATGGCAAGGTAAAGATCAACCTATTATTATGACAGGGCCCGCGCAAACTGTGTTCGAAGGAACTATTCAATTATGAGTACACAACAAAAAAAATCTGAATATTCCTCGTATCAGATAAGCGAGAAGGATGTGGTCGAATTTCTCGATCAAAACCATGATTTTTTCATGGAGAAAGGGGATCTACTGCTGAAGATGCGCATAGCCCATAGCAGTGGTGATGCGGTATCTCTGCTCCAGTACCAGACGGAACGCCTGCGTGAACAAAATACCAACCTGCATGCCAAACTGATGGATCTGGTCAATGTCGCCCGTGAAAATGACCGCCTCAATGAACGCATACACCGACTGACACTAGCCCTGATCAATACGCATTCGATCGACAACATAATCGATGTACTGGTCGAACTGTTACATAAAGAATTCCATGCGCAATGGGCGCGGGTATACCTGTTCAGGCATAATGAAGTCAACACGCCCGCGCATCAGGACAGTATTATTGACCAGGACGAGCAGCTGAACACCCATTTTGAAAATTTCTTCAAGATCAACCGCCCCCTGTGTGGGCGCCTGAAAAAACAACAACTCGAGATCCTGTTTGGTGAATATGCCGATCAAGTCGGCTCTGCCGTATTACTGCCGCTGGGCAGCCATGGGAAAATAGGCATGGTCGCGATTGGCAGTGAAGATGAGCAACGCTTCCGTTCCAGCATGGGTACTATCTATCTGAATCAGATGGCGGAATATATCTCCCAGGCGTTGAGGCGTTACCTGTAACTAGATCCAACGCTATGCAGGACGGCCACAAACTGATAGACGACTTCCTGCACTACACCGATACCGAAAAGCGCCTGTCACCGCTAACTCAAAAAAATTACCGGCGTGACCTGCAGGGTTTCCTCGTCTATTGCCGCGCTGAATGCATCAATGACTGGTCTGCAGTGGATGGACATCGGCTACGTCAATATATCAGTCAACGCCACCGTCAGGGCCTGTCCGCAAGCAGTCTGCAACGTGAATTATCCAGTATCCGCAGCTTCTATAATTTTCTGCTGCGCGAACGCCATGTCAGCCAGAACCCGGCCATGACTGTCAGCGCACCGAAAAAATCACGCAAGTTGCCCAAGGTTCTGGACGTGGACCAGGTCACCCGCCTGCTCGACAGCAAGGACTCATCACCACTCGAATACCGCGACCACGCCATGCTGGAACTGCTGTATTCATCCGGCCTGCGCCTGGCCGAACTGGTATCACTGAACCTGAGCGACATCGACTTCGAGGATGCCACGGTCAGGGTTACCGGCAAGGGAGCGAAGACACGAATCGTGCCGGTCGGCCGATATGCAAAACAGGCCATCCAGGCATGGTTGCAACATCGTACGCAACTTGTCAGTGAGGGCGAGACCGCGCTGTTTATCAGTCAACGTGGTACGCGCCTGGGTCCGCGCAGTATCCAGCAACGCCTGCGCCAATGGGGCATTAAACAGGGGCTTGATACACGCCTGCATCCACATAAACTGCGCCACTCGTTTGCGTCGCATGTACTTGAATCCAGCAGCGACCTGCGCGCGGTACAGGAACTGCTCGGGCATGCAGACATCAGCACCACCCAGATCTACACCCACCTCGACTTTCAGCACCTCGCACAGGTATACGACAAGGCACATCCGCGCGCAAAAAAGAAAGGCTGACCACGATTTAATCCCGACTATCTCGCCGCCTCAAACTGATATTGGCTTAATCCTAATTATTCCGGGCTTGCTGTTTGTTTTATAAATTGATGATTTATCAGGCCTATTAGACTCCATATAAATACATTAAAAATATTGAAGGTTTACAACCCGCCGCCGATATTATTCAGCAATCGCTAATTACATTATTCATTGCAGGAAATTCAGATGCTTATAAAGAAACAGCACACCGGGTTCACGCTGATCGAGCTGATGATAGTCGTCGCGATCATCGGTATTCTTGCAGCTATTGCAACCCCCGCTTATCAAAGCTATGTAATTCGTTCACAAATAACGGAAGGTATCACTCTGGTAACACCAAACAGGACCGCAGTGGCTGAATATTTTCAGTCAAAAGGGTCATTTTTTGACTCCCTTGGCGACTATGACACGCTTGACTGACAATCACACTACAAACGGAATCAGGTATTGGTATTAATATCGCCGTTTAATACGGTATACGGCCAGCTCCCGCTGTAACCAGTCCATGGCTCTGACGGTTTCGCGCCCTTTACAGGCAACCAGCGAATATTTTCCCGCTACACTACTCTGTGCAGCAGTCCATGCGATGAAATCCTCTGCTGTAAGAATCCTGTCGCGGTAACGTGCATACTGTTGTTGAATGTGCGCACTGGCATACAGGCCGGTTAATTTTTTTCCTTCTACATCGATCACACATCCCGAATCCCTGATAAAGCGCACCAGGTGCTCGATTTCATGACGCTTGTTGGCAGCGACATCAGCAAAAGCGGTGCATGCTGTTAGCAACGACATGAACGCGATAGTGTATCTAGGCATTAATCATCATACCTATCACAACCTGCCTGATTGCAGCGCAATAAATGCGGTCTTTGCAGACAGCTCCAGCGAGCAGCTCCATTTGTAGGCAAGGTTCAATGAGTCTGCCTGTGCATAGACACCATGCCCGCGTACAATCGCCAGCTTGTGATGTGCCAGTGCGTGGGCCACCAGTGCAGGGGATTCCGTGACGTAATCCTGGTATGCGATATTCAATACCGGTACATGCGGGAAATAGTATTGACCTTCAAAATCCACCGGCACGAAATCCTTGCCATCCAGTGTCAGCGCGACAGAGTGCGGGCCATGGCTGTGCAGTAATGCGCGTGCTTTCGGGTTGTGTTGATAGACAGCAATATGCAGCGGCGCATCCAGTGAAGCGCCTGCGCCGATCTCGCCGTCGATAGTGCAGGCGACGAGGTCATGTTCAGCGAGCGTATCGGCGCAACAGCCGCTTGGCGTTAACCACACCGTATCACCATCACGTACCGAGGCATTACCGCTGTGTGAATCATTCAGCCCATATTGCCTTAACCAGTGATAGTGACGAACCAGGTCCTGTTTTATATTCATTGACGATTCCAATCTGAAAGTGCTGCAGGCAGTCCCGGGACAGTGTGCTGCAATCAGATAGTCAGATCAAGCTACAGGCTCGAGCCAGGTACATGCGCATCCACCATCTGTTCGGGCATACCGATGGACCAACAAATTCACTGCAATTAAATTGAAATCTGTCATTTTGACCCCATATTTTGCATCTGGCCCGGGCCTTTAGATGGCTCGGCACCTGATTTTAGTTAAAATTCGTGTACAATCACGCACTTCCCGTTATTTGAGGACAGCACAGTGGAACAATTTCGCGGCACAACCATTCTATCCATCCGTCGTAATGGCAAGGTCGTTATCGGTGGCGATGGTCAGGTCAGCCTCGGTAACACGGTGATGAAGGGAAATGCACGTAAGGTCAGGCGCCTGTACCACGACAAGGTACTGGCCGGTTTTGCCGGTGGTACTGCCGATGCGTTCACGTTGTTTGAACGCTTCGAGGGCAAACTGGAGACCCATAGTGGTAATCTGACCCGTGCCGCGGTCGAAATGGCGAAGGACTGGCGTACCGACAGGGCATTGCGACGTCTGGAGGCATTGCTGGCCGTTGCCGATGACAAGTCATCGTTGATCATCTCCGGTAATGGTGATGTGATTGAACCCGAAGACAGCCTGATGGCCATCGGCTCCGGCGGCCCGTTTGCACAATCCGCAGCCCGCGCCTTACTGGACAATACCGAGCTAGATGCGCGCACGATCGTAGAAAAAGGCCTTAATATCGCCGGAGATATCTGCATTTATACCAATCAAAATCTTACCGTAGAAGAATTGGACTATAACGCGTAGGCGTGTTGCGACGCTTGCAGCAGGAGTGAATCAGCCATGTCAGAAATGACGCCCAGAGAAATTGTTCAGGAACTCGACAAACATATCGTTGGCCAGGATGAGGCCAAGCGTGCCGTATCCATTGCATTACGTAATCGTTGGCGCCGCATGAATGTGGACGAATCGTTGCGTGCGGAAATCACCCCGAAGAATATCCTGATGATCGGCCCGACCGGGGTCGGCAAAACCGAGATTGCACGCCGCCTGGCCAAACTGGCGAATGCACCTTTTATCAAGATCGAGGCGACCAAATTCACCGAAGTGGGCTATGTCGGCCGTGATGTTGAGTCGATCATCCGCGATCTTGTTGACTTCTCGATTAAAATGACCCGTGAGATCGAGATCCAGAAAGTCCAGCACCGTGCCGAGGATGCGGCCGAAGACCGTATCCTCGATGCGTTGCTACCCATGCCCAAGCAGGCGCTTGACTTCAGTGAGGAACAGGAGCCACAGCAGGACACCGATACCCGCCAGAAACTGAGGAAAAAGCTGCGCGAGGGCCTGCTCGATGAGCGAGAAATCGAGATCGAGGTATCCGCGACACCGGTAGGTGTGGAGATCATGGCGCCCCCGGGGATGGAGGATATGACCAGCCAGCTCCAGGGTCTGTTTCAGAACATGTCCAGTGGCCGCACCAGCAAGCGCAAGCTGAAAATTCAGGATGCCAGAAAGCTGCTGATCGATGAAGAAGCCGCAAAAATGATCAATGAAGACGAGCTTAAGCTCACCGCGGTGGAACGGGTTGAGCAACATGGCATTGTCTTTCTCGACGAGATCGACAAGGTCGCCAAGCGCTCCGAGGGCAGTGGTCCGGATGTATCACGCGAGGGGGTACAGCGCGACCTGTTACCGCTGGTCGAAGGCAGCACCGTGAATACCAAGTACGGCATGGTCAAGACGGACCATATCCTGTTCATTGCATCGGGCGCTTTCCATTTGACCAAACCGTCCGACCTGATCCCGGAACTGCAGGGGCGCCTGCCGATTCGGGTGGAGCTGCGCGCCCTCAGTGTCGAGGATTTCATCCGCATCCTGACCGAGCCGGATGCGTCACTTACCGAACAGTACACCGCGCTGATGGCAACAGAGGGTGTAAAGCTTGAGTATACTGACGATGCCATCAAGCGCATCGCCGAAATTGCCTGGCACGTGAACGAAAATACTGAAAATATAGGCGCACGGCGTCTGCACACGGTTGTCGAGCGCCTCCTTGAGGTGATTTCCTATGAGGCGCCCGACCATGATGGTGAGACCGTCACCATCGACGAAGATTATGTAAACAAATATCTAGGCGAACTTTCTCAGGATGAAGACCTGAGTCGCTATATCCTGTAACGAACCCGGAGATCCACGCATGAGCACCCCCAAGCCAACCGAAATTAACCTGCACCAGATGTCGCGGATACTGGAAATTACGTTTGATGACAGTGAAAAGTTCAACTACAGTTGCGAGTATCTGCGCTGTTTCTCACCTTCCGCCGAGGTCCAGGGTCATGGCCCCGGTGAAGAAGTGCTGCAGGTCGGCAAGGAGTTTGTCAATATCGACAAGATCGAGCCAATCGGAAATTACGCGGTGTGCCTGCATTTCAATGATGGCCATAACACCGGCATCTATTCCTGGGAAACGCTATACAAACTGGGCAAGAACATGGATGAAAATTGGTCGAACTATCTTAAACGCCTCGAAGAAGCGGGACACAAGCGCGCCGAAAAGCCTGGCTAAAACAGGGCAGGGCAGACAGCCACTATCAAAGCGCCTCGCTGACAACGGTTATCAGCATCAATCGCGCACAGATCAATCACTGCATTTTTACGCTCATCATGCTTTAATAGGCATAATAACGGGCGGCAGATTCAACAGCGCAGTTATCTGTCGCGTCCTGCTGACGAACATAATGACAACCGGTAAAGACGATGCAACAAAAACGACGCGATGAACAGACCACACATTTCGGCTACCAGAAGGTCAATGCCGAAGAAAAGGCTGGCAAGGTCGCCGAGGTGTTCCATTCTGTAGCTGATCAGTATGACCTGATGAATGATCTGATGTCATTCGGCATCCATCGCCTGTGGAAACGCTATACCACTGAATTGAGCGGCATACGCGCTGGCCAGACCGTACTCGATATAGCCGGCGGCACCGGCGACCTGACGGCCAAATTTTCGTCCCTGGTCGGTAGTGACGGCATGGTCATTCTGTCTGATATCAATGCATCGATGCTCGACAACGGGCGTGCCCGTCTGATCGATGCAGGCATTATCGGTAATGTTGAATATGTGCAGGCCGACGCACAATACCTGCCCTTCCCCGATAACAGCTTTGACTGCATCACGATCGCTTTCGGCCTGCGTAATGTCACGGACAAGGACATGGCATTACGTTCCATGTATCGCGTCTTGAAACCTGGCGGTCGCCTGCTGGTACTCGAGTTCTCAAAACCGGTGACACCCGGACTGAAACCCCTGTATGACCTGTACTCGTTCAAGATCCTGCCATTAATGGGAAAACTGATCGCCAATGACGCCGACAGTTATCGCTATCTTGCCGAATCGATTCGCATGCATCCCGACCAGGATACACTCAGATCCATGATGGAGGGCGCCGGTTTTGAGCAATGCGATTATCACAACCTGACTGGTGGTATTGTCGCCCTGCACCGCGGCTATAAATTCTGACGCGTTACATGCACAGCTGAGGAGCCCCACATCGTGAACCTGCCTGTCATTATCACTGCCGCCCTTGAAACTGCCCTGAACCGTTATATAGAACTCGATCCTGAAGGCATGGCGAATATGTCACGCTTGCAGGGCAAGGTCATCGCTATCGATATACTCGGCCTTGATATGAGCCTGTATATCATACCCGGTGACAGGCATATTCATGTCATGTCACATTACGATGGCGAGGCCGATACGCGCTTGCGCGGCGCACCTTTTTCGTTACTGAAAATGAGTCTTGGAACAAAGGCGGAAGAGTCACTGTTCGCGGGCGCTGTGGAGATTGTCGGCGATACCGAAAGCGGCCAGCGCTTTAACCAGATTCTGCAGCAGCTCGATATCGACTGGGAAGAGCACCTGTCCCATATCACCGGCGATGTCATCGCCCACCAGCTGGGACGCGGCCTGCGCGGCCTGCTGCGCTGGGGCAGGCAGGTTGAGGACTCGTTATTACAGGATACTGCCGAATACCTGGAAGAGGAGAAGCATCTGCTGGCGACAAACTACGAAGTCGAGGAATTCAATCACGCCGTCGATGTCCTCAGAAATGACACGGAACGCCTGCAGGCACGCGTGCAACGATTGCAGGATAAAGCTGCCACGCACAACAATAATAACCCGGAATACCAGCCTTGATCAGACCTGCACAGATATTTCGCCTTATCTACATCAATCGTATTCTTGTCAGGCACGGCCTCGACGAGATTATTTTTGCCGCCCATCTGTTCCGGCCGCTGCGTTTCATGTTCTACCTCGCGCCATGGAACTGGTTCAGGTTCGATCGCGCGCCACGTGGCCAACGGATTCGCCAGGCACTCGAGGACCTCGGCCCCATCTTCGTCAAGTTCGGGCAAATATTGTCGACACGACGCGACCTACTACCCGATCATATCGCCGAGGAATTAGCGCGACTGCAGGACCGCGTCCCCCCATTTCCAGGTCAGCAGGCTATCGAGATTATTGAAAAGGCGTATGGAAAGTCCATAACTGACTGCTTTGCCAGTTTTGATGAAACGCCGCTTGCATCCGCATCCATCGCCCAGGTGCATACCGCCACACTCCACGATGGCAGCGAGGTTGTCGTCAAGGTCCTGCGCCCCGGTATTGAAAAGACCATCCGCCGTGACCTTGGCCTGTTGTACACGATTGCCAAGCTGGCCAATAAATACTGGCTGGATGGCAGGCGCCTGCGCCCGCTCGAGGTCGTCGAGGAATTCGAAAAGGTCATTTTCGATGAATTGGACCTGATCAGGGAGGCGGCCAACGCGACCCAGCTGCGGCGTAATTTCGAGGATACCGGACTGTTGTATGTCCCGGAGATTGTCTGGCCCATGGCCCGGCGCAATGTCATCGTCATGGAACGTATCCATGGCACGCCCATCGGCGAGGTCGACAAATTACGCGCACTAGGCATCGATATGAAGCAGCTGGCAGAACGCGGCGTGGAAGTATTCTATACCCAGGTCTTCAGCCATAATTTTTTTCATGCCGATATGCATCCCGGTAATATCTTTGTTTCCGATGAAGGCCAGTACATTGCCGTTGACTTCGGTATCATCGGCACGCTGACACCGGATGACCAGCGCTATTTGGCAGAAAATCTGCTGGCCTTCTTCAACCGCGATTATCGCCGGGTCGCGGAACTGCACCTGGAATCAGGCTGGGTACCCGCGGAAACGCGTGTCGATGAATTCGAATCGGCCATCCGCGCCGTATGTGAACCCAATTTTAATCGACCGTTAAAGGAAATCTCGTTTGGCCAGGTATTGTTACGCCTGTTCCAGACTGCACGGCGCTTTAATATGGAAATCCAGCCACAACTGGTATTGTTGCAAAAGACGTTGCTGAATATCGAGGGCCTGGGGCGACAACTCTACCCGGACCTGGATCTGTGGACCACGGCCAAGCCTTTCCTCGAGCGCTGGATGAATGAGCAGATAGGCACGACCGCGTTCATCAGGCGTATGCGCACCAACCTGCCATCGTGGTCAGAAAAATTACCCGAAATCCCGGTGCTGGCCCACGATTTTCTGCGCAAGGCCGTCGATAATCGTCTGCAGATCAACTACAAGTCCGAACAACTGCAGCAGTTGCGCAAGGATATAAACAGTAATAATACACGTACCATAACCGCGATAGGTGCTGCTGCGTTTATCATCAGTGCCGCGATCACGCTGGCGCTGGATACAGGTGCAAGCGACAAGCTGATGGGCGCACCCCTCAGCACGTGGATATTTGGCGCCATCGGGATTGCCATGCTGTTGAAGGCAGTGCTTTCCGAACGCGACTAATGCACATGACACTGACGGACCTATATGGGCAGATACCGACCACCGCAAAAACCGGGCTCAAGTTACATCACACCTGAGGGATACCGACGACTGTCACAAGAACTCGATTACCTGTGGCGTGTAAAACGGCCACGAGTCACACAGGCAGTGTCCGAGGCCGCAGCCCAGGGCGACCGCTCCGAGAATGCCGAATATATCTATGGAAAAAAACAACTGCGTGAGATCGACCGGCGCATACGTTATCTGCAAAAACGCCTCGACCATCTCCAGGTTGTAGAGCGCATTCCCGACAACCGCGAGCAAATATTTTTCGGTGCCTGGGTAAGACTCGAGGATTCCTCGGCAAGCGAACATTGTTACAGAATCGTCGGCCCTGACGAGATCGATACGAAAAAAGGCTGGATCAGTATGGATGCACCGCTGGCAAGGGCACTACTACGAAAAAATATCGATGATGAAATTACAGTGAGCTTGCCCAAGGGGGATGAAACATTCTATATTGTCGATGTGCGCTACGAACCCTTTGGTGATTAGTCTGATAATTCATATGGGTATTGATGGCCACTTATTAGGAATCAGACGCATAATTCCGGGGCAAAATATTTAGATTAGCGTTTTGCCGTTAGCCTGTTATTATTAACACAGTAAAAACATATGGTAATTTGTAATATTTTTGCTACATTTATCAAGACCAGTACGCATTAAAAAATTATTATTAATATCATGCACTAACGTTGCATTGATAAATCAGGCGGTAGCTAGCTGTAAGCATGAGTAACAATTCCGATAACATCTTCGATGACCTTGATGACCTGGACAAGGTCGATGATCATTATGCCGAACACCTTGCCGAGCTGGATGAATCCAAGGATGTCCTGTCGAGCAACGATATAGTCAATACCAAGGGCGTGTTGTTATGCAAAAAGGGCATGCATATCAACAAGAACACAGCAGAAAAACTGGTCCAGCATAAACTCAGCCAGCCCCTCGAAAACAATATCATGTTATCTGACAGCATTGATGCCGCCATGTTGTTAGAGAAACTGCACCAGCAACTGGACACCTATCAGGATTGTCGAACCATTCACGACAAAATGGCCTTCGAGATGCTGACCAAGAAGACCTTTATGTTCACGCGCCTGAACCCCGCCATTATCCAGAAACTGACCGTCATCAACGAACAGATGCCCGAGCAACTGGACAAAGCCGTGTTCTGCGCCTGGTTATCCCTTCTGATCGCCGTCGAGATGGGTCTCGACAAGGACACTCGACAACAGGTCTATCTGGCCGGTCTATTACATGATATGGGCTTTGTGCATCTGTCACCGGATATCCTCAACAAGAAAGGCGCATTAACGCCTGAAGAATGGCGTGCAATCCAGAGCCATGTCGTCATCGGCAAACTGTTACTGGAACAGTACAATGATATCCCCAGGGAAGTCAGCCAGGCTGTGCTCGAGCACCACGAGCGTTGCGATGGCAGTGGTTATCCGGCCAACAAGAATGACACCACACTCGGCCTGATAGGACAGATCGTCGGTGTCGCAGACAGTATCTATGCGATCCGCACGAAACAGTTCGAGCGCCACGGACGTAATATGTATGACCTGTTGCCCTATCTGCAAATGAATTCAAAGACGCATTTCTACGACGTTTACAAGGCACTGAATTCGATTTTGAAATTTTCAGGCCTGAAGCTGACCTTACCGCAACATGCCAATATCAGTGAACAGGCCAAAAACCTGTTTGTACGCAGCCAGGCTCTTAACCATGCCGTCAGTGCACTTCATCAATGCAATATTCTTGATATGGCCGACGAACTGTCCAGCAACAAGGACCGCTCCCTGTACAAGATCAGTACACATGTAATGTCCATGTCAAATGAATCCGGCCTGGTCGGTGAGGATCTGCACACATGGCTCAAGCAACTGGCCAGCGACCCGGACCCGCAGGCAGCCGCCGAACTCAATGAAATTGAACTGATGTTGAACGAACTGCATTGGCAGCTTAAAAACGCCAGCCGCGCATGCGATGAATCGCTCGACAAAAGCGAGGCATCGGCACAAACGCAATTTAAATTACGCGAGGCCTATAATACGGTCAGCCTGTCTCTCGGCGAACTCGAGGAAAAGGTGTAGTTAAATACTGTTTCCAGTCATTCATCAATATTTATCTTCTGCTACCGACCCTATGCAGTCACTCATAAGTCATTTTCAGTATATTACTATCAGACATAAACTGTCATCGCGAGGCTAAAAGGCCATTCATTTGAAGAATATATTAAGCGGTCGCAGGTTTTGCGCCGCGGCGATCTGTTAACGTGTATATATTAGCTATAAAGAATATTGATCTGGATACGAGATTCAACAGATTGCTTCACTGCGAACGCTTTGTATTCCCAAACGCATGGCCTGTTAGTTCGCAATGACAATGCTTATGAAAAACCGCAAATGGCCGAAGAGAGCCTGTCATTAGAATATCGACAGCGACCGCTTATGCTGGAAGACGGCTGTATTATTATTTACAGACATGAGTGTGTCAGTGAAGTACTTTTGCACGTGTGGAAATCACAGTATCGCGATCACACCGTTGCCTTCAGCTTCAGGTAAATGACCGTAATCAATACCGACAGCGTCACAATCCATACCATCATGAACAATACATAGGATTGGCGTGCCTGTTTTTTCTCGAGCCAGGTCCGCGGCCTGACACCCTTGAACAGGAACACCAGCTTGGCCGACAGGTTGACGCAAACGATATTGACGGCCAGTAGCAGCATCGCTCCGGTGGCCAGGTCATATTTCCCTGCACCAAGCATGATCCCGGCGGTGGCGGTCGGCGGTAGCAATGCCACGGCCACCATAACCCCTACCAGTACCGACGATAACCCGGTCGTCAATGACAATGCCGCCGCCAGGCCCGAGGCCAGGGCCAGTAATACGCCATCGAGACCGACGCTGGTTCGGGCCATTAATTCGACGCTGTCCAGTTCACCCGTCCATATCAGCCCGAGCAGCCAGCACAATGCAAATGCGCTACTGATGCCGACCAGGTTGGTGCCAAGTGCGCGCCCCATCAGTTTGCGGTCACCGAGCGCTGCACTCAGGGCCAGGGCCAGGTTTGGGCCCAGCAATGGAGCAATGACCATGGCGCCAATAACGACGGCGACATTGTCCTCGATCAGCCCGATCGCAACAACGATCGTGGACAGTATGACCAGCAGGATAAAGTTACCATTGACATGGGCACCCTGTTCGATCTGGTTGTAAAGTTCTTCGCGAGTAACGGATGTCGATGTCGACGGCTTTTCATTTTCGGACACCTTTTGCGGTAGCGGCCAGATGGCTTCGGGTGAATAAATAATTACATGCGAGTCTTCACTGGCAGACAGGATTCCCTGCAGCGAATCCATGACCCGCTGCCGATTTTCATGCTGTACCAGCATGCGCATACTGCAACGCCCGCGCTCATCGGTGGCGCCATGCCAGAAATCGACAAGCTCGAACTGGGCCGCGAGGCCCTTTACGGTATCGAGATGCCCGGCATCGGTAATGACTTCGATGATTTTCAAGTTACAGCATGACCCCGTGTTTTCATTGTTGTGCGCCGGGATGGCATTTGTCTAGGGGCGGACCAATGCCGCTTCGACCTCGTCCCGCTTTGCTCTGCCTTCCAGCAATTCGATCAATTGCAGGGCGAAGTCCATTGCCGTGCCTGGGCCACGCGATGTAATCACCTTACCGTCACGAACAACGGCATCATCAGTACAGGTCATTCCATCGATGTCCATGCTGTCGATGACACCGGGATAACTGGTCGCCTGTTTGTTTGCGAGCAGGCCGGCACTGGCCAGTACCTTGGGCGCGGCGCAGATCGCTGCAGTGAATTTTTCCGAGTTAGCCATCTTTAGCAACAGTTCACGGATACGTGGGTCATTATCGAGGTGATCGGCACCGGGTAGTCCACCCGGCAATACGACCATGTCATAGTCATGCTCCAGCGCCTGGTCGAGGGTCATGGCCGGGACCAGCACAGTGCCTCGTGAACAGCGCACGGGGCCTTCCTGCAGGCCTGCGGAGACGACGTCGATACCTGCACGTACCAGCAAATCAAGAATGGTTACTGCTTCGAGTTCTTCACATCCTTCTGCGAGCGGGACAAGTACGCTTGCCATGTTTTTTGCCTCTCACGTTGGTGTTGAATCATTTCGGAAACAGGCACCAGCCTGACGCCCATACTGTCGAGTTGCGGCAACATCTCTTCCAGCACGGTAATGGTATTCTGATAGGGGTGACCGATGGCCAGTGCGGTACCAAACTTCCTGGCCTTGGCGATAGTTTTCATGAACTGTTTTCTAATCGAGACCAGATCGTCGGCATGATCAAGAAAGATATCTCTTTGCAGGCTGGGTACGCCTTCTTCCAGCGCCACGGTCATCGCGACACTGGCGTGAGTCGTGCGACTATCGACAAAGAACAATTCGCCATTACGTTTGATTTCTTCCATCAACCACACCATATGACCCGGGTGTTGGGTCAACAGGCTGCCCATATGATTATTGATGCCGATGACATGCGGCACTGATTCCAGGTCTTTCTGCAAGGCCCAGATAAATTCCTGTTGGGTCATATCCAGTGTCAGGCCGCCCGGGCCCATCGGATTTCTGGCTACCGCTTCCATCGGCAGATGCAGCAGTATTTCCTTATTGTAGCTATGCGCCATTTTTGCCAGTCTGCTGGTGGCATGATTCATGGGCAGGAATGAACAGGCTATCGCGCCTGGCAATCTGACTACGCGTTCATGGCGCGGATTATCACTGCCGAGGTCATCGATAATAATCGCGATAACCGGCACAGGCGCTTGATTGTCCACAGCACTGACCTGTACTGTGAACAGACTTGACAATAGCAGCACACAGAACTTACCTGCTGCTACTTTTTTATTTTTCATATTTGTTAGTTTTTACTCATTTGTTGTGCGATTGACAGACCTTTCAGCAGACTCAGGGCCTCGAATAACTGGTAGTCCTTCGCTGCCAGATCATTGTCGCCATTCTTGTCTAATTTTTTCTTGTCCACATTCTTGTCATTTTCACCATTACTTAAATGGCGTGCAAGGTCTTTTTCCTTGATCGTGCCGACAGCGCTTTTTTCATTACGCGAAAGCTTGGCGCTTTCCACCTCGATATCAGGTGTAATGCCTTCGGCCTGAATGGAGCGACCGCTGGGCGTAAAGTAACGCGCCGTTGTCAATTTGACCGCGCTGCCACCACGTGCTGGCATAATGGTCTGCACCGAACCCTTACCGAAACTCTTGGTACCCATAATGATCGCGCGGTGATGATCCTGCAGGGCACCGGATACAATCTCGGATGCAGATGCAGAGCCACCATTGATCAGTACTACCAACGGTGCACCATCAATAAGGTCGCCAGGCTTGGCACTGAAGCGCAGGCGCGAATCCTGCACTCGACCTTCGGTATACACAACCAGGCCGCTCTCAAGGAATGCATCGGATACATCGACAGATGCACCCAGCACGCCACCCGGATTATTGCGCAGATCAAGCACCAGGCCCTTCAATGGCGCACCGGCTTCCTTCTTCAGTTTATCGACCGCTTTACCCAATGCCTCGGCGGTATGGGTCTGGAACTGGGTAATTCTGACATAACCGAAACGCTCTTCCAGCATTCTACTCTTGACGCTCTTGACCTGGATGACCGCGCGCGTGATCGAGATCTTCAGTGGCTTCTCCTCACCCTCACGGATGATCGTCAACGTCAGTACCGTGCCGGGTTTACCGCGCATGACCTTGACGGCGTCATTTAATGACATGCCCTTGACCGGTTTTTCATCCAGGCGAATGATCAGGTCGCCGGCCTGGACGCCGGCGCGTTGTGCCGGTGTATCATCAATTGGTGAGATGACCTTGACGAAACCGGACTCCATGCCGACCTCGATTCCGAGGCCACCAAATTCACCACTGGTTCCGATTTGCAGGTCCTTGAACTCTTCGGCATTCAGGTAGCTCGAGTGTGGATCGAGTCCGGTCAGCATGCCACGAATTGCGTTTTCCAGGAGCGACTTGTCATCGACCTCTTCAACGTAATCATTCTTGATGCGTGCATAGGCATCGGTAAATGCGCGCAATTCTTCCAGTGGAATCGGTGCATCCATGGTTTCCTTCGTGGCCATGGCCCCGGAGCCAATCGACATCATGATGCCGACGACGACACCACTGATTAGTATAATGATATGTTGCGACCTGAATTTCATTCTGTACTCCTGTCAGCATATCCCGTACTGACGACTGATTTTAGAGAATTCCATACTTCAAAATAGCATATCCGTATCAAAACCGATACGGCAACTGTGTATTTTTTCGTGATAGAAGCCAAATAACTGCATGATATTTATGACACTATCACTTTAGACTGATAATACCGCCCCGAGTTCGGCGACACCATTTGGCCGGATTGACCGGCTTGCCCTTGTGGCGCAGCTCGAAATACAGCTGGCTGCGTGCCTTGCCACCGCTACTGCCAACTGTTGCGATAGTGTCTCCTTCTTCGACCCATTCACCGATTTCCTTGAGCATGCTCTGATTATGGCCATACAGGCTCATATAGCCATCCCCGTGGTCGATGATGATCATCAGACCATAACCGCGCAGCCAGTCGGCGAAGGCCACCCGGCCACGGGCGACGGCCTGTACATCCTGACCCGATTGCGCATCGATAAGAACCCCTGTCCAGCGTAACCCGCCTGCGGCACGGGTATCACCGAAGGATTCGCGGATACGACCATTTGCCGGCCAGCGCAGACGCCCCTTGCGCTGCACAAAGGGCCTGGCTTCGAGTTTACTGGCCGGTATGTCACCGAGTGACTCGACCGCGCGCAGAATGCGCTGCAGCTCCTTTTCGTCGCCCAGCATACCTTGTAATTTTTTGTCCTTGCTGACGATGTCGCGCGACAATGTGCGTAGTATTTTCTTGCGCGCATTACGCGTCGCCAGCAACTTTTCACGGTTCTGTGACTCGCGCCCCAATAACCCTTCAAGCCTTTGTTTTTCTGAATCTATTTTTTGCTCGACCTGCTGTAATTGCTGCAACTGGGTGAGTACCTGCTGAATTTGTTCGGAGCGGGCCCGATTAAGGTAATCAAAATAGACCAGCGCGCGTTGCAACGTCGACGGGTCTCCCTGATTGAGGACGATCTTGAGGTGCTCCTGCCTGCCCATGACATAACTGGCGCGCACCTGGCCGGCCAGCTGCGCGCGCTGCCGGGACAGGCTGGAACGCAGAGCCTTCTGCTCCTTGTACAGTGCGCGCAGATGCTTTTTTTGCTTGCCTATACTGGCTCGCAGTTCACGCAGGCTGCGATTGATGCGGCCGATGGATTTTTCCATACGTTGCAGATCCTTCTGCACCTGGGTCTTTTCCGTGCGCACCTGTTTCAGAACCTGGCGAAGTTTACTGATGCGCTGACGTAATTGCTTTAGCCGCACCTCGTCCGGATCATTTGCCGGCTTTTCAGCATGCGCGACAATGGGCAGAAAAATCATAGCAATACAAAGTATTACTGCAGTTACAAGATCTGGCTTGTGCCCCATGGAGCGCTTGCCAGGCGATCTCATTCCTCGACAAACTCCAGCAGGCTGTGGCCTGTCATTTCCGCCGGTTTTTCCAGGTCCATACAATAAATCATACTGGGCACGACATCGGCGAGCGAGCCATTGCTGGCTGTCTGCGCCTGCCGACCGATATACAGGAACGGCACCAGGTTGGTCGTATGTGCGGTATGCGCCTGATCGGTTTCTTCATCGCGCATTTTTTCCGCATTGCCATGGTCGGCGGTAATGATCATCTCGCCACCGACATGTTGCATGGCCTCGTAGACGCGCCCGATACACGTATCCAGGGCCTCGATCGCACTGACTGCCGCATCAAAATTACCAGTATGGCCAACCATATCGGGATTGGCATAGTTGCAGATAATGACATCGTAGTCGCCGGAATTGATCGCCGCCACCAGCTTGTCGGTCAATTCCGGTGCGCTCATCTCCGGCTGCATGTCATAGGTCGTTACCTGCGGTGATTTGATCAGAATACGATCTTCGCCATCGAACGGGGCCTCGACACCGCCGTTAAAGAAGAACGTAACGTGTGCATATTTTTCGGTTTCGGCAATACGTAACTGGCGCATGCCCAGATGGGACAGATACTCACCAAATACATTGCGCATTTTGTCGGCAGGGAAGGCTACCGGGATCTTGAACTCGGCATTATATTCGGTCAGGCTGACAAACTGCCCAAGCTTCGGTGCGTTGCCGATATCGAAACAATTAAAATTCTTTTCAATAAACGGGCGGGTAATCTGGCGCGCACGATCGGAACGGTAATTCATGAACACGACAACATCACCATCCTCGACAGTCACGGGCTTCTCGCCCGGCGTTACTATTGCTGTTGCCTGCACAAACTCATCGGTTTCACCGCGCTCATAGGCCATTTGCAGACCTTCGCTACCTGTTGCAACTGTTATTTGCGCCTGCCCATGTGCGATCAGGTTGTAGGCCGGCTCGATGCGCGGCCAGCGGTGATCCCGATCCATTGCATAATAGCGTCCGACCATGGATGCCAGGCGCCCGTTGCCCAGTTCGTTGAAGACCTGTTGCAGTTTATCCAGCGATTCCGCTGCGCTTTGTGGCGGCGTATCGCGACCGTCGAGGAAGGCATGCATATAGACATGCCTGGCACCCCGCTCAACGGCCAGTTTCAGCATCGCATGAACCTGATCTTCATGGCTATGCACACCGCCCGGGGATAACAGGCCCAGTACATGCACCGCCTTGTTGTTTTCGATCGCCAGGTCGACAGCATCTGTCAGGGTGCGGTTGTTAAAGAATGAGCCGGTGCGGATTGCGCGGCTGACTCGGGTGAACTCCTGATAAACGACCCGACCCGAGCCGAGATTAAGATGGCCAACTTCGGAGTTACCCATCTGGTCCGCCGGCAGGCCCACGGCCGCCCCGGAAGTACGGATCAGGGTCCTGGGATAGCGTGACCAGAGCTTGTCCCAGTTCGGGGTCTTCGCTGCAAGTATCGCATTATTCTCGATTTTTTCGCTGTATCCCCAACCGTCGAGAACAATTAGGGCCATGGGTGTTGGTCTAATCGACATGTTTTTTCTTAACTTCATATGCTTAAAGACAATATTCTATCTAGACGTAGTCTAACCTGAATTGTAATCAAGTCTAAGCCCTTTTAATTCAAGGGGTTAATATTTATCTAACAAAATAAAATCAATTGTTTCACGTGCTTCACAAACACTGTATTATTGTATAATGTTCCACTTATAAAAGGCAGCACTAAATTACAACTATGAGCTCAGTATTTGGAAATACTTCTAATCAATCTTCCGACGGTATGGTGAATATGATTGAAAGCCACGAACCACTGATTACACAGGATGAGGATATCGATCGTGCGTCACGGTCGCTGAAGGCCATGTCACATCCATTACGCCTTAAAATCCTTTGCACCCTGGGTGACAGGGAAGTGAGCGTTCAGGATATTGTTGAAAATGTGGGTACTTCACAAAGCAACATTTCACAGCATCTGGCGATATTAAGAGACAAGGGCATCCTATCATCACGCAAGGACGCCAACCGCGTTTATTATCGGGTTGGTGATCCACGCACCTTGCGACTCATCGGCATGATGCGGGAAGTCTTTTGTAGCCACGCTATTTAAGTCGGACAGGTTCGTACAATAGATAAGGTCGGTTGCGTGGCAGCCGGCTGCGTGCCCATTAAATTTCATAAAACATATCAACATGAATCAATATGCAGAATTTGTAGGCAATCACCTGTTTTTATCCATGTCCTTCCTGGGTCTGCTGACCTACTGGATCATAGGTGAAATCAGGAGCCGTGGCAGTGGTATCGGCTCGGTCTCTCCGGTGGATGCTACCCAGTTAATCAACCATAGTAATGCCGTCGTTATCGACGTACGTGAGAGCAAGGAAATTGCTGATGGCCTGATCATCAATTCCATCCATGTACCGCTTGCCGATTTGTCAAACCAGTTAAAGAAACTGGAAAAATATAAACAGAAAGCGGTGATCATTTCCTGTCGCTCCGGACATCGTTCAGCCAGTGCCTGCAAGACCCTGCGCAAAAACGGTTTCGAGCAGGTCTATAACCTGCGCGGCGGCATTACGGCATGGAACAAGGATGGCCTGCCGCTAGTTAAAAAATCCTGACTAAAGATCCCATTGCACAATTAAAATATATTTTAAGAGAACATCATCATGACTGAACAGAATGAACAGGAGTTCGGCATACATTCGATTTATTTGAAGGATGTATCTTTCGAAGCACCCAACTCACCGGAAATTTTCAAGACCCAGTTCCAGCCCGAGATAGAGATGAACCTGAATATCGAGACCCACCTGCTCGAAGAGAATGTCTATGAGGTCGTGCTATCGGTCACCGTGACGGCCAAGGCCGGTGAAAAGTCGGGATTCCTGGTCGAACTGCAACAGGCTGGTGTCTTTACACTACGCGGTTTCACTGATGAAAACCTCGGCCCGATGCTGGGTATCTATTGTCCGAATGTACTGTTCCCGTATGCGCGTGAGTCTGTTGCCAACCTGGTCAGTAAGGGTGGATTCCCGCAACTGCTACTCGAGCCGGTCAACTTCGAAGCATTGTACTCACAGCACCTGCAGGAACAACAGGGTAACGTGCAGTAATTTACTGATCGGCGCAACAACTGCCGCCAGATAAAATGACTCAACAGATCCTGAAATCACTCGCGGTCATTGGCGCAGGTTCGTGGGGAACGGCCTTGTCCATTCTGTTTGCACGAAATGGCATACAGACAACGATGTGGGGCCATCTGCCCGAGCATATGCACACACTGTGCAACGAACGCAGCAATGAGGAATTTCTTCCCGGCATCAGCTTTCCGGAAAAACTCGAACCCTGTGTTGAACTGGAACAGGCAATGTCCATCAGTAAGGACATTCTTCTCGTCGTACCGAGTCATGTGTTCGGGATCGTCCTGCAACAGATCAAGCCATACCTGCAACCCGGTTGTCGTGTGGCCTGGGCGACCAAGGGCCTGGAAAGCGGGCGTGCCAGATTATTGCATGAAAGTGTTGGCGAAATACTCGGTGACGATATTCCTCTGGCCGTAATATCAGGGCCGACCTTTGCCAAAGAAGTCGCACAGGGCCTGCCAACCGCGGTCACTGTCGCATCGAACAATGCTGAATTTGCCCAGACCCTCGCTGCAAGCTTGCATAATGAAACCTTCAGGGCCTATACCAGCACAGACATCAGCGGTGTTGAGCTCGGTGGCTCGGCCAAAAATGTGCTGGCGATTGCCGCTGGTATCGCTGACGGCCTTGGCTTTGGTGCCAATACCCGCGCCGCATTGATTACGCGCGGACTGGCCGAGATCATGCGCCTCGGTATTGAACTGGGTGGTGATGCAGAAACCTTCATGGGACTGGCCGGTATGGGTGATCTGGTACTGACCTGCACCGACAACCAGTCACGTAACCGCCGCTTCGGTATTGCCATAGCACAGGGCATGACCCAGCAACAGGCCGTGGATTCCATTGGCCAGGTAGTCGAAGGCATCAAGACTACCGAGGAGGTGTACCGACTGGCCGCACGCCTGCACATCGACATGCCGATAACCCAACAGGTCTACCGGGTGTTATACGAGAATGCCGATCCGCATCAAGCAGTGCATGAACTGTTTGCGCGTGAACAAAAAGCGGAGTTTCAGCATTAATCAATGGAGCTAGAGTAAAATAGCTTAATGTGTTGTCGAGTTTTACTCTGACCCCAAATTATTCTCTGATAATCATAAGCCAGTTCCCGGCTCCCATGAGAAAAAACATTTCTCTGGGGAGCCGTTAAACTGAAGTTTCCAGACTAACAGATTAAAAGGAACCGGCTCATGAAACTATACTGCGGCATTGATCTACATTCAAACAATCATTACGTTTC
>CAMYJD010000035.1 GCA_947258655.1 uncultured Gammaproteobacteria bacterium | reverse complement strand
TCACACAGCTGAAGGCAGATGAGACTGATGGTTATCGCGCCGTACAGGTGACTGTAGGCAAGCGTAAGGCTTCACGGGTGAACAAGGCGGCTGGCGGACATTTTGCCAAGGCGGGTGTCGAGGCCGGACGTGGACTGTGGGAATCACGTCTCGATGACGGTGAAGGTGATGAGCTCGAAGTCGGTGCAGAGATCAAGGTGGATATGTTTGAGGCCGGACAGATTGTTGATGTGACCGGTACATCCATCGGTAAGGGTTTTGCCGGCGGTGTCAAGCGTCACAATTTCCACATGCAGGATGCGACGCATGGTAACTCGCTGTCGCACCGTGCACCTGGGTCAATCGGTCAGAACCAGACGCCGGGTCGCGTATTCAAGGGCAAGAAAATGGCGGGTCACCTGGGTAATGTGCGCTGCACAACCCAGAATCTCGAGATTGTTCGTGTCGATGCCGATCGTAACCTGTTGTTGATCAAGGGCGCTGTACCTGGTGCCAAGGGTGGCGATGTAATCATTCGCTCCGCAGTAAAAGCTTGATAGGAGTAGACGATGGATCTACAGATACAAAAAGCCAAGGGTGATGCGAAACTGACCGTTTCGGATGCCGCATTTGGCCGTGAGTTTAACGAAGGCCTCGTTCACCAGGCGGTGGTTGGGTATCTTGCTGCGGCACGTGCCGGTACGCGCGGACATAAAAGCCGCTCGACAGCCAGCGGTGGCGGTATAAAACCGTGGCGACAAAAGGGGACAGGGCGCGCGCGTTCTGGTACAATTCGCAGCCCGATATGGAAGGGCGGCGGTAAAACCTTTGCCATTAGCGGTGGTCAGGACCATTCGGTCAAGCTGAACAAGAAGATGTATCGTGCAGCGATGCAGTCGATTCTGTCCGAGCTGGTGCGCCAGGAGCGCCTGACAATCGTTGAAGAATTTGGCGTGGATTCGGCCAAAACCAAGGGTCTGGTCGCCAAACTGTCAGGGCTGGGTGTTGGCGACAAGGCGCTGATTGTTACAGAAGCGGACGACGTCAATCTGTATCTGGCTGCACGCAACCTGCCTTATGTAGAGATCGAGGATGTTGCCGGACTTAATCCGGTCAACCTGGTCGGTGCAGAGCAAGTTGTCATGACTGCTGATGCCGTCAAGCGCATAGAGGAGTTGCTGGGATGAAACAGGAAAGACTGATGAAGGTGCTGCTGGCACCGCATGTCTCTGAAAAAACAACCCGGGCTGCAGATCAGGCCAATCAGGTGGTTTTCAGGGTATTGCCTGATGCAAACAAGACCGAGATCAAAAAGGCAGTTGAATTGCTGTTTGAAGTGAAGGTCGACGCAGTCCAGGTCTCGAACATGAAAGGCAAGCTGAAGCGTTTTGGTCAGAGTATCGGACGCAGAAAGGACTGGAAAAAGGCCTATGTGACACTGGCGGAAGGTCAGGACATAGATTTTATCGGCGGCGAGACTGCTTGATAACTGGATTTAATGAATCGAATATTGGTTGAACGATCATGGCGATAGTAAAAGTAAAACCGACATCACCCGGCCGCCGTGGCCTGGTAAAGATTGTCACCCCGCATTTGCACAAGGGTGAGCCATACGAGCCATTGCTTGAGAAAAAGAGCAAGAACGGCGGGCGCAATAATAACGGCAGAATTACCGTACGCCATCAAGGTGGTGGGCATAAACAGCGCTACCGTGTGATTGATTTCAAACGCGATAAGACAGGTATTCCTGCGCGCGTGGAAACGATCGAGTATGATCCGAACCGTACCGCGCATATTGCACTGGTGCTGTATGCGGATGGTGAGCGTCGTTACATTATTGCACCTAAGGGTCTGCGCGCCGGTGACCAGATCATGTCCGGCAGTGATGCACCGATCAAGGCAGGTAATGCATTGCCAATGCGCAATATTCCTGTTGGAACAACAGTGCACAATATAGAAATGAAGCCGGGTAAAGGCGGGCAGATTGCACGCAGCGCCGGTACTTCTGCGCAGATTGTCGCACGTGAAGGTGCATATGCAACTTTAAGATTGCGTTCCACCGAGATGAGAAAAGTACTCGCAGACTGCATGGCTACCATTGGTGAAGTCAGCAATGATGAGCACAGCCTGCGTAAACTGGGTAAGGCCGGTGCCACTCGCTGGCGCGGTGTCAAGCCGACCGTTCGTGGTGTTGCCATGAACCCGGTAGATCACCCGCATGGTGGTGGTGAGGGTCGTACTTCAGGCGGACGCCATCCGGTGTCGCCATGGGGTGTGCCCACTAAAGGTTATAAAACTCGTAAGAACAAGCGTACCAATCGCTTGATCGTACGCCGTCGAGCTAAAAAGTAAGGACTGAGGTGATACTGTGCCACGTTCAGTAAGAAAAGGCCCGTTTGTCGACATGCATCTGGTTAAAAAGGTGGATGAGGCAAGGGCAACAAATAGTAAAAAGCCGATCAAGACCTGGTCAAGAAGATCCATGGTTTTGCCTGACATGGTTGGTTTGACAATTGCTGTGCATAATGGCCGTCAGCATGTCCCTGTATTGATTACAGATAACATGGTTGGTCACAAGCTGGGTGAATTCTCGGCGACCCGGACTTTCAAGGGTCATGCTGGCGATCGCAAGGCCAGGTAACGGAGTGTTGACATGACATCTGCAAAGTTAACAAATGCAAAAATTTCTGCGCAAAAAGTCCGCCTGGTGGCTGATCAGATTCGCAGTATGCCGGTTGAACGTGCACTGGATTTGCTGACCTTCAGCAACAAGAAGGCCGCTACGCTGGTCAAGAAAGTGCTTGAATCGGCCATCGCCAATGCCGAGCATAACGATGGTGCTGATATCGATGAACTTAAAGTCAAGACCATCTTTGTCGACGAAGGACCAACGATGAAACGTTGGAGAGCGCGGGCCAAGGGTCGTGGTAACAGAATTCTTAAGCGCACCAGTCACATAACTGTGACTGTGGCAGAGTCGTAATAGGAGAGGGCCTAATGGGTCAAAAAGTACATCCAACAGGTATTCGACTGGGTATCTCGAAAGACTGGACAGCACGTTGGTATGCTGGCACCGATACATTTGCAGATACACTGGAGCAGGATCTTAAGGTGCGTGAATTCCTTAAGAAAAAACTGGCCCAGTCTTCAGTCAGTCGTATCCAGATCGAGAGGCCGGCCCGTAGCGCACGTGTCACCATTTTTACAGCCAGGCCAGGTATGGTCATCGGCAAGAAAGGTGAAGACATCGAAAAGCTGCGCAACGAGCTGGGCAAGATGATGGAAGTACCCGTAACGGTCAATATCGAAGAGATCCGCAAGCCTGAACTGGATGCGGAGCTGGTCGCCGAAAGCGTCGCCCAGCAACTCGAGCGCAGGATTATGTTCCGTCGTGCGATGAAGCGTGCCGTTCAAAACGCCATGCGACTGGGTGCGCTGGGTATCAAGATCAATGTCTCGGGTCGCCTGAACGGTGCCGAGATCGCCCGTGCCGAATGGTATCGCGAAGGTCGCGTGCCATTGCATACATTACGTGCCGATATCGATTACGGTACAGCCGAAGCCAGTACTACATATGGCATCATCGGCATCAAGGTATGGATCTTCAAGGGCGAGGTCTTTGAAGGCAGTGAGACAGAGGCCGGCGCGCAAGCAGCTGCAGCCAGCTAACGGAGTTCTGAATAATGTTACAACCGAAGAGAACCAAGTTTCGCAAACAAATGAAAGGCCGTAATCGCGGCCTCGCCCAGGCTGGCAACAAGGTCAGTTTTGGTGAGTTCGGCCTCAAGGCGGTTGATCGTGGACGCATAACTGCGCGCCAGATCGAGGCTGCACGTCGTGCCATGACCCGTCACATCAAACGTGGTGGTAAGGTCTGGATCCGACTGTTTCCGGACAAGCCCATTACCAAGAAGCCATTGGAAGTGCGTCAGGGTAAAGGTAAGGGTAACGTAGAATACTGGGTGGCCCTGGTTCAGCCGGGTTCGATGTTATATGAGATGGAAGGTGTTTCCGAGGAAATTGCACGTGAAGCATTTCGCCTGGCTGCTGCCAAGCTACCCATCAAGACCACATTTGTTAGCCGGACGGTGATGTAATGAAAGCGAGTGATCTTCGTCAGAAAAATGAGCAGGAACTGTCCAAAGAGCTGGATGGTTTGTTGCGCGAGCAATTCAATCTGCGTATGCAGCAGGGTACCGGGCAGCTGGCAAAACCTGATCAAATGAAAAAAGTGCGTCGCAATATTGCCCGCATCAAGACAGTATTAAATGAAAAATCTCGTACAGGTGATGCGTCATGAGTGAAGCAGCCCAGCAGGAAAAAAATACACGTACTATTTCAGGACGTGTTGTCAGTGACAAGATGGATAAAACCATCACTGTACTGATTGAGCGTAGGGTCAAGCACCCTCTTTACGGCAAGTTTATCAGGCGCTCTACCAAGGTCCATGCGCACGATGAGAACAACGTGTGTAAAGAAGGCGATACAGTTGTGATTCAGCAGTGTCGTCCGCTGTCCAAGTCCAAAACATGGAATTTGGTCAAGGTTGTAGAGTAGCAGAGAACAGGTGGTTATCTGTAATGAGCAGATGATCGCAAACATTAATTTTTAGTATTTGGAAGTTAGCCATGATACAGATGCAAACAGTACTTGATGCGGCAGATAACAGTGGGGCACGCCGTGTACAGTGCATTAAAGTGCTGGGAGGCTCACACCGACGTTATGCCGGAATTGGTGACATTATTAAGGTTAGTGTCAAGGAAGCCATTCCGCGCGGCAAGGTCAAGAAGGGTGAGGTTTATAACGCAATTGTAGTCCGCACACGCAAGGGCGTACGTCGCGCGGATGGTTCGCTGATTCGTTTTGACGGTAATGCTGCGGTGTTGCTGAACGCGAGTTTGCAGCCGATTGGTACACGTATTTTTGGCCCTGTAACACGTGAGTTGCGTGGTGAGAAATTCATGAAAATTATCTCACTTGCACCTGAAGTGCTTTAATCGGAGGCAGGATTATGCGCAGAATTAAGAAAGGTGACGAGGTAATTGTTATTGCCGGTAAAGACAAGGGACGCCGAGGTACTGTAAGCAGTGTGCTGACGGATGGTCGTGTGATTGTCGAGAACATCAATGTTGTCAAAAAGCACACTAAAGCCAACCCGAATGCCGGTGTTGCTGGCGGAATCCTGGATAAGGAAATGCCCATTGATGGTTCCAATGTCATGCTGTTTAATCCGGCTACCGGCAAGGGTGAC
Source organism: uncultured Gammaproteobacteria bacterium (assembly GCA_947258655.1). GTDB lineage: Bacteria > Pseudomonadota > Gammaproteobacteria > JAADHQ01 > JAADHQ01 > JAADHQ01. The sequence goes on along the minus strand of CAMYJD010000035.1, from coordinate 24,936 downwards.
AGGGTAGGATTCAAGGTCCTCGATGATGACAGAAAGGTTCGTTATTTCAAGTCGAATGACGAAGTGATTGACGCGTAAGGGTTGATGTAACAATGGCTAGATTGCAAGAATTGTACAAGACAACTTTGGTGAGCCAGCTGAAAGATGAGCTGGGGCTGAAGAACGTGATGGAAGTGCCCAAGATCACCAAGATCACCATCAATATGGGTGTTGGTGAGGCGCTTGCAGATAAAAAAGTGCTTGAGCATGCCGTCAATGATATGGAGGCCATTGCCGGCCAGAAAGCGGTAATAACCAAGGCGCGTAAATCCATAGCCGGCTTCAAGCTGCGTGAAGACTGGCCAGTTGGCTGTAAGGTGACGCTGCGCAAGGAACGTATGTATGAGTTTCTGGACAGGCTGATCAGTGTTGCGATTCCACGTATACGTGACTTTCGCGGACTGAACCCAAAGGCTTTTGATGGCCACGGAAACTACAGCATGGGAACTAATGAGCAGATCATTTTCCCTGAAATTGATTATGACAAGATTGATGCGTTAAGAGGTCTGGATATTACTATCACGACTACTGCACGCAACGCTGAAGAGGGAAGGGCTCTGTTGAGAGCATTTAACTTCCCGTTTAAGAGCTGAGGATATTTGCATGGCAAAAGCAAGCATGATTAACCGTGAAAAGAAACGGGCCCGTACAGTTAATAAGTATGCAGCCAAGCGACAAGCTCTGCGCGCAATTATTAAAAGCCCTACTACCAGTTATGAAGAAAGGATTGAGGCGGTTAACAAGTTGCAGTTACTGCCACGTGATGCCAGCCCGAGTAGGCAGCGCAACCGTTGCAGACTGACCGGTCGCCCACACGGTTTTTATCGTAAATTCGGCTTGTCACGCAACAAACTTAGAGAAGCGGCAATGCGCGGTGATGTACCTGGTCTGCGCAAGGCCAGCTGGTAGGAATTAACACAGGATCTTATTGAGGAAGTATGTGATATGAGTATGACTGATCCAATTGCAGATTTACTGACCCGTGTACGAAATGGGCAGTCTGCTAATAAGGCAGAGGTTTCCATGCCTTCTTCAAAGCTTAAGGTTGAGATCACAAAAGTATTGAAGGACGAAGGTTATGTCGATGGTTATGCAGTTAATGACGTGGAAGGTAAATCGACACTGAATATTCAACTGCGTTATTACCAGGGTAAGCCTGTTATTGACAAGATTAAGCGCGTCAGCAGGCCAGGACTACGTATCTTTAAAGGCAAGAGCGAGCTCCCCAAAGTCAATGGCGGCCTGGGTATAGCGATTATTTCTACCTCTAAGGGTGTTATGACAGACCAGGCAGCACGAACCGCCGGCGAAGGTGGCGAAGTCATCTGCACGGTTTCGTAAATGGGTAAATGGTAAAATAAGATGTCCAGAATTGCGAAAAATCCAATTAGTGTGCCGAAGGGCACTGATATCAACCTCTCCGGTAATTCCGTGAGCATCAAAGGACCGAAGGGTCAGATGAGTATGGATTTACATGACAGCGTGGAGATGACTCAGGATGGCGATGTCCTGAAATTCAAGCCACGTGGAGAAGCGAGAATGGCGTGGGCCATGACTGGAACCATGCGTTCTCTGGTCAATAATATGGTCACCGGCGTCAGTGCGGGTTTCGAGAAAAAGCTGACCCTGGTCGGTGTCGGTTATCGCGCCCAGGCCAAGGGCCAGGTACTGAACCTGGCGCTGGGTTTTTCACACCCGATCGACTATGCGGTGCCTGAAGGTATCAAGATTGAGACACCTAGCCAGACCGAGGTTGTAGTCAGTGGCTGTGACAAACAGAAGGTAGGTCAGGTGGCTGCGGAAATTCGTGCTTTCAGGCCGCCCGAGCCGTACAAGGGCAAGGGTGTCAAGTACGCCGATGAACATATCATTCGTAAAGAAGCCAAGAAGAAGTAAGGTGAGGGTGTAAGCAATGGATAAAAAATCTGCACGTATTAGACGTTCACGCAGGTCGCGCAGTAAAATCCGCGAATTGGGTGCAATGCGCCTGTGTGTATATCGTACACCACGCCATATTTATGCGCAGGTGATCTCGCCAGCGGGAAGTGAAGTACTGGCCAGCGCATCGACACTCGATAAGACTTTGCGCACTGATGTGAAAAGTACAGGCAATGTTGATGCAGCAACCCAGGTAGGCAAGGCGATTGCCGAAAGGGCAAAGGCAGCCGGTGTTACCAAGGTAGCATTTGATCGCTCCGGTTATAAATATCATGGCCGTATCAAGGCCTTGGCAGATGCAGCGCGTGAAAACGGGCTTGAGTTTTAAGGGTAAATAGTATGTCAGTAGCTGAAGTTAAAAGTTCAGGTGATGAATTATTAGAGAAACTGGTTGCCGTCAATCGTGTGGCCAAGGTCGTAAAGGGTGGTCGTATATTCGGCTTCACGGCCCTGACTGTAGTCGGTGACGGTAATGGTAAGGTTGGCTTCGGTTACGGCAAGGCGAGAGAAGTACCTGTCGCTATCCAGAAGGCTATGGAAAAGGCCCGTAAGAACATGAAGCAGGTCGCGTTGCATGAAGGTACATTGCAGTACGATATTACCTCCAGGCACGGTGCCAGTAAGGTATTCATGAAGCCGGCATCTGAAGGTACCGGTATTATCGCCGGTGGTGCAATGCGCGCGGTGTTTGAAGTTGTCGGCGTACATAACGTACTGGCTAAATGCATAGGATCGCGTAATCCGATTAATGTTGTGCGAGCAACCATTCGTGGACTGACAGAAATGGCGTCACCCGAATCCGTTGCCGCAAAACGTGGTAAAAACGTCAAAGATATCGTGGGTTAAGCCATGTCTGAGCAGAAACTGAAAGTAACACTGGTAAAAAGCATGAGTGGTCGTTTGAAGAACCATCAGGCTAGCGTAAGGGGTTTGGGTCTGCGCAAGATCCGTCAGTCCGTCGTTGTTGACGGGACACCCGAAAACCGCGGCATGATCAATAAAGCCAATTACATGCTTAAGGTAGAGGAAGTCTGAAATGCGTCTTAATACGATAAAGCCTGCCGAGGGCAGTAAACAGGATGCCAAGCGAGTTGGTCGTGGTATCGGTTCGGGTCTGGGCAAGACTTGTGGCCGTGGTCACAAGGGACAGAAGTCGCGCTCCGGCGGATTCACCAAGATAGGTTTTGAAGGCGGGCAGATGCCTCTGCAACGTCGCTTGCCCAAGATCGGCTTCCGCTCGCGCAAGGCGCGTGTTGCTGACGAGATTCGTCTGTCAGAATTACATCTGGTTGAGGGCGATGTTGTCGACATGCTGTCATTACAGAAAGCAGGGCTGATCACTGACCGTATTCAGCGTGCCAAGATCATCGCTTCCGGCAAGGTGGAAAAGGCAGTCACCGTCAAGGGTGTACCGGTGACAAAAGGAGCGCGTGCAGCCATTGAAGCTGCCGGCGGCAAGGTAGAAGACTAAATTGGCTAAAGCAAGCGCAACACTGCCGGGTGGGCTCGGTGGAGCTACACAGGTAAAGGAACTCCGCCGCAGGTTGTTGTTTGTGCTGGGTGCGTTATTTGTATTCCGTGCAGGGACGTTTATTACCGTCCCAGGTCTGAACCCAGTCGAACTGGCACAGCTGTTTGAGGCGCAACGTAATACGATACTGGGGATGTTTAATATGTTCTCCGGCGGCGCACTGGAGCGATTGTCGATCTTCGCCCTGGGTATCATGCCCTATATATCTGCATCCATTATCATGCAGTTATTGACGGTGGTTATTCCATCGCTGGAAGCCATGAAAAAGGAAGGCGAGGCAGGGCGGCGCAAGATAACGCAGTATACGCGTTATGGCACGGTGGTACTGGCTACATTCCAGGCACTGGGTGTAGCCATCGGCCTGTCGAGGCAGCCAGGACTGGTAACGATCGATCCGGGCAGTTTTTATTTTACCACCGTGATCATACTGGTCACCGGGACGATGTTCCTGATGTGGTTGGGTGAGCAGATCACCGAACGCGGCATTGGTAACGGTATATCGATGCTGATATTTGCCGGTATTATTGCAGGCCTGCCAAGTGCCATAGGTACGACACTGGAGCTGGCCAATACTGGTGAAATGAGTATTTTCACGGTACTGATATTGTTCCTGTTAACAATCGCAGTGACCGCATTCGTGATTTTTGTTGAGCGTGGCCAACGCCGAATCACGGTGAATTATGCCAAGCGCATGCAGGGTCGCAAGATGTATGCGGCACAGAGTAGTCATTTACCGCTGAAGCTGAATATGTCGGGTGTTATCCCGCCGATATTCGCATCGAGCCTGATCCTGTTTCCAGCGACGATGGGTAAATGGGTCGGAGATAGCTCGGAAGGCATGCAATGGCTGGGCGACTTTGCCCAACTGTTATCGCCCGGGCAGCCCTTGTATGTGCTTGTGTATGCAATGCTGATTATATTTTTCTGCTTTTTCTATACGGCGTTGGTGTTCAACTCGCGAGAAACGGCAGAAAACCTGAAAAAATCAGGTGCTTTTATACCCGGAATCAGGCCAGGTGAACAGACGGCCAAGTATATCGACGGCGTACTGTCAAAGTTAACCATGGCAGGGGCTATTTATATAACAGCAGTTTGTCTGTTGCCGGAGTTCCTGATTCTGTACTGGGATGTGCCATTCTATTTTGGCGGTACATCGCTACTGATTATTGTCGTTGTTGTGATGGATTTTATGGCGCAGATGCAGGCGCATATGATGTCGCAGCAATATGAGGGCTTGATGAAGAAGGCCAACCTGAAAGGGTATGGGCGTTCGGGGCTTCAATAGTATAATTTTTATTAATATCAAAGCGTTATAAGATTCGCGATGATGATTTAATGAGTGGAGTAGGCAAATGAAAGTTCGCGCATCCGTCAAGAAAATGTGTCGTAACTGCAAGGTTGTACGCCGGAATGGTGTTGTACGCGTGATCTGTAAAGAGCCACGTCATAAACAGCGTCAGGGTTAACCTTAAGCTATTTATTTTTAGACAGTTTTAAGCTATCATTGCGCGTTTGCCGGAGATGGTTCCGGCTTATCGTGTTTGTGCAAGAGGAATATTTGAATGGCACGTATTTCAGGAATCAACATACCAGACCATAAGCATGCAGTGGTTTCACTGACAGCAATTTACGGGATTGGCAGTACGCGGGCTCAGGCCATCTGTGACGCGACCGGTATCAAGCCGTCGACCAAGATCGCGGAGCTGGATGAAGTGGATCTGGAAAAACTGCGCACCGAGGTGGGTAAGTATGTTGTTGAAGGTGACCTGCGTCGTGAAGTAACGATGAACATCAAGCGTCTGATGGACCTGGGTTGCTATCGAGGTATTCGTCATCGTCGTGGTCTGCCACTGCGTGGTCAACGTACCAAGACCAATGCACGCACGCGTAAAGGTCCGCGCAAACCGATCAAGCGTTAAGTTTAGTATTTAATAATTCAAGTTTATTTCAGGTAATCAGGTTATGGCAAAGGCAGCAGCTCGTAAAAAGAAGGTCAATGTAGCCGATGGGGTCGCCCACATACATGCTTCTTTTAACAATACAATTGTGACCATCACAGACCGTCAGGGTAATACTCTGTCATGGGCTACTGCAGGTGGTTCCGGTTTCAGGGGGTCACGCAAGAGCACACCATTTGCTGCCCAGGTAGCAGCAGAACGTGCCGGCAAGGTTGCCCAGGAATACGGCATGAAAAACGTGGAAGTTATGGTCAAGGGACCCGGTCCCGGCCGTGAATCTGCTGTCAGGGCATTAAATGCACTGGGTTTCAAGATCACGAACATCACCGATGTTACGCCGATTCCACACAATGGTTGTCGTCCGCCAAAACGGCGCAGAGTTTAATTCCGGAGGTTATCAGTGGCTAGATATATTGGTCCAAAGTGCCGTTTGTGTCGTAGAGAAGGTACCAAACTGTTCTTGAAAGGGGAAAAATGCTTTTCCTCCAAATGTGCAATTGAAAACAGACCGACTCCTCCGGGAGTTCATGGTGCACGTCGTACGCGCCTGTCTGACTATGCAGTACAGTTACGCGAGAAGCAGAAATTGCGCCGTACTTATGGAGTTCTGGAAAACAAGTTCAGAAACTACTATAAGGAAGCAGCGCGACTCAAGGGTTCTACAGGTGAAAACCTGCTGCAATTACTGGAAAGCCGTCTGGATAATGTTGTTTACCGCATGGGTTTTGCTGCGTCAAGAGATGAAGCGCGTCAGCTGGTTCGCCATAAAGGCATCGAAGTCAACGGCAGAAAGGTCAATGTGCCTTCCTACCAGTTGAAAGACAGCGATGTTGTATCCGTGACTGAACAGGGCCGCAAGCAGGGTCGCATTCAGGGTGCACTGGATATGGCCCAGCAACGTGGTTTTTCTGAGTGGATCGATGTAGATGTGAAGAAAATGTCAGGTGTGTTTAAGTCAGCGCCGGAACGTAGTGATCTTCCATCAGATATCAATGAACATTTGGTTGTTGAGCTTTACTCAAAATAAGGTAACGGAGAGGGTAATCGATGCAGGGTTTCGTTTCAGATTTGCTTAAGCCACGCGTGGTGGATGTTCAGGTTACAGATGAGCGTAGGGCCAAGGTCACGCTCGAGCCGCTTGAACGCGGATTCGGTCATACTCTTGGTAACGCCTTGCGCAGGATACTGTTATCATCGCTCCCGGGTTGCGCAGTTGTTGAGGCACAGATCGAGGGTGTATTACATGAATATACTGCCATCGAAGGTGTAGCGGAAGATGTCATTGAAATTCTGCTCAATCTGAAAGGTCTGGCCATTACCATGCACGCACGTGATGAAGCGACATTGACGTTGCGTAAAAAAGGTCAGGGCCCGGTGCTAGCCAGTGATATTACCCTGGACCATGATGTTGAAATCATCAATCCCGATCATGTCATTGCTAACCTGACTCAGGATGGTGAATTGAACATGACCCTGAAGGTCGAGCGTGGGCGTGGATATGTGCCGGCAACTATACGTGCCAAGACGCTGGAAAATCGACCTATCGGCCAGTTGCTACTGGATGCGACATTCAGCCCGGTGTATCGCATTACCTATAATGTAGAGAGTGCCCGTGTTGAACAGCGTACCGATCTGGATAAACTGATCATCGGAATCGAAACCAATGGTACCGTTGATCCTGAAGAAGCGATACGTCAGGCGGCAGGAATTCTGCAGTCACAATTGGCCGTATTCGTTGACCTGCAAGGCAAGGATCTTGAGCAACCGGAAGAGATTGAGTCGGAGATTGATCCAATCCTGTTGCGCCCTGTAGACGACCTGGAGCTGACAGTACGCTCTGCAAACTGTTTGAAGGCGGAAAGTATTTACTATATCGGTGATCTGATCCAGCGCACCGAAGTCGAGCTACTGAAAACACCTAATCTGGGTAAGAAATCACTTACCGAGATCAAGGACGTACTCGCCTCACATGGTCTTTCATTAGGTATGCGACTCGAGAACTGGCCACCTGCCAGTCTGCGCGAAAATGAGACTGCTGTTGTTTAATTTGGATATACAGATTTTAATTTAAGAATTCAGGGTTTTAGTTATGCGACATCATCATTCAGGCCGTCAGTTAAACAGAAACAGTAGTCATCGTACTGCGATGTTTCGTAATATGTCTACATCATTGTTTCGTCATGAAATCATCCGCACGACACTGGCTAAGGCCAAAGAGCTGCGCCGTGTTGCCGAGCCAATGATTACTACGGCTAAAAAAGACAGTGTTTCCAACCGCCGCCTGGTCTTTTCCCGTCTGCGTGACAAGGAAATGGTAGGCAAGTTGTTCGACGAACTGGGGCCTCGCTATGAGTCGCGTCCTGGCGGTTATGTGCGAATTCTTAAATGTGGCTACCGTCCGGGCGATGCAGCACCGATGGCCTACGTAGAGCTGGTTGATCGCCCGCTTGAAGAAGAAGTCGACGAAGACTAGGTAAATGCTTTCAGATCAAGCCGGGGTTTACCCCGGCTTTTTTGTGCGTGAGCAACACTGATCTGTACGCGATTGAAACGTTAATTGAGCTGATGGTAGATGGTTTCAGAGAGCTTTAGGAGTTCGTTTCTGCTTAACTGAGCGGCCAATGCATATCCAAGCGGGCCATCGATCCAGTAAAATAACGCGATCTTGCCCCGTTGGTCATACTGGAAGGCCGTTAGTGTATTCTCCCATGCACCATGGCGTATGTACAATGTAACGCGGATGCCATCGTTACGCTCATACATTAACTGCGCTGCCATGCGATCGGTTGATGGTAACAGCCGGCCACCGACCAGATAATATCCCTGTGCGGATAGATCGGGTGCAGTTATTTCGGTATGCAGGCGTTTGGACAACCATTTAAGCAAGTGCTCCTGCTCATTGGCAGGGACCTCGACCGGATGTTTGACCTCTGCGGTGTAAATACTATGCGCAAAAGCAGCGGGTTGAACCAGATGTAAGTTAAGCGGTCCGGGCTGCGTCATGCTGACTGTTGTGGAGTGCATATACCAGCCGAACATTGCACCAAGGCCGATCCAGGCAGCTGCGGCGGCAACACTCACCAGGCGACGCTTCTGACGTCGCGGGTGGATGGCCAATTGGGCAGGTACGGGTTCATCGAGTACCGGATCATAGAGTTCATGGATAGCATCATTGAGGTTTTGGTAATCATCGACCTGCTCTGCTGCCTCGGGATGATCTAGCAGGTATTGCTCGACCTCGCGCCGACGCGCAGGAGACAGTTGACCATCGCAATAAGCTTGCAAGTCAGATTGGGTAATTGGGGCGCGATACGTCATTTGACCCTCCTCAGTCGAGCATGTTTGGTTTCACCCATTAGATTGCGTAATTTGTCCCTCGTTCTTGATAGCCTGGACATGACGGTACCCACAGGTACACCAAGGATCGAGGCGACCTCCTGATAGCGTAAACCTTCCAGGGAAACCAGTAGCAGTATCTCGCGCTGATCGTCTGCCAGGCTATTTATTGCCTGGTTCAGATCGCGTAATTCCAGATGGAGTTCCGCCGTTGCACTCCCTGTTTGTGGTTCAAGATCCCGGGATAATTCAACAAGCGCTAGGCTATTGACTGATTTGCGGACCTGGTTGACATAGATATTATGCATGATCGTAAATAACCAGGCACGCAGATCACTATCTTCGCGCCATAGATGCAGGCGGCTCAATGCCCGTTCCAGACAATCCTGTACCAGGTCATCAGCAGCCAGCGCGTCACCACGCAACAGGGCGCGGGCATAGCGGCGTAAGCGTGGAATGTACTCGACCAGCTGGTCTGCCAGTTGCGTCATGATGTATATGCTCTACTGGATCGGTGCATGGTGGTCGTGCCTGAGCAAATCATTTCGGCATCGTATACATAGGTGCAGGCTTTGTGAATACATAGTCGTTGTCTTTTACCGGAGTATGACAGCTAACACACTCAGTGGCGAATGTGGCATTGTTACCATATGCCTTCAGCTTAGGGCCTTTCCAGCGCGCATAACCCCAGCCAGCGGTCGATGCGTATTTGTCTGTATCTTTAAACATGAATTCGGCGTGGACAAATTTCTCGGGTGCAATTGCATCAGGCCAGCTTTTCTCGCTCATTTGCTTCCATACGACCTTGCCCAGTACGGCACCGTTCGGCCATGGCATGGTGTGGCCATTGCGAGCAGCATTGATGGCAATATCGTTACCGAGGATGACACGCATGGTTTTATTGTCAATACGGTGAGAGATACTGATGACACGCCAATCTGCATAATCTGCCGGAAATTCAATGCCATTGGGTGCCGGAGCAACCTGCGCTGAAACAGAGACGCCGGGGTGGGTCAAAATTAATCCTGCTACCAGACTGATCGTTTTATGCATGTTTGTTTTCCTCATAAGGTGTTGAAATAAAGGTGCTTTAAAAAGGTAAACAGGCGAGAAAGCGGTTTATTCCCTGAAAAAATATTTTTTATGGAATTATCTGGATTGCCAGGTGTTTATCAAATACGCGTACGAAGGAAATTTTGCTGTTATGGCTTTGTATCCATCATGTATTGCGCGCGTAAATGCTATTAATTGAAAAACATTAATTAAATAAGAGGGAAAATTATGGATAATTATAGAAAAGTGCTGTCGGGGTTATGTGTACTCGCTTTTGCGATGCCGCTTGCATATGCTAGTGTCGATCATGACGATAAACATGGCAAGGCCAAGTATGTGGTCGATCTTGAACCACTGAATAACTCTGGTGTCTACGGCGAAGTCGAACTGAAGTTGAAAAAAAATAAACTGCATATTGAAATCGAGGCGTCCGGCCTGGAGCCAGGCAAGATCCACCCGCAACACATACACGGGCATGATAAACCGGTCAAAAATGCCACATGCCCGGGAATTGAAGCAGATAGCAATGCCGATGGCGTCATTTCGGTTCAAGAAGGTTTGCCAGCCTACGGCCCGATCATTCTCCCGTTGGTCCCTTTCGATCTTGTCGATGACGGCGGCAATCTTGAATATCAGGCAAGCTTCACTGTCAAGACCGGTACGCTACAGCCATTACATAAACGGGTGATTATATTGCATGGTATGACGGTTGGAGGTAGTTATATACCGAGTCTGCCCATTGCCTGCGGTGAAATCAGAAAAGACTAGTAAATGAAAAAGGGGCGGGGACCGTAAGACTAGTAATTATTACGTGTCACCTGCCTTCTTTTTAAGTTCCGAAGGGATTTGAGTTTAACTCTGACTGAAGTCCTTTGCGTTTGGTGGGTGTCTTTCATCAGAGAGTATCCCCCTTTGGACGATATGATAGCGATGTTGATGTAATGCTATCGCAACTACAGTGATGCCCGAATGTCGGCCAGGGTAGGACTGTATGTCAGGAATCTACGCCATTTAGCAGTTTTGCCATCAACACACCTGGGCGCTTGTGGATAATCTCGCCATCATGGATCAGCATGACCAATTCCAACGGCCCGTCATCCAGGGACTTGACGGCTATATTATCCGGGCTGATGGTATAGCGGCCCAGCGTGTTATCTGTAGGCCAGTTAATATTGGTATAGGTGACATAGACCAGTTCGGAGCATACGATTTTATCCGTGCTTTCAATATCAAAGTTAAAATCATAGGCCTTGCCCAGTTGACGCAGGGCCAATAGAATTATTCCGGCTTTCTCACTCCTGTCGCGCTTGCTGAGCCTAAGTATGCTCAGGTCATCAATATTCATAAACTGATTCAGGGGGCTCATGACCACGCCGCTGCGCAGTGCTTCTATAACAGAGTTTCCCTGTCTGATTTGTTTGTGATATTTCTTGACGAGCGGATGTTCCCAGATACCTAGCGTCTGCAGTTCCGCTTCGGTACCTACCCATATTGCCGCATGCCCCCAATGCCCCGGAATAAATTTGTCTGTAAGGCGGAAGGGTGTTTTTTCCAGCAATATATCCCCTGCTTGCAGGTTGTTATTGACCTTGGAAATAATTTTACGGTTCTCATGTAGCTTACCTTTGCGGCTTTCGATTAAGCCAACCGTGTTACCAAAAAGCATACTGAAGATATTGACGCCATCATTTCTTAGTGAAACGATGGTATCTCCAGTAATGGCATCAAGAAATTTGAATTTATTGCTGAGCACCCGGAATGGCGCATACTCGCGTGTAAGCTTGTAGGAAGGGCTCTGCTTAATCAGTAAATTCAAATACGCAAAGCGGTCCGAATGTTTTCGTTGCGCTAATTGCCTGTATTTTTCTTCATAAAAGTGTATGGCCTTGCGCACGCGATGTCTGTTGTTTATAGAATTGTAGGACAGGGTGATGGCAGCAAGCTTAGCCTGGCTTTTATTGTAGCCTATATCTGCACTGTTCAAAAAACGTCTTAGTTTTTCATTTTCCTCAAACAATGAGATGGCGAGTAAGTAATTGTCATAAAGTGTAAGTGCTGCAGACAAGGACAGCATGACACCTTGCAGGCGAGTGTAAGGAGTTATCTGGTACTCCGCGTCAGGTATATCTGATATATCCAGCCAACATTCATGCATCTCTGAAAATTTGTATAACTTTTTTCGCAAATTTAAATGTGCAATTATGCCATCATTCAATGTATGTAGGTCCGCACCGCTTAAAGGCAAATTTCTACTGATTCTTGCTTTCAGTTTTTTAGCGATCTCGATACTTTTAGTTCTGTATACGAGTGATTCCTCTATTAGTTTCTGGTATGCGAAAACCTCGTTGTCGAGCGCAATGTTATTGAAGTCATCACTAACATGTGTATTTATGTGGTTTACACATGTTGATGTATTGGCGAGCGCCGAACCGGCTAAAATCAGAGAAGTGGTGATCGTAAAAAACGTAGGAGAAAACGATTTAAAACAACAATAGCTAATAGTCCGTAAAATAGTAAAAATTGTCATATCTAATTTCCATTGCCGGGTTAATGGAACCTGATGAATCCATCTAGTAAGCATTATTGATTAAAAATATATCTTTCGCAAAGGAATGGCAATTTTACGGCTCCTGTATTTGCTGTCTGCAGTCAGTCCGTATAGCCATATCCGCTAATGTAGTTGCAGGCGACGAGCACGGCCATGGGGACATAGATGGTAAATAATAATCATTTAAACCAATAGCTTATCTGATGTTTGTATGACCGCAGTCGGACGGTAAATATTCAAGACGTTATGTTTTAATTGCTTGCCTTGTCGGTTTTAAAGTGCATTAATATCCTGGTGGCAGATGCGCGGATATATTGCCATGCAGCATTTATTACGTGAATTGTTGTCGTTGTTCATGTTGACGTTATAGTAAGGAAGCTTGCAAAAAAATGTAAAATTTTTGCTAATAGCTAATACTGTCTGGAAAATGAACGCACTATGAAAAAGCGAATATTCCTTGCAATTGCGGGATTGATCCTGGTGACCGGGGTACTGGTTGGAATTAAAGGGTTGCAAATATCTGAAATGATCGCGATGGGTGAGCAGTTCAGGGCGCCCCCTGAAGTTGTCACCGCTAACGAGGTGCTGGCGCAGGCCTGGGAAGCGACCTTGTCTGCTGTTGGCACATTTAAGGCGGTGGAAGGTGTTACTGTTTCTGCCGAGCTATCCGGTAAAGTAACCCGTATACTTCTAGACCCCGGAACCACTGTGGATAAGGGCACACTGTTGTTGCAACAGGACGCCTCGACGGAAGCGGCGCAACTGCGCGAGGCCGAGGCCAATGTAGCGTTGGCTAAAATCAATTTGAAACGTATTCGCAAGCTGCTGGCAACCAAGGCGGTATCGCAGTCAGATTTCGATACTGCTGATGCACAACTCAAGGAGGCCGTGGCTCGTTCCGACAATATGCGCTCCATTATAGAAAAAAAGAACATCCGCGCGCCGTTCTCAGGCCGTCTTGGTATTCGTCAGGTCAATCTGGGGCAGGAACTCCGTGAAGGCGCCCCGATCGTTACATTACAGTCGTTGAGCCCGATTTTTGTCAACTTTTTTATACCGCAACAGCAGTATGCACAGCTCAAGACGGGCCTGGAAGTACGTATTACAACTGATGCCTTACCCGACCGGGTCATACATGGGCGCATCACCAGCATCAATCCCGAGGTCGATCCGGTGACCCGAAATATACAATTGCAGGCAACCGTCGAGAACAGCGATGAGCTGCTATTGCCAGGGATGTTCGCGAGCGTCAGCCTGGTGTTGCCCGAAGTCGATGATGTCGTCGTTATTCCGGCCACTGCTGTACTGTATGCACCCTATGGCGATTCAGTGTTCGTGATCGAAGGGCAGGACAGTAAAGACAAGGGCAATGAGCAACTGGTAGTACGCCAACAGTTCGTGCGCCTGGGGGAGTCACGCGGTGATTTTGTATCGATCATTGATGGCTTGCAGGAGGGGCAACAGGTCGTAAGTACGGGGGTTTTCAAATTGCGCAATGGTCAGCAGGTCGTCGTTGACAACAAGCTGGCACCGCAATTCAAACTTGATCCGAAGCCGGCTGATTCATAGTATCGAGCAATCCATGCTGCAGTCCAATTGAATGACAAAACTTCATCGCCTATAGACATGTGCCATGAAATTTACTGATATTTTTATACAGCGTCCGGTGCTTGCCATGGTCATCAACCTGGTGATTATCATTGCTGGCATACAGGCGATTTTTTCGCTCAATGTTCGCCAATACCCTCGCAGTGACATCTCGTTGGTCACGGTCAAAACCGCCTATGTCGGTGCCAGTGCGGAGCTGGTACGCGGGTTTTTGACAACACCATTGGAGCGCGTCATTGCTGCAGCCGACGGCATCGATTATATCGAGTCCCAGAGTGCACAGGGCCTGTCAACAATCAATGTTCGTTTAAAGATCAATTATGATCCGACCAAGGCCCTGGCTGAAATCAGTTCTAAGGTTGACCAGGTACGCAATGATCTGCCTCCTGAAGCTGAAGTGCCTGTCATCAATATAGAATCTGCCGATAGTCGCTTTGCTTCCGCCTACCTGAGTTTTACTTCAGATATTCTTGAGCAAAACGAGATCACTGATTATCTAACAAGGGTTGTGCAACCGAGTCTGACGGCTGTCGAAGGCGTGCAGCGTGCGGACATTCTCGGTGCCAGGACCTTTGCAATGCGCATCTGGCTCAAGCCGGAGCGCATGGCTGCACTCAATGTTACACCTGTACAGGTGCGTCAGGCACTGGCTGCCAACAATTTCCTGGCTGCAGTAGGGCGCACGCGTGGCTCGATGGTGCAGGTGAACCTGACTGCGAATACTGACATGCGCAATACTCAGGAATTCAGGAAACTGATCGTGCGCGAGCAGAACGGTGCCATCATTCGCATCGAGGATATTGCCGATGTCGTATTAGGTGCCGAAGACTATGATACGGAAGTGCGCTTTTCCGGTCAGACAGCAGTATTCATGGGTATCTGGCCTTTGCCAAACGCCAATTCACTGGATGTCATCAAGCGTGTGCGCGAGGAAATGGAAATAATTCAGGAGCGCCTTCCGAGCGGTATGGAGGCCCGTATTGCCTATGATGCGACGGCCTATATCGATGCTTCTATCGTCGATGTCATCAAGACACTCAGTGAGACACTGCTGATCGTTGTGATCATTATCTTCCTGTTCCTGGGTTCAATGCGTTCTGTGTTAATACCGGTTATCGCAATACCCATCTCTTTGATCGGCGCAATATTCCTGATGCAGGCCTTTGGTTTCAGTGTCAACCTGCTGACGCTGCTGGCTATCGTGTTGTCTGTCGGTCTGGTGGTGGATGATGCGATTGTTGTCGTCGAGAATGTTGAACGTCATCTGAGTGAAGGACAGTCACCATTTAATGCCGCTATTTATGGCGTGCGCGAGTTGGTCAGCCCGATTATTGCCATGACAATTACGCTGGCAGCAGTCTATTTACCGATTGGTTTGCAGGGTGGCTTGACCGGATCACTGTTCCGTGAGTTCGCGTTCACACTGGCTGGTGCCGTGACCATTTCCGGTATCGTCGCGATTACATTGTCGCCAATGATGTCGTCAAAATTGCTGGTCCCCGGGATTGAGGAGCACGGACTGGCTGCCCGCAGCGCCCATTTGTTTCAGCGTTTACGCACGACCTATGGCCGTTGGTTGGCTGTTACGCTGGATTCACGACCTGCTGTTTATTTGGTATGGATCGTCATTAGTGCGCTGACGATCCCGATGTACACTATGTCGTCCAAAGAGCTGGCACCGATGGAGGACCAGGGCGTCATTTTTGGCATTGTCGAGTCATCGGCGAACTCTACACTGGATCAGACCAGTCAGTTTGCAGCGGCGGCCAATAAAGTGTTTCTTTCGGTACCGGAAACAGATTTTACTTTCCAGCTAACCATGCCGACATCGGGATTTAGTGGTCTGGTTGCAGTGCCCTGGGACCAGCGTGAGCGTAACATTTTCGAGATATTGCCGGAGGTACAACAGAAAATAGCCGTGGTTCCTGGAATACGGATTTTACCGATTACACCGCCGGCACTCCCGGGTGGTGGTGATTTTCCGGTCGAGTTTGTCATTGCATCAACGGCCGAGCCGGCCCAGGTGCTGGAATTTGCCCAACAAATTCAGCTCAAGGCTAGTCAAAGTGGTATGTTTGCGTTTCCACCCAATATTGATGTCAAATTTGATCAGCCGCAAGCGCAAATAGTTATCGACCGTGAGAAAGTAGCGGATATTGGCCTCAGTCTTGAGCAGGTTGGTGCGGATATGTCGGCTATGCTCAGTGCGAACTATGTCAACCGTTTCAACATATCAGGTCGCAGTTATAAGGTGATTCCACAAATAAAACGCGTCAATCGTCTGACCCCTGAACAATTGAAAGACATTTACATTAGCGGGCCGGACGGTGATCTGGTGCAGCTGAGTACCGTGGCCACGGTGCGTAACTCGACCGTGGCTCGTTCGCTAAACCGGATGCAGCAGCTCAATGCAGTCAAGATCAGTGGCGTCTCCACACGTCCTCTCGACGAGGCCTTGCGCTATCTTGAAGATGAGGCGATGAAAATATTGCCCGAGGGCTTTGTGATTGACTACACTGGAGAGTCTCGCCAGTTGCGCGTCGAAGGCAACAAATTCCTGCCGGCGTTTACGCTAGCGCTAATTCTGATATTCCTGGTGCTTGCCGCACAATTCAACAGTTTTCGTGATCCGTTTGTGATCCTGGCCGGCTCAGTGCCGTTGGCTATGTTTGGTGCGCTCATTTTCACGTTTCTGAAAATACCTGACCCGAACACTCCATTCTGGACCGAGGGTTGGACGACAACAATGAATATCTATTCACAGGTCGGGCTTGTCACACTGGTTGGCCTGGTTTCGAAAAACGGCATTTTGATTGTTGAGTTTGCCAATAAATTACAGTTACAAGGCCGTAGTAAAATTGATGCGGTTCACGAGGCTTCGATGACCCGCTTACGTCCAATCCTAATGACCACCGCTGCGACGATTGCAGGCCACTTTCCGCTGGTACTGGTAACAGGTGCCGGTGCAGCGGCTCGAAATTCGATAGGTCTTGTGCTTGTTGGTGGTATGTTTATCGGTACACTATTTACGTTGTTTGTCATACCTTCAATCTACATGCTTGTCGCCAAGGATCATTCAAAGGATGTCAGGGATCATGCCAAGGATATGGTCATAACAGAGTAAGCCGGTTGAAGCCCTTGTCATCGGCGTAAATAATTATTTGTACCTGGATTCAATCGAGGGTATGTACGGGAGACAAGTATGATAGTGCTGTTCACTGACTTTGGTATTCAGGATCCCTATGCCGGCCAGGTCAAGTCGGTGTTATGGCAAAAATCTCCAGGCATACCTGTGATCGACCTGTTACATCATGTGCCGGACTATGATATCCGCGCAGGGGCCTATCTTCTGCCGGCTTATGTGAATGCGTTTCCCCGCAATAGTGTATTTGTCTGTGTCGTCGATCCCGGTGTTGGTGGGGAACGCATGCCCTGTGTTGCTCGGATTGATGAGCGCTGGTTTGTTGGTCCTGACAACGGTTTGTTTTCGGTCTTGCAACAACGCGCGCAACAATCGGACTGGTGGCGGATTCCTGCTCCTGACAAAAGCATTCCGATGACTTTTCATGGGCGCGATGTATTCGCTCCGGTGGCAGCACAACTGGCGCTGGGCGATGTGAGTGGTTTGCAAGCAATCGATGCTCCGAGCGTGAACGGCGACTGGCCCGAGGACTTGGCCGAAATTATATATGTTGATCACTACGGCAACCTGATATCAGGTTACCGCTTCCAGAATCTGCCGCAACAGGCGTGTATTTCCCTGAAGGGTAAAACGCTTTATCCTGCGCGGATATTTTCTGCTGTGGAGCCTGGCGAGGCGTTCTACTATCAGAATTCGAATGGTTTGCTTGAGGTTGCGGTCAATCTCGGCAATGCGAGCAAGGTGCTCGATGTGCAGGCTGGAAATGCGTTGTTGATTAGTGCTTGAGCCGTGTAATGTCCGGGATTACTCTGGTTCTTGCAATAGAAGTAAAATATCGGAATCTATTCCGTTGATTGATATTTAACGCGTACCATACACCACTATGGTTTTACCGCTAACGGAAATGAGTCCCTGTTCTTCCAGATTCTTTAATACACGACCGACCATCTCGCGTGAACAACCGACGATACGGCCTATTTCCTGACGTGTGATCCGGATCTGCATGCCATCCGGGTGAGTCATCGCATCGGGTTCCTTGCACAGGTCGAGCAGGGTTCTGGCGATACGACCGGTTACATCGAGGAAGGCCAGGTCACTGACCTTGCGACTGGTCTTCCTGAGTCGCATGGCCATCTGTGATGCCAGTTCAAACAGGATTTCCGGGTCTTCGTTGGCCAGCTGACGGTATCTTTCATAGCTGATCTCGGCCAGTTCACAAGAAACCTTGGTCTTGATCCAGGCACTTCGGGTCGATTCATGGAACAGGCCCATTTCGCCGAAAAAGTCACCCTTGTTTAAATAGGCCAGTACGATTTCCCGGCCATCGGAGTCCTCGATCACGACGCTGACAGAACCGTCGATAATGTAATAGAGTACATCAGGTTTATCACCAGCATGGATGATTACGCTCTTGGCCGCATATTTGCGCGTATGACAATGAGACAGGAAGCGCTCTATGACCGGATTGGTGCTGTTCTGGGTCTGAAGTTTAGCCATATATCTGCAAAATACCTTTTTAAATTGCGATTCTTATGCATAATGCCCATCTTTATAGGCATTGCCATCCAGTATTAGTTCATCATCAGGAACAATTACCGTTCATGTGATGCATGTTGTTCGTGTAAGCCTGCCGTATAATACTACTTTAACGGTTAATTTGGCCAAGACTTAAGCACAAAAACCGCTCGCTGGTCTGGTCAGTCAGACGAAAGGTAGTTAAGCTGTAATTAGCAAAACAGGAGAATGGATTAATGAAGGCGCGGATCAAATGGGTCGAAGATGTGAAATTCGTTGGTGAAACGGCCAGCGGACATGCCGTGGTGATGGATGGTCCGCCAGAACATGGTGGAAACAACCTGGGGCCCAGACCAATGGAGATGCTGTTACTCGGCATGGGTGCATGCAGCGCGTTTGATGTGATTCATATGTTAAAGAAGTCGCGGCAGCAGGTTGATGACTGTGTTGTGGAGTTATCTGCGCAACGTTCTGATGACGTTCCAAAGGTGTTTACCGCGATCCATGCGCATTTTATTGTTTCCGGGAAGGAGCTGAAAGAAGGGCAGGTGCAAAGGGCCGTCTCGCTATCTGCAGACAAATACTGCTCTGCTTCGATCATGCTGGGGCAGATGGCCAAGATCACACATGATTATGAAGTCATCGATAGTGGGGTATCATAATGGCCCGATGTTGCATCCGTATTATCAGGAGTAGTCAGTGAATAAACCTAATCCAACTTCGGGCCTGCGGCATGTTGCCCTGTATGTGAATGATCTGCAAGGTGCCGAGCATTTTTATGTCGATCTGATGGGTATGTCTGTCGAGTGGCGTCCTGATGAGGACAATGTCTATTTAACTTCAGGAAATGACAACCTGGCCCTGCATCGGGCGCCACAGGATTTTAATCCACAGGGCGACCAGGTGCTGGACCATATTGGTTTTATTCTGAAGCAGGCCGATGATGTTGATGACTGGTACCAGTTCCTGCTTGCCGAGGGCATTGATATGCGCACGCAGCCGAAGACACATCGCGATGGCGCACGCAGTTTCTATTGTTACGATCCTGCTGGAAACACCGTGCAGATTATCTATCATCCACCGATTGCCTGACAGGCTGGAGTACCAATTGTGGCGCGTGTGAAGAAATTAAAACTGCATGGTTTCAACAACCTGACAAAAACCTTGAGCTTCAATATCTATGATGTCTGTTATGCTGATAATCCGCAACATCGTCAGGATTATATCGAGTACATCGATGAAGAATATAATGCCGACCGATTGACGAGAATTCTCAAGGATGTTGCCAATATAATTGGCGCCAGTATTTTGAATATCGCTCATCAGGACTATGACCCGCAGGGGGCCAGTGTGACGATGCTGATATCTGAGGAACCGGTCCTTTCCCAGGAGCTATCCAATACCCAGGCTCCCGGTCCATTACCCGAAACCGTGGTTGCCCATCTGGATAAAAGTCATATTACGGTACATACCTACCCGGAAAGTCACCCCGATCATGGGGTCAGTACCTTTCGTGCAGATATCGATGTCTCGACCTGTGGTCGGGTGTCACCGCTGAAGGCGCTTAATTACCTGATCCACAGCTTTGAATCCGATATTGTTATTCTCGATTATCGCGTACGCGGTTTTACCCGTGATACGCGTGGTAAAAAACATTTTATTGATCACAATATCAATTCCATTCAGAACTTTATGTCGCGTGATGCGCGTGAACTCTATGCCATGATGGACGCCAATATTTATCAGGAAAATATTTTTCACACAAAGATGATGCTAAAAGAGTTTGATGTCAATCGTTACCTGTTTGGTGCCGGTGCAGAGGAATTGTCAGCCAGGGAGCAGAAGCGCGTTACGGGTCTGCTGCAACATGAAATGGCGGAAATATTTTATGGCAGGAATATGACTAAGAACAGGTGAAAGGGGAAAGAGAAAAGATAAAAGGGCCAGAGCAGAATCACTAAACAGTGATCTCGTGTTTTTGAGTTCTGATTAAATGCGATATGCGATCGTGGTCATGACCTTTGAGGTCAGGGTCATCAGTTTTGTAATTGGTGTGGGCAGTTCGGCGCCGCCGGCATTGATCGCGGCCGTACCATGCTGTTGTTCATCACTCTTCATTTGCTCGAGTATTGCGCGACTGCGGGCATCCTGTTCGGGGAGTTGCTGCAAATGCCCATCCAGGTGTTTGACCACCTGGCGCTCGGTTTCGGCAACAAAGCCCAGGCTCCATTTATCACCGACGAGACCGGCGCCGGCACCAAGCGCAAATGAACCGGCATACCATAACGGGTTCAGGTAACTGGTATGGCTGCCGAGTTCCTGTAAGCGGCTGTTACACCAGTCAAGGTGATCGTTTTCTTCCTGTGCCGCCCGTTCCATGCTCTCACGAACCCTGGGTAATTTAGCCGTCAATGCCTGGCCCTGGTACAGTGCCTGTGCACATACTTCGCCGCTATGATTGACTCGCATCAGGCCGGCGATATGTGCATACTCTGCCTCATTTAATTCAGTATCTTCAATGTCCTGGGCAGGATTGGGGCGTTCCGTGACCTGTGGTCTTCCAAACAGTGTACGGATGGCCTTGTCAACGTTGATCAATAATTCGTCGGCAGGGGTGTAATGTCTCTTGTCCATGACCACAAGAATATTTTATTCATCAGAAAGATACAAGATAAAAGATACAAGATACAAGGGGATGAATTGCCTGCGGCAATGGCTATTGGATATAGCTTGCAACTTTACCCTTGTATCTTGTATCTTTTATCTATGTCTTTCTATAAACACCATGTTTTTTTCTGCACCAATCAGCGCGATGACGGGCGTGCCTGTTGTCAGGACTTTAATGCTGTTGAGATGCGCAGCTATCTGAAATCGGCCGTCAAGGAGCGAGGTCTGTCCGGAGCGGGTGGGGTGCGGATCAACACCGCAGGATGCCTCGATCGATGCCAGCAAGGGCCGGTCATCGTGATTTATCCCGAGGATACCTGGTATACCTATGTGGATAAGGAGGACCTGGATGAAATCCTCGAGCAGCATCTACAAAAAGGTAAAATTGTAGAACGGTTGCTATTAAAAGCAGAGTAAAGGTACAAGATACAAGGGCAAAGAATAATTATAATTGCGGCCAACGGCCGCTCCTCCCCTTTACTCTTTTCCCTTGTATCTTTGTCCTGACTTTATATCTTTATATATGACCAGCCTTGCTGCTGTTTCTTCATTATTTCGCCCAGTGCCGATGGAACGGTCACTGTATCGGGCAGAATTAACACCTTCTGGCCGGTTTTCTGCTGTACCCTTTTGATGGCGTTCTGACATGCCTTGAATGTCAGGTTGTGATAGCGCTTCTGCAGGTTCTTTATGCGTTGACTGAAAGGTGAGTAGTCAGCGCGCAGGAGTTTCAGACCATTGCCATTGGTGAGGATATCCAGTTTGACTTTCTTGCTAGATTCCTCATATTGGTCGAGAAACCTTTCGGTCTCGTCAAGAACGGTCTCGAGTTTGTGCTTATGGTCAGTCGTGACATGCAGGACCAGTTTGATCTCGTTATCGCTTACAGTGGTCGCAGGCATGATTTGCATTGCTTCGGCAATGTCCAGCAAGCCATTGCTTGACTGACTATGCAAGTGCAGCCCCCAACCCAGCGCCATACCCAGTGATAGCAGAATGCTGGCTGCAAATGCCATTCTGGATTTCTTCAGGGCCCTGGTGTTTGCGTGTTGTTCATGTGTTGGCGCTATCTTTTCGTTGTAGGCATAGCGCACCATTTCGCGAACCTTTTGCAGATCGGTGATACGTGCGCTCAACGCCTCATTATAACGCAGTTCATCAAGCAAACGCCCTGTTTCATCCGGTCCCAGTTCGCCGTCCAGGTAGGCGCTCAGAAACTCGTCCGAATAATCATGGTTGTTCGTCATTTTACTCTCCTGAGGAATGGGGTCTGGTCATCCCTGGATTGTGTTTGCAGGTTCAAAAGTTGTTTGGTCAGGCATTTTCGTGCGCGGCACAAACGACTCATGACCGTGCCTATGGGTGTCTGCAGAATTTCTGCAACCTCGGCATAGCTGAAGCCTTCGAGATCAACAAGTGTCAGTGTCTGTCGCTGTGCTATAGGTAGTTCGGCAACGGCAGACAGGATTGTATCGGTAATGTACTGACGGTCGTATTGTGATTCGGGGGTTTCATCAACAGTGAATTCACAGTTTTCAATATCATCATGATCGCGTTGACGACGAAAATGATCGCGCCAGCAATTGGCCAGGATACCGTAGAGCCAACAGTTCAGCGCTTCCGGATTTTTCAGGCTGGAATATTTTTTCAGCGCCTTGGTCATGGTCTCCTGGGTCAGGTCATCACTGAGGGCCTCGTCATGGCACCAGGAATAGGCAATGCGGTACAGTCGATTGCGTTGTGCGGCAATTCTGTTTTTCAGTTCGCGGTCTTTACAAAAATGCAATAAAGGATTCATGTGTCTGCCTATTCTAATTATCTGTCTGTATAAACAGTCATATTACTAGGACGAGGCAGGTAAGGGAAATATTCCATCATCGAGAAACATAAGAAAATAATAATATAGCCAATAACTTACATTAAATTTATCTGGTTTGGAGTGGAATAAATGACATATCACCTGCGTCTAGTAATGTATAACATCCTCGCGATGTACATACCATTGAGCGAAGCGTAGCGATGTTTTTTATTTAAGTATTATAACTATAGACTTAGGAGTCAGTTTTATGAAAAATCCAATATTGAAGCTGGCGGCGCTATTCGTAGCAGCCGCTTTATCCATGGGTGCATTTGCCGCACCGGCAGACCAATCTTTCGCAACGAATAAGGTGGTATTGCAAATCAGCGACCCAAACCCCTTCAAGCAAACCCTGGTGCTTAATGTTGCCAATAACCTGATCAAGCATTATGGGCAGGACGATGTTGCTGTCGAGATCGTCGCGTTTGGCCCTGGCCTGAGACTGGTGATGAAAGACAATGCCAATGCTAGACGCATAGAGGGCCTGGCTCAACAGGGTGTTCGTTTCAGTGCCTGTTCCAATACTATTCGTAACTTCGGTAAGAAGCTGGGTGGCGAGCCTGAGCTTGACAAGAATGCAAAGAAAGTAAAAGCTGGTGTCGTGCAGATCATCGATCTAGTCAAGCAGGGTTATATGCTGGTCAAGCCTTAAGCATAACTAATTGATAATAAAACCAAGCATAATAATAAAATTATGTCTGAGGAGAAAAGAATGAAAACAATGTTCAAGAAAACATTGCTGGCGGCCTCGTGCGCGGCAGCATTTGCTGGTGTTAATACGACTGTACAGGCAGCCGACTGGCTGATGCTGCAGGGTGCGGAGGGTTATCATACATCGGGTCGCGCCAAGGTATGGGGATTCATCCAAGCGCAGTATCAGCATGATACCAGTGAAGCGGGCACAGGCCCCAATGCAGGCAGGTATGTGCCACCCAAGCTGATTGGCCCGGACCTCGATAGCCAGTCTGCATTCAATATCAATCGTGCGCGTATCGGTGTACGTGGTACTGGTATGCCGATAGATTCCAACGTCAATTATTTCTTCCTGGTGGAGTTTGGCAATAATGCCATCACCAATCCGGGCAGCTCGTTTGCGAAAGTCACCGATGCCAGTATCACGCTGAATCATTTTAAAGATATATTCCGTGTGCGTGCGGGGCAGTTCAAGATCCCGATGGCGGAAGAAATCTACCAGGGTATCGCACTGTTCGATTATGTGAACTTTACTGCAGGTACAAATCAGTTGTTGCTGGAGCGTGTCCCTAATCGAAACTATACAGGTAATACACCTTCACAAACATTGCCAGCAGGTACTTCATTGAATGGGTTTAACCAATCCGTCGCTGCGGCGCGCGGTGTCGGCGTACAGCTGTTTAACAGCCTGAAAGTGGCGCCAGACTGGGAGGTCGGTTACTCGTTGATGATTGAGAATGGCAATGGTATCAATACCTCGGATAATAATGGTAAGAAGGACTATCATTTATATGTCAATGCGACCAAGGTGTTCAGTGGCGCGGGGCCCCGTCGACAGGACTGGAAGACCTTTGCCTGGTATACCACGGGAGAACGTGTTATTGACGGCACCAATGACTCGACCCATAATCCACTGGAATACGATCGTAAGCGCTATGGCGTCGGTACCAAGTACTACAAATTGCCATTCCGTGTCAGTGCCGAATGGATGAAGGGCGAGGGCGTCATCTTCCAGGGTCCGGACAAGCCAAGCTTCGGTCTGCTAGGTCC
>CAMYJD010000034.1:10568-41513 GCA_947258655.1 uncultured Gammaproteobacteria bacterium | reverse complement strand
GTGAAGCAATCTATTCAATTGTGTATCAGGATCATGATTCGTGCTGGATATAAACTCCGGGAGATCGCCGCATCGCAAAAAAACAGCGGCCGTTTATATGTTCTTTAAATGAATGGCCCTTTGGACCGTCATTTGATCTTTTGAATGAATGGCCCTTTGGACCGTCATTTGATCTTTTGAATGAATGGCCCTTTGTCCTCGCGATGACATGACCAGTCAACAGGGTTCGTCATTGCGAGCGGTCAGCGAAGCAATCTCTGGCGGCCCGTATCCAGGATCGTTCATGCAGTCTGGACATAAAGCCAGACAGATCGCCACGGCAGGAAACGATCGCCTGTATATTGTTCTAATGTATGGGCCATAGCTCTCGCGATGACATGCCGTTCTGTCATTATCAGAACAGTGATCAGGGTTAGTTACTTGAGAATACAGAAAATTCAGGCATCTCTATGCGCTGTTATAGAATCGCCCTTATAAAACATCCGACGCAAAATCCGCCAGGCGCGAGCGTTCGCCGCGTACCAGCGTGATATGACCGCTGTGTTCCCAGCCCTGGAAACGGTCGACAACATAGGTCAGGCCCGATGATGTCTCGGTCAGGTAAGGGGTATCGATCTGCGCTATGTTGCCGAGACAGACGATCTTGCTGCCCGGGCCGGCGCGGGTGATCAGGGTCTTCATCTGTTTGGAGGTCAGGTTTTGCGCCTCATCGATGATAATCAGCTTGTTCAGGAAGGTGCGTCCACGCATGAAGTTCAGCGAGCGGATCTTGATGCGTTGTTGCAACAGGTCATTGGTGGCGGCCTGTCCCCAGTCGCCGTTCTCCTCGGTCTTGGTCAGCACTTCGAGATTATCCATCAGTGCGCCCATCCACGGGGTCATCTTTTCCTCTTCGGTGCCAGGCAGGAATCCGATGTCTTCGCCAACCGGTACGGTCACACGGGTCATAATGATCTCGTTATAGAGCCCGGCCTCCAGTGTCTGCTCCAGTCCGGCGGCCAATGTCAGCAGGGTCTTGCCGGTACCGGCCATGCCCACCAGTGTGACGAAATCAATGTCCGGATTCATCAGCAGGTTCAGGGCATAGTTCTGTTCGCGATTGCGTGCTTGGATGCCCCAGATGCTATGTGTTGGCTGTTGGTAATCGCGTACAAGCTCGATGACGGCCGAGTCGCTCTCTTTTGAGCAGACGCGGTAATTGAAGCTCGGATCGCTTTCCATATACAGGAATTCATTGACCTGCCAGCTATCGACCTCCGGGCCCTGCAGGCGATAATAGGTATGTCCCTCGGCATTCCAGGATTCCATGTTCTTGCTGTGTTGTTCCCAGAAATCCTGGTCGAGGGCGCGCGAGCCGCGATACAACAGGTCGACGTCCTCGAGCACCTGATCATTAAAGTAGTCTTCGGCATAGATACCGAGGACGGTGGCCTTGATGCGCAGGTTGATGTCCTTGGACACCAGCGTGATGGTCTTGTCCGGGTACTGGTCACGCAGAAAGATGACGGTGCCGAGGATGGTATTATCATTTTTTTCGCCGGGTAAAACAGCGGGAATTGTGCTTTCGATTGCCTGGGTCTGAAAAAACAGGTGTCCGCTGGGGCTGATAAGGTCATTTCTATTTTGCGCAAGCGCCAGGCCCTGTTTGATATCATCGACACTGCTGCCTGACAGCAGTTCGTCGAGGAAGCGGCTCATTTGTCTGGCACTACGGGCGACTTCACTGACGCCCTTTTTCATATTGTCGAGTTCTTCCAGGACGATCATGGGCAGGTATATATCATGTTCCTTGAAGCGGAAGATCGATGTCGGATCATGGATCAGGACATTGGTGTCGAGGACGAACAGGCGTTCGCCTTGAATCGCTTTTTTTGCCATGGTCAACTTTTGTTTTCCTTATTGAGTGTTTTTACTGCATCCAGTACGGCCTCGGCATGACCGTCGACCTTGACCTTGCGCCATTCCTCGATCAGTTTACCGTTCGGCCCGATCAGGAAGGTGCTGCGTTCGATACCGCGCACTTTCTTGCCGTACATGTTTTTCATCTTGATGACATCGAAAATACCACACAGTTTTTCTTCTTCGTCAGAGATCAGGTCGAACGGAAAATTCTGCTTTTCCCTGAATTTTTCGTGTGACTTGATGCTGTCACGTGAAACGCCGAGGACCACAGTGTTCTGACGTTTGAATTTTGTATGCAGATCACGAAAATCCTGGCCTTCGCGGGTACAGCCAGGGGTGCTGTCCTTGGGATAAAAATACAGCACAACATTCTTGTCCTTGAGTTCGGACAATCTGATTTTCTTGTCGCCGGTGGCGGGCAGGTTGAAGGCAGGCACCTTTTTGCCGACGGTGGCCGTTGTCATAATTTATATCCTCGTCGTTATACGCTGTCGATAATAGTGTTCAGGGTTTCAGCGGTTCCAGTACTGCATCCAGATTGAGATTGTCGCAAAATTCCATGAATGCCTCGCGTAGTTCTGCTATGGACATACTGGCGGGGATGCCGATCTCCATATGTACAGAAAACATCGGTGTGCCGGTATGCGCTGCCGCATAACTGCTGGTAGTCATTTCCTCGATATTGATATTGCGCGTGGAAAAGAAATTGGCCAGTTTATTGACAATGCCGGGATGATCCAGCGAAATGACCTCTGCTGCATAGGGCAGGTTTTTTTTGCTTTGTGGACGTAGTTCCGTGGGCTTTGTCGTGATCGACATGTCCAGTTTCTGTTCCAGAACCGGTACCTGGTCCTGCAACTTGGCCATGGTATTCCAGTTGCCGGAGACCAGCAGCATGATGGCGAACTCGCCGCCAAGGACACTCATGCGACTATCCTCTATATTACATTCATGGTCGGTTATATATTGTGCAAGTTCATCGACAATCCCCGGGCGGTCACTGCCCAAGGCAGTAATAACAAGATAGTTCTTCATAGTCGACCTCGCTTGCAGGGCAAATAACGTATGTATGCTTTTTACTAGAGTATATCGGATAAGTCTACAGTACGTAACTTTTCAGCGGCGTCCTCGGGGCTCACGGTGTTGACGAACAGGCCGGAGCCCAGTTCAAAACCGTTCGGAATGCTGGTTCGGGGGCAGATTTCCAGATGCCAGTGATAACTGGGCTCGCAATCAGCATGCTCTTCACCATGCGGGATGGAATGCAGGAAGTAATTGTATTGCGCACCACCGATGACCTGCTCCAGGCGCGCCATGCTGTTCTTCAGGACTCGCGCAAATGACAGCAGGTCATCTGCAGAGGCCTGCAGATAGTCGGCATGATGGTTGAGGGGGAGGATA
Source organism: uncultured Gammaproteobacteria bacterium (assembly GCA_947258655.1). Lineage (GTDB taxonomy): Bacteria > Pseudomonadota > Gammaproteobacteria > JAADHQ01 > JAADHQ01 > JAADHQ01. The sequence continues at coordinate 38,210 of CAMYJD010000034.1, read as the reverse complement.
TGGATTTCCCATTCATAGCGGCTGGCAAAGGGTTTGATCGCGACGAATCTGTCATTTTTTTCGATGACATACTGGCCGACATTGATTTTTCTGCGCACTTCACCGGATTCACGGTCGTAGATGGTGGCCTCATAGGTCAGCGCCTCGTCAATCAGTGAGCAAAAAATGCAACGATTGTTTTTTTGATAATATTTCTTGCTGTTCTCGACCTCGTTGAACAGATTTTCCGGGATCACCGGCATGGCGATGATCTGGCTATGGGTATGCGGAATACTGCCGCCGGCTGCAGGGCCGAAATTCTTGAAGGCGAGGACATATTTGAGGCGCGGATCGGATGCATACAGTGCAGACATACGGTCCTGATAGCTCTTGAAAATCATGGCCAGGTGCTCGATGCTCATTTCATGGATGGCGATACCATGTGCCGGGTGGTCAATGATGACTTCGTGGCGGCCATAGCCCTCGATGGTCTGTTGCAGACCGAATGACAGATTGTCCTGGGTATTGTTCTCGCCCAGTACCGGGTACAGATTTTCAACGATGCGGATTTCCCAGTCCTGTTCCTGTGGATAGCTGGCGATGGTTGGCGGTGTCTTGTCCTCGTTGCCGCGGCAAAACGGGCAGGTCTCAACATGTTTGCGGGTATCACGGGGGGCAGGGGCCTCTTCCTTTTGTGGGCGCATGCTGCGTGCGGTTGCGACCAGGACCGAATTGCTGGGCACAATGGGATCTATACGGATTTCACGGGTTCCGGTTTCTGTATCTGGCATAGTCCTATCCTTCAGGGTTGCGCGTTATGTGGCCAATAGATTAGCGCATGATGATCGATAAAAGTCGTTGATTTTCTGAATATACCCATAGTAAATGCTTATGTAGGCCGATGCCAGTCTGGCCGCCAGCGCTGCTCGAGCTTGCATGATTTTCCTGGGGAAATGGTTTTACGGGCGAGTCAGCAGTGTTAAGGAACCCGACTATATACAATAGATGTAATCCCCGTCAGCGGTCGCGAGCCGATGCGGCGTCTTATTTACCCGCTTTGGCCGTCTTTTACCGGCTTCATTGTTGTGCCTGGATATCGATCTACTGTAACATGTGGGCAGTCAAATTTACGGAGAATACTGATGTTCCACGGGAGTATGGTGGCCCTGGTTACCCCGATGAAGCGCGGGGGTGAACTGGACTACGAATCCTTGTCCAGACTGATTGAATTTCATATTGAAAATCAGACGGATGGCATAGTTACGGTCGGTACAACCGGTGAATCTGCCACGCTCGATGAAAAGGAACATTGTGATCTGATCCGCGACACGGTCGACCTGGTCAAGGGCAGGGTGCCGGTCATCGCCGGTACCGGGGCTAATTCCACCAGTGAGGCCCTGCATCTGACCCGTTGTGCGATGGAGGCCGGCGCTGATGCCTGCTTGCTGGTCACGCCCTATTACAACAAACCGACCCAGGAGGGTCTGTATCTGCATCACAAGGCCATCGCAGATGCCGTGCCTATTCCGCAAATACTGTATAATGTGCCGGGCCGGACTGCCTGCGATATGTTACCGGAAACCGTTGAGCGTCTCTCACATGTACCCAATATAGTCGGCCTCAAGGAGGCAACCGGTGATCTTGGCAGACTGCAGCAAATACTCGAGCTTTGCGATAATCGCCTCGAACTCTATAGCGGCGACGATGCGAGCGGCTGTGACTTTTTGCTCCAGGGCGGCAAAGGGGTGATCTCCGTTACCAGTAATGTAGCACCGCAGGCGATGCACGACATGTGCGCAGCAGCGCTGGCAGGAGACGCCGACAAGGCTCGACAGATAGACAAGACACTGGCCTTGTTGCACAGCAATCTGTTCCTTGAGGCGAATCCGATTCCAGTTAAATGGGCTCTGGCTGAAATGGACTTGATTGCCGACGGCATACGCCTGCCATTGACCAAACTGTCTGAACAATATCATGAGCCGGTCCGTGAGGCATTACGACAGGCCGGTGTGATTCAATAAGATTTAGGTAAAACATGATTTCAATTAAGAAAACGCTAACAGATAACAGCATCGTTGCCGTATGTCTGGCTGTAGTACTGGCAGGTTGTTCGAGTTTTGGCTCTGTAACCGATGAAGGTATCGATTATAAAAGCACGGTAAAACAGCAATCACTGGAAATTCCGCCTGACCTGACCACGCCGGCGACCAATCGGGACCTGGATATTTCTGATCCTGCCACTCAGGCGAATACCTATTCGGCCTATGTCGGTCAGCAGTTATCGACTGGCCAGAAAACGGAAGGATTGCAGGGATTACCGCAGCAATCGGGTGTCAGCTATGAACACGAGGGGCCCTATGCCTGGCTGGTCTTGAAAGGTAGCAAGGAACAGATATGGCCGCGTATTCGTGAATTCTGGTTAAAGACGGGCTTTGTGCTGGTCGAGGATAAGCCTGAACTGGGTGTCATGGAGACCGAATGGGCCGAGAACAGGGCTAATATCCCCAAAGGCACCATACGTAACCTGCTCGGCAAGGTGTTCGCGGCCGCATATACTTCCGGAACCCGGGATAAATTCCGTGTCCGTATCGAGCAAGGTCCCGATAGTGAATCACTCGAACTGTTTATAGCGCATCGTGGCATGGTGGAACGTATCATAGGCGGAGAACTGTCCAGTGAGGGGTCGGTGTGGGAGGTACGTCCGTCAGATCCTGATCTTGAGGCGATCATGCTGAAACGACTGATGATTCAGCTGGGGATACCAAAAAGCGAGGCCAGCAGTGTGCTTGCCAGCGGTCAACAGCAGCAGCCAAAGGCACAGTTGTATACAGACGGAGATCGTGCTGCTGTGGTCCTGCAGAAAGATTTTTCCCGCGCCTGGCGCCTGGTTGGGCTGGCACTTGATCGAGTCAGTTTCAGCGTTGTTGATCGCAATCGATCCAAAGGTATTTACTATGTGAAATACAGTGATCCTGATCGTACCACGAAGGACAGTGGTATATTGTCGAAGCTGAAATTCTGGTCAGACAAGAAAGCAGGCGAGGAGGTCTTGTACCAGGTAACATTGCTTGATGAACAGGAAGCGGTGCGCCTGGTTGTCAATAATGACAAGGGTGAGGCGGAGACTTCGTCGACGGGCGAGCGTATTCTGAGGCTCCTGCACGAGCAATTGAAATAGCGAAAGCCAGCACTTGTCTACACTCAGATTCGCGTCGTTGGGCAGTGGCAGCAAGGGCAATGCCACCCTGGTTGAGTGTGATGAAACTTGTGTGCTTGTCGATTGTGGTTTTTCCACGCGTGAAGTCGAGAAGCGCCTGCAGCGACTGGGAAAAACGCCACAGGACCTGAGCGCGATCCTGGTCACGCATGAACACAGCGATCATGTACAGGGGGTCGCACGATTATCGCGTAAATATGAATTACCGGTGTGGATGACGGCAGGAACCTATTCACATTGTCGGCAACGGGAAGAATATTCCTTCATTTCTGTGTTTAACAGTCACCAGGTATTTTCAATTGATGGATTGGAAATAAATCCCTATCCCGTACCTCATGACGCACGTGAACCGGCCCAGTTTGTGTTCTCGGATGGCGCGCTGCGTTTGGGCATATTAACTGATACCGGTTGTATTACCACGCATATCAGGCAAATGCTGGACGGCGTGGACGCATTGTTACTGGAAGGTAATCATGACCTGGATATGCTGATGAATGGTAGTTACCCGCAACAGTTAAAGCAGCGCGTGGCAGGGAGGACGGGTCATCTCAGTAACGAACAGGCTGCTGCTCTGTTACGTGATATTGACTGCAGTCGTCTGCAGCATATCGTAGCGGCCCATTTGAGTGAAAAAAACAATCACCCCGATAAGGTGCTGGAATCTTTTTCGTCTGCATTGAATTGTTCAGTTGACTGGATTGCGCTGGCTGATCAGGAAACGGGATTTGACTGGAAAGAATTGACGGTGATCCGTTAACAGCAGGGTACACAAGCTTATTGGCCTGAACCCTGTCTGTAGCAGTATATCCGGGGTCATGGTCTATTTTCCCGCTATCTTGCCCTTTTTCCTTTCCCCTGTGTATGCATATTTAGTAGAATTAGAGCTTGTCAACAGATCAACACCCAATAACAGGAAAGACTAATGCTTCAGTTGCAGGGTTCACCCGCCTTATCCCAATTTCGCCTGGATAAACTCTTCAATACGATCAGCCAGGAGGTTCCCGGCTTGTCCGCTATCTATGCAGAATTTATCCATTTTGTCGATCTGGAGCAGACCCTGGACGGTCGCCAACGCGATATTCTGGACAGTCTGCTGCAGTACGGGCCGCAATTGCAGGTGGGGCAGCCCGAGGGGCAATTGATTCTGGTTGTACCAAGGCCCGGGACGATTTCACCATGGTCAAGCAAGGCTACCGATATAGCCCACGTGTGTGGCCTGGTGCCGGTCAGGCGTATCGAGCGCGGCATTGCCTATTACCTGACCTGTAGTGATGGTGAGTTCAGTAATGCACAGCTTGCTAGCATTATTACCCAGCTGCATGACCGCATGACAGAGGCCGTCATGTACAGTCTGGATGAGGCGGAGGCCCTGTTTGTGCAGGCAGACCCTGCACCGATGCAATCTGTCGATATTCTTGGTGGTGGTCGAGAGGCCCTGATCAGGGCCAACGCCGAGTGGGGGCTGGCCCTGGCTGATGACGAGATCGATTATCTGGTAGAGAATTTTACTGCCCTGAAGCGCAACCCTAACGATATCGAATTAATGATGTTCGCCCAGGCCAACTCGGAACACTGTCGCCACAAGATATTCAATGCCGACTGGATCATTGATGGCAAGGCTATGCAAAATTCCTTATTCAATATGATCCGCAATACCTACTATCATAATTCCAGTGGCATTCTGTCAGCCTATAAAGATAATTCGGCGGTCATCAGCGGTCCACAGGCCGGGCGTTTCTATCCTGGTCAGAACAATGGGCAATATGGCTATCATGAGGAGGAAATGTCGATCCTGATGAAGGTCGAGACCCATAATCATCCGACGGCGATATCGCCTTTTCCCGGTGCGGCGACAGGTTCCGGTGGTGAAATAAGGGATGAGGGTGCGACTGGCCGGGGGTCGAAACCCAAGGCCGGCCTGTGTGGTTTTTCCGTGTCAAACCTGCGTATACCGGGTGCCGAGCAGGCCTGGGAGACAGATCATGGAAAACCGGGGCGGATTGTTTCGGCTCTGGATATCATGCTCGAAGGGCCCATAGGGGCGGCGGCCTTCAATAACGAATTTGGTCGCCCGAATATCAATGGTTATTTCCGTACCTACGAGGAACAGGTGCCAGGACCGACGGGTGAAGAAATCCGTGGCTATCACAAGCCGATCATGCTGGCGGGTGGCCTTGGTAATATCAAGGCGGGACATGTAGAAAAGCATAGTATTCCTGCCGGTGCACAATTGATAGTGCTGGGCGGGCCGGCGATGCTGATCGGCCTTGGTGGTGGTGCCGCATCTTCGATGGCATCGGGCAGCAGTCATGAGGACCTCGATTTTGCCTCTGTGCAGCGCGGCAACCCGGAGATGCAGCGTCGTTGTCAGGAGGTCATTGACCGTTGTTGGCAAATGGACAAGGATAATCCGCTTATTTCGATCCACGATGTCGGCGCGGGAGGCCTGTCCAATGCGATGCCGGAACTGGTCAATGATTGCGGGCGCGGTGCCCGTTTTGAATTACGTACGATTCCGAATGACGAGCCGGGCATGTCACCGATGGAAATCTGGTGTAATGAATCCCAGGAGCGCTATGTGCTCGCCGTGGCACAACAGGACCTGGAAACATTTGTGCAAATCTGTGAGCGTGAGCGTTGCCCCTATGCGATTATCGGAGAAGCGACGGAGGAGCAGCAACTGGTAGTCGGCGACGGTCATTTTGATAATACACCCATAGATATGCCAATGGAGGTACTGCTGGGCAAGCCACCGAAGATGTTACGTGATGTCAAACATCATCCCTTTACCAAGCAGGAGTTCGATCCTGCCAACATCGATCTGGCGGAAGCCTCCTTGCGGGTATTGAGATTGCCGACTGTGGCGAGCAAGAATTTCCTGATTACGATCGGTGATCGTAGCGTCACCGGATTGATCGCGCGCGATCAGATGGTCGGCCCCTGGCAAGTCCCGGTAGCCGATGTTGGTGTGACGAGCAGTAGCTATACGGATTATTGTGGTGAAGCCATGGCGATGGGTGAGCGTACACCTGTTGCACTGATAGATCATGCGGCCTCGGCGCGTATGGCCGTTGGCGAGGCATTGACCAATCTGGCAGCAGCGCGTGTGCGCAAACTGGAGCGCGTGGTGTTATCGGCGAACTGGATGGTGCCCGCCGGGCACCCGGGGGAAGATGCAGGATTGTTCGAGGCCGTCAAGGCGGTTGGTATGCAATTATGTCCGCAACTGGATATCACCATCCCGGTTGGCAAGGATTCAATGTCGATGAAAACCGTATGGCAGCAAGACGGGCAGAGCAAAGAAGTGACTGCGCCGTTGTCGCTGGTGATATCGGCCTTTGCCGAGGTCACCGACGTGCGCAAGACCCTGACGCCGCAATTACATACCGACAAGGGCGATACCGATCTGATCCTGATTGATCTCGGCAAGGGTCACAATCGCCTCGGTGCATCGGCGCTGGCGCAGGTATATAAACAGATAGGTCATCATGCCCCGGATCTTGACGATCCGCAGTCATTCAAGGCATTTTTTGCGCTAATTCAGGAGTTGAATGATGCCGGTCTGTTGCTGGCCTATCATGACCGTTCGGACGGCGGTCTGTTTGTCAGCTTGTGCGAGATGGCCTTTGCTGGTCATTGCGGTATTTCGATCCATCTCGATGATCTGGGTGATGATATCCATGCCGCGCTGTTTGCGGAGGAGCTCGGTGCCGTGATTCAGGTTCACCATTACGATACCGACGAGGTCCTGAAGGCAGTACATGATGCCGGCCTGGGGCATTATACGCATGTTATCGGTACACTGAATGACAGTGATCAGATCGAGTTCAGTTATGCACACAAGCCGGTCCTGTCGGCCACACGCACAGAGTATCAACAGGCCTGGTCCGAGACCAGTCTGCATATGCAAAAACTGCGCGACAACCCGCAATGCGCACAACAGGAATTTGATCTGATTGCTGATGTGGATGATCCCGGCCTCAATGTGAATCTGAGTTTCGATGCGGATGACAATATCAGTGCAGCCTATATCAACACAGGTGTTCGCCCCAATGTGGCCATTCTGCGCGAGCAGGGTGTCAACGGTCATATTGAAATGGCTGCGGCCTTTGATCGGGCCGGATTTAACAGTATCGATGTGCATATGAGTGATATCCAGCAGGGACGGGTTGATCTCAATGATTTCAAGGGCCTCGTGGCTTGCGGAGGCTTTTCCTATGGTGATGTGCTGGGTGCCGGTGAGGGCTGGGCCAAGTCGATATTGTTCAATGCGGATCTGAAAGAAAAATTTTCCGCTTTCTTTGAGCGCGCAGACAGTTTTGGACTGGGTGTCTGTAATGGATGTCAGATGATGTCCAATTTACACAGTATTATCCCTGGTGCAGATTTGTGGCCACACTTTGTCCGTAACCAGTCCGAGCAATTCGAGGCGCGGGTTGCACTGGTCGAAATAAACGATTCACCTTCGATCTTTTTTACTGAAATGGCAGGGGCACGCCTGCCCATTGCCGTTGCACATGGAGAAGGGAGGATGGAGTTTCCGGATCCGTCGGCACTCGAGCAATTACTGCACTCCGGCCTTTCATCGATGCGATATGTCGATCATTACGGCCAGGCCACCGAGACCTATCCGTTGAATCCCAATGGTTCTCCTGCCGGTCTGACCGGTCTCTGTAATGAGGATGGCCGCTTTACAATCATGATGCCCCATCCGGAACGTGTGTTCCGCAGCGTTCAGCATTCATGGTACCCCGAAGACTGGCTCGAAGACTCGCCATGGATGCGTATGTTCAGGAATGCCCGTGTCTGGGTGGATTGATCAGCAGCAAAGCTGGCAAAGAAGTACTGATCAGGACGATTGATCAGTCAGGCAATCCAGGGTGCGTACATGAAGAGCTTTTCCGGGAAACGTCCACAATATATTAACGTCACTGATTATTACCTGGCCCCCTGTACAGGCAAGCCCAATTGTGTATCCAGTCTGGCGCCGCGGGACAGTCATCAGTTTATAGAGTCATTCATCTTTAGCAACGATCCGCAACACGAACTGAAGACGCTGCAATCAATACTTGCCTCGATGCCCGGTGTCGGCGTGATAACGCAACAAAACAACTATCTGCATGCTGAATGCAGATCGCGCCTGTTCGGTTTTGTCGATGATCTAGAATTCTACTGGGATGCCAGGGAAGGCCTGTGCCACGTGCGATCCGCTGCACGTCTTGGTTATTATGATTTTGGTGTTAACCGGCGCAGGCTCGAGAAGATTAGAGCGGAATTGATACGTCGAAATACTACGGCTTGATTATTTTCTCGATCGTGCGCAGTACAATCCGGGAATTACACCCCCCCGTCCTTCTAGTACGGATCCAAGGAAGGATTTGGTGCAAGTTCAGGGATGGGCGAAGGTACGATTCCTTCCATGGAATCGTCCTTGAAGGAGGGGGAATCAGTGGCATCACTATGCACTATTATATTTCACGCCTTCGTAGCAAAAAATAAGGAATAAAAAACCACCTGTCCAGGGTCATTCAAGCAATTGTAAATATTCCAGTATTTATGGGATGTATTAAAGTACGCATATGTGTTGGTCGTTAACTGTATTGACTCCATGTAGATATGCTTGCGCACATGCTCCGTGATGGATTTGTGATATTTTTGTTAGATTATAAATGGCAGAATTATGCAACTTATCGATTTTTTACCAGTCTCAATTAACATCTAACTACTTTCATTGCGTGGGTATATAAATGCTGATAAAAAAGCCATCCGATATCAAATCATCCGAAATTACGTCCCCGGAACTGTACAGGAAGCGTAGGCAGTTTATCCAGGCGGGTGTTGGCCTGGCCGGTGCGGCGATGGTTCCTGGTCTGTGGCTGCCTGCGGATGTCAGCGCGGCGCGGGAAAAACTGCAAGGGGTGAAGAAGTCTGCATTGAGTACCGATGAAAAGCCGACCCCCTATAAGGATGTCACAGGTTATAATAATTTTTATGAATTCGGCACTTCGAAAACCGATCCCGCACGCAATGCGCACAGCCTGAAAACAAAACCCTGGACAGTCAGGGTTGAGGGTGAGGTTGCTCGGCCTGCAGACTATCATCTCGAGGACCTGGTCAAGGACAGTTTACTCGAGGAACGTATCTATCGCTTTCGTTGTGTTGAGGCCTGGTCGATGGTTATTCCCTGGGTCGGTATCTCCCTGGCTTCATTGATCAAACGATTCGAGCCAACGTCGAGAGCGAAGTTTGTCGAATTTACGACGTTGTATGATCCCAAGCAGATGCCCGGGCAGAAAAGACGCGTGCTGAACTGGCCGTATGTCGAGGGCTTGCGTATGGATGAGGCCATGAATCCGTTGTCGATACTCGCTGTCGGCCTGTATGGCGAAGTCCTGCCGAACCAGAACGGCGCCCCTTTACGTCTGATGCTGCCATGGAAATACGGCTTCAAAAATATAAAATCCATAGTCAAGATTCGTTTTACTGAGACGATGCCGAAGACGACCTGGGTCTTGGCCGGCCCGCGTGAATACGGTTTTTATGCCAATGTTAATCCCAATGTAGACCACCCGCGCTGGAGTCAGGCGCGTGAACGTGTTATTGGCTCAGGTTCAATATTTACCCGACGTAAAAAAACACTGATGTTTAATGGCTATGAAGAGCAGGTGGCTCATCTTTATGCGGGGATGGATCTGCGAAAGTTCTTCTGACATAGCTTTAGGTAATTAATGATGTTGCGGTTCATAAAGCCTGTTGTGTGGCTGTTATCACTGACTCCTTTTCTCTATTTACTGTATGCCGTTAGCCTGGCTCCCGATATCCTCGGGGCTAATCCGGTTGAGTATATTACCCATGAGACCGGTGCGTGGTCATTGCGGTTCTTGCTGTTGACGCTGTTGATGACACCGTTGCGCACATTAAGCGGCTGGACCTTTCCATTGCGAATCAGGCGTATGCTAGGACTGTATGCGTTTTTCTACGTGACCCTGCACTTCGTGATTTATGCCGGTCTTGATCTCGGGCTGGACTGGTCTCACCTGGGCGAGGACATCATTGATAGACCGTTTATCACGATCGGATTCCTGGCCTGGTTGCTGTTGATTCCGCTGGCCCTGACATCGACCAATAAAATGATGCGCCGGCTCGGACGACGATGGAAAAAACTGCACAAACTGGTTTACCTGATCGGTCTGCTCGGCGTTGTGCATTATATCTGGTTGGTCAAAAAGGACTTGCTGGAGCCATTGATCTATGCGGGTATTTACATAGCGTTGATGTTGCTGAGAGCTCCGCTGCGCTCATTGAGGTCGCGGCTTTCCTGAGTATCAGGCATCGATGCGCTTGTATTTGATGCGTCTGGGCTGCACCGCAGCATCACCCAGGCGGCGTTTGTAGTCTGCCTCGTAGTCTGCATAATTGCCTTCAAACCAGGTCACCTGACTGTCGCCTTCAAACGCCAGCATATGGGTGGCGATCCTGTCCAGAAACCAGCGGTCATGTGAAATGACGACGACACAACCCGGGAAGGTAAGAATGGCCTCTTCCAGGGCGCGCAGGGTCTCGACATCCAGGTCATTGGTGGGTTCATCCAGTAACAGCACATTGCCGCCACTCTGCAATAGCTTGGCCAGGTGCACGCGGTTTCGCTCACCACCGGACAAGTCCTTGATAAACTTCTGTTGATCGCTACCCTTGAAATTAAAACGCCCGACGTAGGCGCGTGAACTGGTTTCGTAACTACCGATCGTGATAAGGTCCTGGCCATTGGAGATTTCCTGCCATACCGTGTTATTGCCATCGAGTGCATCGCGGCTCTGATCGACATAGGATAACTTGACGGTATCACCGATACGGATGTCGCCGCTGTCCGGCTGCTCTTGTCCGTACAGCATCCTGAACAGTGTGGATTTACCGGCGCCATTCGGGCCAATAATACCGACGATACCACCGCGTGGCAGGTTAAAATTCAGGTCCTCGACCAGCAGGCGTTCACCGAAACCCTTGCTGACATGTTGGGCCTCGATGACAAGATCACCGAGACGGGGTCCCGGCGGGATATACAGTTCCTGTGTTTCATTACGCTTTTGGAACGTCTGTGATGACAGTTCTTCATAGCGTTGCAGGCGCGCCTTGCTTTTCGCGTGGCGGCCCTTGCTGCCACTGCGCACCCATTCCAGTTCCGCTTTCATGCTCTTGATATGGGCTGCTTCCTGTTTGGCTTCATTTTCGAGGCGCTTTTCCTTCTGTTCCAGCCATGAGGAATAATTCCCTTCCCACGGTATGCCGTGTCCCCTGTCGAGTTCCAGAATCCAGCCGGCGACATTATCGAGAAAGTAACGGTCGTGGGTAATCGCTACGACCGTGCCGTTGAATTCCTTCAGAAACTGTTCCAGCCAGGCCACCGATTCGGCATCCAGATGGTTGGTTGGTTCGTCCAGCAGCAGCATGTCGGGCTTGGAAAGTAACAGCTTGCACAGTGCCACTCGGCGTTTTTCGCCACCGGACAGTTTACTTACATCCGCATCCCAGGGCGGGAGGCGTAATGCCTCGGCCGCTACTTCCAGCGTGCGTTCCATATTATGGCCGTCACCAGCCTGGAGGATATTTTCCAGGCGCGCCTGTTCGCTGGCGAGTGCATCAAAGTCGGCATCGGGTTCGGCATAGGCTGCGTATATTTCATCCAGGCGCGCCTGCGCAGCGCTGATATCGGCGAGGCCCTCTTCGACATTGCCGCGTACATCTTTGCCGGGGTCCAGTTGTGGCTCCTGCGGCAAGTAACCAATGTTAATGTCCGCCTGTGGCCTGGCCTCACCCAGGTAATCCTTGTCGATGCCGGCCATGATACGCAGTAGTGTGGATTTGCCGGAACCATTCAGGCCAAGAACGCCAATCTTCGCCCCCGGGAAAAAGGACAGGGATATGTCTTTAAGGATAACGCGATTCGGTGGCACCACCTTGCCGACGCCATTCATGGTGAAAATATATTGAGCCATAGTGTTCTATCGTGTAAGTAAATCTGTTATGTATGTAGCTATGAATATTCTATTGTATATGCAAGCCGATGTGTAATGCCATTATATCTGTTTGCTGGTCCGATGCCGGACGCATTCACCCCGGATTGCGGTGTTATTGATGAAATGGCTGTGGATCCTGCTGCGCTTACCTGTCGTATTAGTATATACGCTGACAGGGTTTACGTTAATTATCCTGATGCATGTGTTTGCCGGTAAATACTGGTATCAACGCAGGTCGGGTAAACATGTTATCAGGTTGTGGATGAAGGTCCTGGCCTGGTTAATGGGGCTCAGGATTAATGTGCGCGGACAGCCGTGTCAGGGATTGCTGGCCGCCAATCATATTTCATGGCTGGATATTATTGCCCTGGATGCCGTAACCGCAGCGCGTTTTGTATCCAAGGACGAAATCATGTCATGGCCGTTGATCGGCCTGTTACCGAAATGGAGCGGGACATTCTTTCTGCAACGCGGATCGGCTGCAGCTGTCGGGCGTCTGAATGCGGAGATCGTCACAGCGCTACAGCAGCAAGCCACAGTCGCCGTATTCCCCGAAGGGACAACGCATAATGGCGAGCAGGTACACCGCTTTTTTTCCGCGATCCTGCAAACCGGCATAGATGCAGGCGTCCCGGTCCAGGCTGTGGCCATCCGCTATTTCCGCAAGGGCAAGCGCGACACCCTTGCCCCTTTTATTGATAACGCGGGTTTTGGCGGGCATGTCATGCGTGTGCTGGGGGCTGGACATATCGACGTATATCTGGACTTCTGCGATGCCTTTGTGCCGCACGATATGAACCGTCGCCAACTGAGTGAGCATCTGTATCACCAGGTCAAGGATGTATTTTCCAGGCCCGTCGAACCATTCGGGCAATAATACGGCCACATTCGTGGCGATGCTAGTTGCTGTTCAAACCGCTGAGCGGTACACGGATGGCCTGATGTGTGCTGCCATCGACGCTGTCCTGGGCGAAAACCACGAGACTCAGATCAGCCAGTTTCCATTGTTTGTCTATTGCGATTTCTTTCCTGAGATCCAGCCTGTCCTTTCCCTTGAGCGTGAATGGGCCGATGAATTTGCGTACGACATGATCATGTTGCAGATGCAGTCCCTCGTTCTCGCCATCCGTAATCTGCGATGACAGTCTGTTCTCGGCGATCGCAATGAAGACATTGGCGTGTGATTTTGCGCGTTCCCCGCGCGCACTGATGGAAATGCGGGCGTCCAGCAGGTTGGTCTTGTTGAGGCTGGCATTGATATCAATATCGGCGCGCGGTTTTATATCATTGACGATGTCAATGGCTTTGGGGATATTGCGGAAGGCCGGAAAATCCTTTCCATGAAGCACGAATTGAGGTGTATACAGGGTGCGAAGTCTGTTGCGCATTGCCGCTTCGCGCTGACGATCACCGTATGCCGGATCTGCATACGGGTCTTCCCAGCCGATGTAGTCCCAGTAATCAACATGAAAGGCGAGCGCGATAAACTGTTTCTTGTCCGCATATTTTTCAGTGATCTCATGTAGATAGCGTTCCGCCGGTGGGCAACTGCTGCAACCTTCCGAGGTATACAATTCGAGCACAGCAACGGTAGCGGGACCACTTTGTTGATGGATAGAGCGTGTATCTTTGACCTGGCCGGCAGTTGCTACGGCCAACCACAATAACGCCGGGATTGCGAACAGGGCTTTATAATTCATGGTAAAATCTCGTTGGTAATCCATTATTGAGATCAATCCTTACGCGGATAGTTTCATGAAAAATGGATTATTTTATAAATATTTGCCTCAGTCAGGGGCATTTGCGCCTGATTCCGGGACTTTTGCCATATCAGGCCATGATGTGACTACTTCCATTCAATCAGACCGGTACCGGTCCAGTGGCCGAAGGACGTCAGGTCAAGTTTGGGGTGGCTGATTGCTCGCCACGTTTTTAGCATAGGTACCACGCGGGTATCGTCGAGGACGACGAGAGGTGGTTTGTTAAATGAAAGAATGTCCAGTAACTCACAGTAGTCGCGCACCTGGTGTTCGTCCCTGCTGTTCTCGATGATAATAATATCTGCCTGTTCAAGTAATCCCTGTTCGCTTTGGGCCTGGACAGGATCGCTCAGGTCAACCAGTTTCTGTTGCAGTTGCATATCAAAGTCAGTTTCGACCAGGCCGCAGTCGCTGCGTTGCGACCAGGACGTGGTGTCATAGGTGATGATTTTTCCGTTTGCAGGCAGATTATCCTTTATGCTGAGAATGCTGGCACCGGTGGATGTGCCAATCGTAATAACCAGACCGGGTTGCAGGATATCAATCAGGGCGGCCAGTAGCCTGTAATGTTCTCCTGGCCAGAGATTGATGGCGTTGGCAATGTTGTCGGGGAAGCGGCTGGCAATGGCCTGCAGGTCCAGTTGGCTCGCCTTATGCGCAGCCAGTAATGACAGATCGATCAGGTTCTGGCCTGGTCGTGCCGTTTCATCTTCGAGGCTGAGCAAATACGAGGGCAGGTGTTGGCTGACATCCGGGATAAATTCGCTCGTGTCGGTTGTTGGGTGCACGGCGCCTGCCTGGGGTTGGTCCAGTTTTTCCAGATTCATTTGTGCATTGGGGTGTTCAGGATCGAGTGACAGGGCCTGTTGATATTGCTGGCGTGCATCATCAAGCCGGCCGGTTACACGCAGCACTTCCCCCAGATTATTGTGGTAGTCAGCAATCGCACCGTTGACATCGATGGCATGTCCGATCAGGTCTTCAGCGACTTCATAGTCGCCTATTTGATAGGCCAGAACGCCCAGTAAATGCAGGGCATCCGGGTGATTAGGATGTGCTTCCAGGACCTCTCGATAGAGCTCTTCTGCAGCGAGGAATTCGTGTCGTTGCTGATGTCCAATGCCTTGCTGCAGCTTCTGATAAATATCCGATGCCATAATATGCCGTGCCTGAAAAAAGTGATTGATCCGTTTCTGAATGCCAAACGGGTCCATGTAATTGTCAGAAACAGCAAGCACAATGGTCCGGGCATGGATTCTCCTCGGGTCGCCATTCCTCTATTATTATAAGTTTATAAAATCTAACAAAAAAGTTGTTCCTCGGGAAGAATAAAAATGCATGATTCGGATAAATAATGTATGATTTGCATCCTTTTTCCTGGTTTTGCAGCGATTTATGCCAGGGATCTGCTAACAGGTGATATTCCTGTCATAGCGAATGTATTCAGCTTAGGGCATAGTCATATTTTAGAGGATAGATGAATGTTTTCAAAAGACATGATGATCGAGGGGTTTGATGGCGAATTGTGGTCTGCCATACAGGCGGAGGAGAAGCGTCAGGAAGTGCATATTGAGCTGATTGCCTCGGAAAACTATACAAGCCCTCGCGTTATGCAGGCACAGGGTAGCGTGCTGACGAACAAATATGCCGAAGGATACCCGGGAAAGCGTTACTATGGCGGGTGCGAAAATGTCGATGTTGCCGAGCAACTGGCGATCGACAGGGCAAGGCAGCTATTTGCAGCCGATTATGCCAATGTGCAACCACATTCCGGCTCCCAGGCCAATGCTGCCGTGTTCCTGGCCCTGCTCCAGGCCGGTGATACCGTGCTTGGTATGAGTCTCGCCGACGGCGGTCATTTGACCCATGGCTCCAAGGTTAATTTTTCTGGTAAGACATATAATGCAGTGCAGTATGGCCTCGACGACGCCACTGGCGAAATCGATTATGAGGAAGTCGAGAGGCTGGCACAGGAACACAAGCCAAAAATGATCATTGCCGGTTTCAGTGCTTATTCACGCGTGGTCGACTGGCAGCGATTCCGCGATATTGCGGATAGTGTAGGCGCCTACCTGATGGTTGACATGGCCCATGTTGCCGGCCTGATTGCCGCAGGTTTATACCCCAGCCCGGTTGCGATTGCCGACGTTACGACGACAACGACCCACAAGACCTTGCGCGGACCGCGTGGTGGTCTGATTCTGGCCAAGGCGAATGCTGAAATTGAGAAGAAGTTGAATTCGGCGATTTTCCCGGGAATCCAGGGTGGACCGTTGATGCATGTCATTGCCGCCAAGGCGGTCTCTTTCAAGGAAGCCCTGGAGGACGATTTCAAGTCGTATCAGCAGCAGGTCATCAACAATGCCCGGGCCATGGCAGATGTCTTCATCAAACGAGGTTACAAGGTTGTGTCGGGTGGAACCGATAATCACCTGTTCCTGGTTGACTTCATCGATAAAGGTATTACCGGCAAGGATGTTGATGCAGCACTGGGGCGTGCACATATCACCGTAAACAAGAATGCCGTACCGAATGATCCGCAATCCCCCTTTGTGACCAGTGGTATTCGTGTCGGTACACCGGCTGTCACAACACGCGGTTTCGGTGAGACCGAAGTCACTGATCTGGCTAACTGGATGTGCGATATCATTGATGATCTGGGTAATGAAGACATCGTTGATCAGGTCCGGGCAAAAGTCGACAAGGTATGCAAACAGTTGCCGGTGTACGGCTAGGTTTATTGACCGGTATGATGTTCAGGATGTGGTTTCATGCGCTGTCCCTTTTGTAGTGCAGAAGATACCAAGGTCATCGACTCGCGTCTGGCCAACGAGGGTGATCAGGTGCGCCGCAGACGTAAATGCCTGACCTGCGGTGAACGCTTCACGACCTACGAATCGGCTGAACTGCATATGCCCAAAATTGTTAAAAGTAGTGGAGTACGCGAATCCTTCCAGGAGGAAAAGTTACGTAGCGGTATTGTCAGGGCACTGGAAAAACGTCCGGTGGATACCGAGGCTATCGAGGCCGCGATTAACCGCATCAAGCACGCAATACGCGCGACCGGTGAACGCGAGGTACCTTCGCGAGCACTGGGTGAGTGGGTCATCAATGAACTGCGTGAACTCGATCAGGTCGCATATGTGCGTTTTGCCTCGGTGTATCGGAGTTTTGAGGATATCAATGAATTCCGTGAAGAGATTGAACGCCTTGAACGTGAGCCCAGTCCGGAATTGAAAAAGCATCAACTGGACCTGCTTCCAGGTGAAAATAACAAATAGTGAAGTGGCTGAACACACCCTGATGAGTGCGCAAACAGACAGTATACATATGGCCAGGGCACTGCAGTTGGCCGCGCGCGGTCTGTATACGACGGCCCCCAATCCCCGCGTCGGTTGTGTGCTGGTCAAGGACGGAAATGTAGTCGGTGAAGGCTGGCATCAGCGCGCCGGTGGCGCACATGCCGAAGTGCATGCACTGCAACAGGCGGGTGATAGCGCACGCGGAGCCACGGCCTATATCAGCCTCGAGCCTTGCTGTCACCACGGGCGTACCCCCCCGTGTAGTGAAGCCCTGATCAAAGCGGGTATACGGCGTGTGGTCGTAGCCATGCAGGATCCGAATCCCGAGGTTGCCGGTAAGGGTCTGGCGCAACTGCAGGAGGCGGGTATCGAAACCAGCAGTGGTCTAATGCAGGCGCAGGCAGAGGAACTGAATGCCGGGTTCAACATGCGTATGCGCACGGGCAGGCCGCTGGTTCGATGCAAGATGGCAATGAGTCTGGATGGCCGCACAGCGATGGCCTCGGGTGAAAGCAAATGGATCACCGGCAGCGCAGCCAGGCAACAGGTACACCGTCTGCGTGCGCAAAGCTCTGCCATTATGACAGGTATAGGTACGGTGCTGGCGGATAATCCCGCGCTGAATGTGCGTCTGCAGGATAATGTGCCGGAGGGTGGCTGGTTACAGCCGCTCAGGACTATCCTCGATCCGAACCTGAACACACCTGCAGATGCGCGTTTATTGCAGCAGGCGGGGCGCAGTATTATTGTCACCGCCGTCAAGGACGCCGAACGTGAGGCGGAGTTGCAGCGTGCAGGCGCCGAGCTTGTCTATTTGCCTTCTGCAGGCGGCAGGATCGACCTGCCGGAACTGCTGACATACCTGGGTAATGAACAGATAAACGAGGTGTTACTGGAAACAGGGGCAACTCTGAGTGGGGCAATGTTGAATGCGGGACTGGTGGATGAGCTGATGATATTTATTGCCCCGCATCTGATGGGAAATGCGGCCAGAGGGCTGTTCGACCTGCCCGGATTGCAGACAATGGATCAACGTATTGAGCTGAACATCCGTGATATACGTGCCGTGGGTGAGGACTGGTGTTTGACTGCAGAGGTAAAGAGCAAAGAGTAAAGGTGAAAGGGATGTCTGTTTCTCCCTTGTGATTTTATTCTGAATTATTATGTTTACAGGAATTATTGAAGCTATAGGCGAAATTGTTGATCTGCAGCCGAGTGATGGTGATCTGCGCTTGCGTATACGTAGTGGTAAGCTGGATCTGAGTGATGTGCAGCTGGGTGACAGCATTGCCGTGAATGGTGTCTGCCTGACGGCAGTGGAACTTCCGGGTGATGGTTTCTGGGCCGATGTGTCGGGTGAGACACTGGCCAATACCTGTGTTGGCCAGTGGCAACAAGGTCAGCGGGTCAATCTCGAAAAAGCGCTGACACCGACGACACGCCTGGGTGGACACCTTGTCAGTGGACATGTAGATGGTATCGGTACGGTTAGCCGACGCTGGCAGGATGCGCGTTCGATCAGGTTCGAAATCCAGGTCGCGGATGGACTGGCGCGCTACATCGCGCACAAGGGTTCTGTCTGTGTTGATGGTACCAGCTTGACGGTAAATGCCGTACAGGGTGCCCGCTTTGAGCTGAATATCGTACCGCATACACTGCAGGAGACCATCATGGATACCTATCAAGCGGGAACGCAGGTCAATATCGAGGTTGATTTGCTGGCCAGGTACCTGGAACGATTGGTGTTAGGTGAGCATGCTGCCGATGCGAATGCCGGTATCGACATGGCATTTTTACAGCAGCATGGATTTATTAAGCATTAGGGTAAACAGTATGGCCTTGAACACAACCGAAGAGATTATTGAAGATATTCGCCAGGGTAAAATGGTTGTCATTATGGATGATGAAGACCGTGAGAATGAAGGTGACCTGATCATGGCCGCAGAAATGGTCAAACCCGAGGACATCAATTTTATGGCGACATATGGGCGTGGCCTGGTCTGTCTCACCCTCTCACGTGAACGTTGTCGACAGTTACGTTTGCCGATGATGGTCAATGATAACAATGCTGCGCATTCCACGCCTTTTACCGTGTCTATCGAAGCCGCTGAGGGCGTGACCACCGGCATTTCCGCGGCAGACCGGGCAGTTACGATCCAGGCCGCCGTCGCTGCCGAGGCCCAGCCTGAAGACCTGGTGCAGCCCGGACACATATTTCCGTTAATGGCCCAGCCGGGTGGGGTACTGACACGTGCCGGGCATACCGAAGCCGGCTGTGATTTTGCCCGTCTGGCCGGGATTGAGCCGGCGGCGGTCATTGTCGAGATTTTGAATGAAGACGGCACAATGGCGAGACGTCCTGACCTGGAAAAGTTTGCCAGCAAGCATGATCTGAAAATAGGTACTATTGCCGATCTGATTCATTACCGGGTCGCCAATGAAAAAACTGTGGAACGCGTTGCTGAGAGGAAGATTGATACCCGACAGGGTGATTTCAAGCTCGTGGCTTATCACGATACCATAGACGAGGAACTGCATTTTGCGCTGGTCAAGGGGGAGATCAATAGCGATGAGCCCGTTGACGTACGTGTGCATATGCAAAACACACTGTGTGATCTGGTCGGTTCCCTCGGTCATGGATGCAGTTGGACCTTGCAGGACGCGATGCAGCACATGGAGGATCAAGGTTCAGGTATTGTCGTGATCCTGCGCGGCCATGAAAGCAATCAGGACCTGGTCAGAAAGATCCAGACAATAGACCGCGACGACAAGAAGAACAGGAAAAATGCGCAGGGTGCTACCGAATTGCGCACTTATGGTGTCGGTGCACAGATTCTGTCGGACCTGGGTGTGCACAAGATGCGCGTATTGAGTTCACCTATTATCATGCACGGCCTATCCGGTTTTGGACTGGAAGTTGTAGAATATATTTCGCCAGAATAGTGATTTCAGAAAATATTGACAGGTGTTGGAGATATTATGAGTCAGATAAAAACGTTTGAGGGCGACATGATCGTCCGTGATACACGCTTTGCCCTGCTGGTAGCGCGTTTCAACAGCTTTGTTGTCGAAAGCCTGCTGGACGGTGCCATTGATACCTTGACACGCCACGGCGCCGAGGAAAAAGACCTGCATGTCATCCGTGTACCGGGTGCTTTCGAAATGCCTTTGGCTGCACAACGACTGGCCGCAAGCGGCGACTATGACGCGATCATTGCATTGGGAGCCGTGATCCGCGGTGGAACCCCGCATTTTGAATATGTTGCAGGTGAATGTACCAAGGGTCTTGCCAGTGTGTCGATGCAACATGATATACCGATGGCCTTCGGTGTATTAACCGTTGACAGTATCGAGCAGGCAATCGAACGTGCCGGTACCAAGGCCGGTAACAAGGGTGGCGAAGCAGCGCTGTCGGCGATTGAAATGGTCAGCCTGTTCAAGCGCCTGGGCAGCTAGTAGATGCCACAGCAGCCGACACGAAATCCACAGCATGCCCGGCGCAGGGCGCGACGCAGTGCCATGCAGGCCCTGTATCAATGGCAGGTCTCAAAGCTTAATCTGAAAGATATAGAAGAACAGTTCCTTGTTGACCAGGATATGAGCAAGGTTGATCTGGAATATTTTCATGAGCTTCTGCATCAGATTCCGGCGCGCCTGGATGAGATCGATAAGGCCCTGCAGGAATTCGTCGATCGACCGATTAATGAAATAGATCCGGTAGAGCGCGCCATACTCAGGATCGGAGCATTTGAACTGGAACATCGTCCCGATATTCCGTACCGCGTGGTATTGGGCGAATCGGTGCAGTTGGCCAAGCAGTTTGGCGCTCTTGACGGGCATAAATATGTCAATGGTGTGCTTGACAAGATTGCCCAGCAGAGTCGTCGTATCGAAATACAGGCGGGTGCCTGATAGCCCGTACCTGAGCGGTGGAAGCATATAACGCCAAAGACCTGCTGGATTATTTTCGCCGCCAATTAGGCGTGCAGCATCCGCAAACCACAACCAACTCCGGCAGCAATCACACAGATAATATATCCCCGGCGCTGACGGCCGTGAGCGTCGACAGTCTGGTCGCGGGTGTGCATTTCCCCGAACAGACGCCGGCCGAATGGCTTGCACACAAGGCCCTGGCCGTCAATCTGAGTGATCTCGCAGCAATGGGTGCGCGCCCGGTCAGTATCACGCTGGGTCTGGTATTGCCACACTGGGACAGCGTCTGGCTCAAGGCATTCTGCTCGGGACTGTCTGCACTCTATCAAGCATGGAATCTGCAACTGCTGGCATGCGATGTGCGCGCGGGTCCGCTTTCGGTAACTGTGCAGGCACATGGACAGGTCAGTGACAAGGCCGTATTGCTGCGGTCTCGAGCACGGCCTGGCGAACAGATATTTGTCAGCGGTACCCTTGGCGATGCGGCCTGTGCATTGCAATATTATCTGCAGCACAAAGATTTGCCCGAGCGCTATCGCGATTTTTTGCAACAACGTTTGAACTATCCCGAGCCAAGAGTGGATGTGGGTCTGGCAATAGCCGATATAGCCAGCGCCGCTATTGATATTTCCGATGGCCTGGCCTCTGATCTTGGTCATATACTCGAGGAAAGCGGCACCGCGGCAATGCTGCATGTGGATAAATTACCGACCTCGGCGGCGCTCAGGGCAATACTCGACGATCGCCAGCGCCTGCAGTATCAACTGGGCGGCGGTGATGATTATGAATTATGTTTCACGATAGCCAGGGACAGGGTAGAGCAACTGCATCAGCGCATGTCCACGACCGCCGTGACATGCACGTGGGTTGGTGAGATAGTAGCCGGGGGAGGCATCAGTTACCTGTGCGATGATCAGAAAGTAAGGCTGGATATAAGCGGCTATGATCATTTTGCCGGTTTATCACGGGAGCAATAATGGCATCAAATAATTCTTTACCATCCTGGGTATGGAAACGCGCAGACAGCTTTTGCGCCTGCGGTTTTGGTAGCGGTGCTGCGCCCGTTGCTCCGGGAACATTCGGTACGCTGGCAGGTCTACCGTTTTACTGGTTATTGCAGGATAGCGCGCTAGCGCTTTATCTGGGTGCTACACTGGTATTATTCGTTTTCGGTGTATGGATATGCGGGCGTACCGCCAGTTTGCTGGGTGTGCATGATCATCCCGGGATTGTCTGGGATGAAATTGTCGGTTTTCTGGTGGCGATGAGCCTTGCGCCACCAGGCTGGATCTGGTGGTTGCTCGGATTTCTGCTGTTCAGGTTGTTTGATATCTGGAAACCCTGGCCGATACGCTATATGGACAGGCATGTGACGGGTGGTTTCGGCATCATGTTCGATGATGTGCTGGCAGGGATCTATGCGGCCTTGTGCATGCAATTGCTTATGTTTTCCAATTTACTGAATGTTAATTAAATAAACAGGATGTTCGCTATGAAAAAGGTATTGCTGGCGGTTATGATAATGGGTTTTTCTGTGCTTACGATGGCCGCTGAAGTCGTGCCTGAATTTGCCATGTTTACCCAGCGTGCGAATAGCTGGAAGGTCGATGTCACCCTCAGGCATGCGGATAGCGGCTGGGATCATTATGCCAATGCCTGGCGGATTGTCGATGATAAAGGCACAGTGTTAGGCACACGTGCACTGGCGCATCCCCATGTTGAAGAACAGCCATTCACGCGCAGCCTGTTTTACGCGAAAATCCCGCAACAAGTCACGATCGTTTATATTGAGGCCAGCGACAGTGTGCATGGCTGGAGCCCGGATCGTATCAGGGTGGATCTGAGTCAGACAGCGGGTCAGCGTTATCAGGTGCAACATGCGGATGCGCAGAAATGATTCGCTGCCGTAAGCGGCTATTGGCATTATTGAGCTGTTGCCTGCTGGCGTTTGCACTGAACACGACAGCGCAGGCGCGCAGCCTGGTCATCCAGGCGCTCTTTAATGACATGGCCGTTGTCAGTATCGATGGTGCCCGTATCACGTTGAGGAAAGGCAAGACAGTCCGGGGATTAACCTTGATCAGGGCCGACAGCCATGAGGCCGTTATCGACTATCAGGGGACACGCAAGCGCTATACGCTGGGCGGACAGCCGATCAGGAGCGCATATTCCCGGGCAGATGCAGCAGAGCCGGTCAATGTCTGGCCGGATGCGCGTGGCCTGTATACTGCCACTGGAGCGATTAATGGAATTGCAACCGAGATGTTGATTGATACCGGCGCATCTGTGGTGGCAATGAACAGCGAACATGCCAGAACCCTGGGTATTGATTACGAAAGTTTGCGTCCCGATATCAGTGTCGAGACCGCATCCGGTCAGCTGGTGGGTTCGACTGTCAGCCTGAATAGTGTTCGCCTGGGGCATATTATCATCCGCGATGTGCGCGCGGTCGTGTTGCCCGGTCAACATCCAAGACATGTTTTGCTCGGAGCGACTTTTCTACAGCATGTCGATATGCGGCGCAAGGATGCGGTAATACAGCTCAGACCCAAACCATACTAGTTAAGAGTCTGCTGACTACCGGATCAGTTTTTTTCTGTAACCCAGCCTTCTTTTTCCTTGTCGATTTCAATCAGTGCATACGCAGAGTGGTTGTGAATGGACTCGAAGTTTTCTGATTCGACAACATAGGAACATATCCTGTCATCCTGGTTCAGGCGTACAGCGACATCACGGACCATGTCCTCAACGAATTTGGGATTATCATAGGCACGTTCCGTAACATATTTTTCATCCGGGCGTTTCAACAGACCAAAGAGTTCGCAGGATGCTTCTTTCTCGACCATATCAATGATTTCTTCTATCCAGATGAAGTCGCAGGTGCGGATATTGACGGTCACGTGCGAGCGCTGGTTGTGCGCGCCATAATCGGAAATTTTCTTCGAACAGGGGCACAGGCTGGTGACCGGAACGACAACCTTGATATAGGTATTAATCTTGCTGCCGGTTATTTCGCCTATCAGAGTGACATCATAATCGAGCAAGCTCTGTACGCCGGAGACGGGTGCAGTCTTGTTGACGAAATAGGGGAAATTCATTTCTATATGTCCGGATTCAGCTTCCAGGCGTTCGGTCATTTCTGACATCATTTCCTTGAATGACTCTACACTGATTTCCTTTTCGTGTTGATTCAGGATTTCGACGAAACGTGACATATGCGTGCCCTTGAAATTATGTGGCAGGTTCACGTACATGTTGAAGTTGGCAATCGTATGTTGTTCGCCATCGGAGCGATCCTTAACGATAACCGGATGTCTGATATCCTTGATGCCGACCTTGTTGATGGCGATACGGCGGGTATCCTTGCTGTTCTGGACATCTGCTATTTCGCGTGGCTTTAATGTAGTTTCAGTCATACTGCTTAATCCTCTGTGTAGCGTACACAGGCTCTTTCAGTTTCCCATAGCGTGATAGCGTTGACCCGTACGGCATCATTGTTTAACTGTTTGCCGACTTCCTTGAAAACATAGGCCGCTATGTTTTCTGCCGTGGGATTCAGGGTGTTAAAAGGCTCCAGTTCATTCAGGTAACGGTGATCCAGTCTGTTCGTCACTTCGCGGGTGGCGCGCTTGATTTCCTTGAAATCAACGCCCATACCAACGTTATCCAGTTGTTCTGCCTTGACTTCAACCTCGACCTTCCAATTATGGCCGTGCATACGGCTACAAGCCCCCGGATAATCCCGCAGGGTATGTGCTGATGCAAAATCGGTCACAATTTTTAATGTATATAGTGCAGCCATAAATAATCGAGAAAATCTGTTATCGGGATATATGAAGGTGATGGTACTTAATCACACAGCAGTCTGGTCTATAAGGATTTTTCCGTGCCGGCGGCTGCGTGTAAACCAGAATCTCCGCAAAAGCCCTTTAAATTCAATGAATAAGGAGGCTTTTCGTGTTGCTGATGAATGTCGGGCTAAGATACTACTTGAGTCTGTCTGATTTTGCAATGCTGGTAAGCCGGATGGGACTTGATTGACTGTATTATACTTTGCGCATCGAGGCCCGATAGCGCCAGCAGCTCCTCGCGACTACCCTGTTCGAGGAATGTATCGGCCAGCCCCAATTGCAGTACCGGCACGGTAATATTATGACTGTTCAGCAGTTCGCATATACCACTGCCTGCACCCCCGGCAATCACATTATCTTCCAGTGTTACCAGTAACTTATTGTGCGAACTGATTTGCAGTAACAGTTCCTCATCAAGTGGTTTGACAAAGCGCATATTAATGACGCTTGCATTCAAATGGTCTCCTGCCTCGATAGCAGGGCCTAGCATGCAGCCAAATGCCAGCAGGGCGATATCCACCCCGTGTCGGCACGGTTTTGCCTTGCCGACAGGTAATGCCTGCAGTTCCTGTTCCGGTTCGATGCCGGGTCCGCTCCCGCGCGGATAGCGAACGGCGCTCGGACCATCATGCTGGAATCCGGTCGTCAGCATTTTCCTGCATTCATCTTCATCGGCAGGGGCCATAATCAGCATATTGGGGATTGCACGTAAATAACTCAGATCAAAGCTGCCGGCATGAGTGGCACCGTCCGGTCCGACCAGTCCGGCCCGGTCAATGGCAAACACAACCGGCAGGTTTTGTAGCGCGACATCATGGATCAGTTGGTCATAGGCACGTTGTAGAAAAGTTGAATAGATCGCAACGACCGGGCGCATGCCCTCACAGGCAAGACCGGCGGCCAGGGTCACCGCATGTTGTTCGGCGATGCCGACGTCGAAATAGCGTTTCGGGAACTGCGTGGAAAAATCCACCAGGCCGGAGCCTTCACGCATGGCCGGGGTTATGCCTGCGAGGCGTTCGTCGGCACTGGCCATATCGCACAGCCATTGTGAAAATATAGATGTGTAACTGGGCTGACCATTTTGTGTGCCACTGGTTTTGCCTGTATCCCTGTCAAATTTTGATATGCCGTGAAATGCGCATGGATTTTCTTCTGCAGGGGAATAGCCCTTGCCTTTCTGGGTGACAATATGCAGGAACTGCGGGCCCTTCAGATGCTTCAGGTTGCCGAGTGTCTCAACCAGTGAATCTATATCGTGACCATCGACGGGGCCAATATAGTTGAAGCCCAGTTCCTCGAACAGTGTGCCGGGTATAATCATGCCCTTCATATGTTCTTCGGCGCGTCGGGCCAGTTCCAGTACCCCGGGCATATGACTGAGGGCCTTTTTTCCGCCCTCACGCACACCGGAATAGAAGCGTCCGGAAAGTATCCGTGCAAGATAGTTGGACAGGCCGCCGACATTTTTGGAAATGGACATCTCGTTATCATTGAGGACAACCAACAGGTTCGCATCATGCGAGCCGGCATGGTTTAGTGCCTCGAAAGCCATGCCGGCTGTCATGGCGCCATCACCAATAATGGCAACGGCCTTGCGATCATGGCCGAGTCTGCGGTTAGCAATGGCCATGCCCAATGCCGCGCTGATCGAGGTGCTGGAGTGGCCGACACCGAAGGTGTCATATTCGCTTTCTTCGCGGCGTGGAAAGCCGGATAAACCATGCAGTTTACGCATGGTATGCATGCGTTCGCGGCGCCCGGTCAGCATTTTATGTGGATAGGTCTGATGGCCGACATCCCACACCAGACGGTCCTCAGGGGTGTTAAAAACATAGTGCAGCGCGATCGTTAATTCGACGGTGCCGAGGCTGGCGGCTAGATGGCCACCATTCTGGGAGACAATTTCGATCAGATTATGGCGTAACTGCCCGGCCAGTTCTTTCAGTTCGTTGCGCGACAGGGTGCGGACATCTTCCGGTGAAGAGATGCCTTGCAGAAGCGATAAGTCCGGATCATTCATTATGTGATAGTTGTAAATCCTTATATATTAAATTGCGATTATGAGAGTTTATACAACGGGATGCAAGTCGATGCTGGTGAATAGCTCACAAATTCGCAGATAGGCCGATGATTTAACAAAGGATTTATTAAGTAGTTGATATATATTTGATTATTTTGTCAGTTTGCCCTGTCAATAATATACCTGGAGATCATCCGTAGTGGTTCGGCGCGCTTGTCGAGATGGCTCAGTGCATCCATAGCCTCTTCATGCAGTTCATGCGCGCGTGCCTTGGCTCCGGCCAGGCCCAGCAGGGCTGGATAGGTCGGTTTGTTCAGGGCATCGTCTGCCCCCTGTTGTTTGCCAATGACCGCGGTATCGCCTTCGACATCGAGGATGTCATCCCTGATCTGAAAGGCCAGACCGACACATTTGCTATAGTGGTCCAGATGATCCAGCACGGTCGGCGACAGTTCGGGTGAGGCATGGGCGCTGAGCATTACGCTGGCCCTGATCAGGGCGCCGGTTTTATGTATATGCATATCCTCAAGCTGAGCAATATCAAGCACTTTGCCAACACTGAG
>CAMYJD010000034.1:0-10538 GCA_947258655.1 uncultured Gammaproteobacteria bacterium | reverse complement strand
AGGTCTATGGCCTGGCCGCCGGCCATACCACGGGAACCACATGACAATGACAGGATATTAATCATTTTCAAGCGTGTCCTGGCATCGACCTTAAGCCTGTCGTCGTGAGCAATAACATAGAAAGCCAGGGCCTGCAGTGCGTCACCAGCCAGGATGGCCATTGCCTCGCCGAATTTTACATGGCAGGTTGGCATGCCACGGCGTAGGGCATCATCATCCATAGCCGGCAGATCATCGTGGATAAGCGAATAGGCATGTATGATTTCTACAGCACAGGCAATGCCATCAAGGTGTTCACGCGCAACACCGAGTGTGTCACCAGTGGCATAAACCAGTAAAGGGCGCATATATTTGCCATTACTGATGGCTGAGTAGCGCATGGCTTGATGTAATTGTTGCGGGTGTGTCTCTGTTTTCGGCAGCCAGAAATCGAGTGCATTTTCCACGCGAGCCTGGTAAGTCTTTATCAGTGCTTCAAAATCCAAGGTCTTGTTCCTTATTCAGATTCAGGTCTACAGGTAAATCAACTATCTTCAAAATCGCTCAAATTACTATTTTTATCTTTTTTCAGCAGGATAGAGACTTTTTGCTCTGCTTTTTTCAGCGACTGCTGGCAAACTCGTGTCAGTTTAACGCCTTGCTCAAAGTAATTCAGGGACTCCTCCAGACTTAAATCTCCGCTTTCCATTTTATCTACTAGCGATTCCAGTTCCTGCATGGATTTCTCAAAATCCATATTTTCATCGGTTTTAGCTTTTCGTGGCATTTATGTTCCTCGCTATTAATCAGGGAACGTTACCGCTAGATGCGGATCAGGTCAAATTCATCCGTATAACAAATACAGTTGACAGTCGCCAGAGTGTGATATACATTCTGTGATCAATTTAGACTCATTCTAAATTTGCTAGAGAAAACCTGACAGGGTCCGCGGGACATCTGTTATTTTGGCTGCAAGCCGTTGAATATAATCATTGTGGAGGAATTATTATGGAACTGAAAGGTAGTAAAACCGAACAGAATCTGAAAGATGCATTTGCCGGAGAATCCCAGGCCAATCGTCGTTACCTGTACTTTGCGGCCAAGGCCGATGTTGAAGGCTACAACGATGTGTCTACTGTGTTCCGCTCTACTGCGGAAGGTGAAACAGGACATGCCCATGGTCATCTCGAATATCTCGAAGCCAGTGGCGATCCGGCAACCGGTCTGCCGATCGGCGGTACTTCGGATAACCTGAAGGCTGCGATTGCCGGAGAAACCCACGAATATACGGATATGTATCCTGGCATGGCCAAGTCCGCCCGTGACGAAGGTTTTGACGAAATTGCTGACTGGTTTGAAACTCTGGCTAAGGCCGAGCGTTCGCATGCAAACCGTTTCCAGAAGGCCCTGGATTCACTGGACTAAATCTGTAGCTGGTATGACCCTGCCAGGCCATAACCTGGCAGGGTAGCATTAACAAAGCGTGATGTGAGGAGATCTGCATGGCGACACCAAGAGAAGGCAGTCTTGAGGCACCTACCCGTCATCCCCTGAACTGGAAAGAGGATGAATTCTGGAATGAGGAATCCCTCATGGCAGAGATGGAGCGCATATTTGATATCTGTCACGGCTGTCGCCGCTGTGTCAGTCTGTGTAATGCTTTTCCCACGCTGTTCGATCTGGTCGACGAGTCGGAGACGATGGAGGTCGATGGCGTCGACAAGGCGGATTACCATAAGGTCGTGGAACATTGTTACCTGTGCGACCTGTGTTACCTGACCAAATGCCCGTATGTACCCCCGCATGAATGGAACCTGGATTTCCCCCATGTCATGCTCAGGGCCAAGGCGGTCCATTTCAAGAAACATGGCGCAAGCAAGCGCGATCGCATGCTGACCTCGACTGATGCACTCGGTAAACTGGCCAGTATTCCTGTGGTCGTGCAATCGGTCAACATGGCCAACCAGCTCAAGCCGGTACGCAAGGTCATGGACAAGGTTCTGGGTGTACATCCCGATGCGGTGTTACCGAAGTTCAATAGCAATACTATCCATAAGCGTATGCGCACACACACATCCTCGCTGACGCCAGAGCAAGCCGGGTCTACCCGCGGCAAGGTGGCCTTGTTTGCGACCTGCTATGGCAATTACAACGAACCCGAACTGGGCACCGACCTGGTCCGTATATTCGAACACAACGGCATTCCGGTGACGGATGTAGACAAGGCGCAATGTTGCGGCATGCCGAAGATGGAACTGGGCGATCTCGACGCCGTTGAACGCGCCAAGGATGCCAATATTCCACTATTGGCGAAACTGGTTGATGAAGGTTGGGATATTGTCGCCCCGATACCTTCCTGTGTGCTGATGTTCAAGCAGGAGCTTCCCTTGATGTTTCCCGATGATGCGGATGTCATTAAGGTCAGGGACAATATCTACGATCCATTTGAATACCTGATGTTGCGCCATAAGCATGGAAAACTGAACACCAATTTCAAAACCAGCCTGGGCAAGGTGGCCTATCATGTCGCCTGCCACCAGCGTGTGCAAAGGATCGGCATGAAAACCCGTGAATTACTGCAGCTGGTCCCGGATACCGAAGTTATTACAATCGAACGTTGTTCCGGTCATGATGGTACCTATGCAGTCAAGAGTGAATACCATGAACAGTCGATGAAAATCTGTCGTCCGGTGGTTAGTAAGGTCAAGCAGGAAAAACCGGATTATTACACGAGTGATTGTCCCATGGCCGGACATCAGATCGAGAATGGGCTGGATGACAGTTCCGAACCACATCACCCGTTAAGCCTGATCCGTCGGGCATACGGCTTGTAGAGGTAGATAAGATAACTATGAATCAATTAACACGTGATGATCTGATGGGTCTGGAGCAGTATGCGGCCGCGCGCGATGATTTTCGTACCAGAGTCATGGAACACAAGAAAAACCGCATAATCCAGCTTGGCCCGAACATGACACTGCATTTCGAAGATGCCTTGATCATGCAATACCAGATACAGGAGATGTTACGCGCCGAGCGGATTTTCGAGGCCGATGGCATCCAGGAAGAACTGGATACCTATAATGCCCTGATACCGGACGGACATAACTGGAAAGCTACCTTAATGATCGAATACAGTGATCCGGAAGAACGGGCCCAGGCACTGAAACAGTTGCTCGGGGTCGAGGATCGTATCTGGATGCAGGTGGCAGGTTTTGACAAGGTCTTTGCGATTGCCGACGAGGACCTGGAGCGTGCCACCGAGGAAAAAACCTCATCGGTGCATTTCCTGCGCTTTGAACTGAGCGATGATATGATCGAAGCGGCTAAAAACAACAGCGCAATCGGACTGGGTATTGATCATCCTGCATATGCTCATGTCATGGATCCATTGCCCGCTAATTACAGGGACTCCCTCGCAGCCGATCTGGGTTAGCCAGCTGTCTGGGCGATAGCGCTAGCATTTGTTTGAGTCCGCCTGAAAATCCTGATTGATTAGTCATAATTAGCTTCGGCTTGTAGCGAAGCTATGTTCCCCCCGGGTTTTATGCGCTCTGTAGTACAAGCAAATCCGCCACAATGTGCCCACTATGTTGATCGGCGACACATTTAGCTGTATGTTCCCATTTAGTAAAAATCGCTATCGTGGTCGATTTTCTGTATTGCGTATGATTGATATAATGTCACCCGTACGAGAATATGCATATAAATAATGTCTGAAAAAATGAGATTTGAACAGCAACACAGTCCTGTTATGTGCCGTATAACAGGCTATTGCCGATACATTCTGTTCAGCCTGATCCTGCCACAGTTTGCTATCGTTTCGACGGCGTTTGCTGATAACAATGATGATGTGATGGGTGATGGCCTCGGTCAGCCGTTCGGCCATGTTTCCCGCCGTGCCTGGTCAGAACAGGAAGTGCAGCTGCCGCCTGCACCCGAAGATGACAGGCTGATAGCACTGAAGATCTTTGAGATACCGAGCTACAAATTCTATATCGATGCCGGATCGATTAATGTTGCCGCAGGGGATAATGTTGCCCGATATACCGTGGTTATTGAACCACCCTCGGGACTGCGCAATGTTTTTTACGAAGGCATCCGTTGTGACACCGGTGAATATAAAACCTATGCGACGGCCTTGTGGGGTCAGGCACTGAATCCATCGACATCGGCGCCGTGGTATGACATAACCGAAACGGGTATGAACGTTTATCGTAATGATTTATTCAGGTACTTTCTTTGTGAAAACAGTATTATCAAGGGCAACAAGACTGAAATCGTTAAATTACTCGAATCGCCACCGGATGATTTTATTGATGAAGTGCTGGAATAGCCGTTTTGTAATAAAGGTCTTTCGTTATGCGTAGTGATTATGATGCCTCCTCGATCGAGGTATTGAGTGGACTGGAACCCGTACGTAAGCGCCCGGGTATGTATACGGATACCAGTCGTCCCAATCATCTGGCCCAGGAAGTAATAGACAACAGTGTCGACGAGGTGATCGCCGGGCACGCGAAAAAAATAGAAGTCACGCTATATAAGGATGGTTCCGTAGAGGTCAGAGACGATGGTCGTGGCATGCCGGTCGATATCCATCCCAAGGAAAAGATTCCGGGCGTGGAACTGATCCTGACAAAGTTGCATGCCGGTGGAAAGTTTTCCAATGACAGCTATACCTTTTCCGGTGGTCTGCATGGTGTCGGCGTATCTGTCGTTAATGCATTGTCGAAACACCTCGAGGTGTGGATCCGCCGTGGCGGCAAGGAATACAATATTTCTTTTGCCAACGGTAAACGGGCCTCGAAGCTCGAAGTCGTCGACAAGGTAGGCAAGAACAATACCGGCACAACAGTCAGGTTCTGGCCCGATCCCAAGTATTTCGATTCACCCAAGATATCGGTTGCGCGTCTGAAGCATCTACTCAAGGCCAAGGCCGTACTGTGTCCGGGCTTGCGCATCCGCTTCCATGATGAAAAGAGCAAGGACAAGGAAGAGTGGTTCTATGAACAGGGTATCGGCTTCTATCTGCACAATGAACTGCAGGGTGCGGAGATGCTGCCCGATGAAGCATTCAGCGGTTCGGTGCAGGGTAATCAGGAGACCGCCGAATGGGCCGTGGTGTGGTTGCCGGCAGGCGGTGAAAGCGTTGCCGAAAGCTATGTTAACCTGATTCCGACGATTCAGGGCGGCACCCATGTCAATGGCATGCGAACCGGTCTGACCGAGGCGATCCGCGAATTTTGCGAATTCCGCAGCCTGCTACCGCGCGGGGTCAAACTGGCCCCGGAGGATGTGTGGGACAAGGTCAGCTATGTGCTGTCGGTCAAGCTGGTCGATCCACAATTTTCCGGGCAAACCAAGGAAAAGCTGTCGTCGCGTGAATGTGCAGCGTTTGTGTCCGGGGTTATCAAGGATTCCTTCAGTCTGTGGCTGAACCAGCATACCGATGCCGGTGAAAAGATCGCCGAGTTGGCCATCGCCAGTGCACAGTCGCGAATGCGTGCCGGCAAGAAAGTGGTGCGTAAAAAGGTCACTCAGGGCCCGGCATTACCGGGCAAGCTGTCGGACTGCTCTTCTTCGGATGTCGAGCGCACCGAGCTGTTTCTGGTCGAAGGGGACTCGGCCGGCGGTTCGGCCAAACAGGCCAGGGACCGTACCTTCCAGGCCATCATGCCGTTACGCGGCAAGATCCTGAACACCTGGGAAGTGGATCCCCAGGTCGTGCTCGGCTCGCAGGAGGTGCATGACATCTCGGTTGCGATCGGTGTCGATCCGGGTTCGGATAATCTGAAGGGCCTGCGTTATGGCAAGATATGTGTGCTCGCTGACGCCGACTCCGATGGTGCCCATATCGCAACATTATTATGTGCGTTGTTTCTGCGTCACTTCAGACCGTTGGTGAGCGCGGGGCATGTCTACATCGCAATGCCACCACTGTACCGAATCGATATCGGCAAGGAAGTCTATTACGCACTCGATGATGCCGAGCGCCAGGGCATACTGGACCGCATTGCTGCAGAAAAGAAAAAAGGCAAGGTCAATGTGCAACGTTTCAAGGGTCTCGGCGAGATGAATCCGCTGCAATTACGTGAAACCACATTGTCACCGGATACCCGTCGTCTGGTACAACTGACGATAGAAGCGGGCGATGATACGAACAAGATCATGGATATGCTGTTATCGAAAAAACGCAGTTCGGACAGAAAGTCCTGGCTCGAGAAGAAGGGTGACCTGGCCGAGGTGTAGGGACCTGAAATGCTGTTGTGATTGCGAGGCACGAAGCAATCTTTTAAAAGAAGTAATCCCGCACAGATTGCTTCGTGCCTCGCAATGACTCGCACTATTTAAATTGAGCACTGATAACTGTACATATTCATTTTATAAAGATTCCTGTTTGATATATATACAGGGCTTGTTGTCGAGACAACATTATTTGATCCTGGAAGTGAAATACTATGGGCGACAATATAGAGTTTGATTATGAGGGCGTAGAGAAACTGCCCCTAAAGGAATTTACCGAGAAGGCGTATCTGGATTATTCCATGTATGTAATCATGGACCGCGCCCTGCCACATATCGGCGACGGCCTCAAACCGGTACAACGGCGGATTATCTATGCGATGTCCGACCTGGGCCTGAAGGCCGGTTCCAAATACAAGAAGTCGGCGCGTACCATCGGTGATGTGCTCGGTAAATTCCATCCGCATGGCGACAGTGCCTGTTATGAAGCGATGGTGCTGATGGCGCAACCGTTTACCTACCGTTATCCATTGGTGGATGGGCAGGGCAACTGGGGTTCGCCGGATGATCCGAAATCGTTCGCGGCAATGCGTTATACCGAGGCGCGCCTGTCAAAGTTCTCCGAACTGTTATTGAAAGAAGTCGCACAGGGGACCGTTGACTGGGTACCCAATTTCGATGGCACGCTGCGTGAGCCATCGGTGTTGCCCGCGCGCGTACCGCATATCCTGTTGAATGGTATCTCCGGTATTGCCGTGGGTATGGCCACCGACATCCCGCCGCATAACCTGCGTGAACTGGTCACAGCCTGCATCCACCTGCTCGACAATCCCAAATCAACTGTGAGTGATTTGAGTCAACATGTGAAAGGCCCGGATTATCCGACCGAAGCGGAAATAATCACGCCACCTGCCGAAATCCAGGCCATGTATGAAACTGGCAATGGCTCGATGCGCATGCGTGCACGCTTCGAAAAAGAAGGCAGCGACATTATTATTACTGCGCTACCGCATCAGGTATCCGGTGCCAAGGTGATCGAACAGATTGCCCAACAGATGATTGCGAAGAAACTGCCGATGGTCGAAGACCTGCGCGATGAGTCCGATCATGAGAACCCGACCCGGCTCGTGATTAGTCCACGTTCCAATCGTGTCAATAGCGACGAACTGATGGCACATCTGTTTGCGACGACCGATCTGGAAAGGACCTATCGCGTTAATATGAATGTCATCGGTCTCGATGGACGCCCGCGGGTCAAAAACCTGGTGGGGATGCTTAAAGAGTGGCTGGTGTTCAGAACCGAGACGGTCAGGCGCAGGCTGCAGTATCGACTGGACAAGGTCAATGAGCGCCTGCATTTGCTCGACGGCCTGTTGATAGCGTTCCTGAACCTCGATGAAGTAATACGCATCATCCGTAGCGAAGATGAACCGAAGCCGGTGTTGATCAGGAAATTCAAACTGACCGATGTCCAGGCCGACTTCATTCTCGATACCCGTCTGCGCCAACTGGCCAGGCTCGAGGAAATGAAAATTCGCGACGAACAGTCCGAATTGAGCAAGGAAAAGGACGAGCTTGAAAAAACCCTGGGTTCGAAGCAGCGCATGAAGACACTATTGAAAAAGGAACTGAAGGCCGATGCCGAGGAATATGGCGACGATCGCCGCTCGCCGATCGTCGAACGCGAATCGGCACAGGCCATGGATGAAACGGCGTTGATCAGTGTCGAGCCAATCACAGTGATCCTGTCGGAGAAGGGCTGGGTGCGTTCGGCCAAGGGCCATGAAGTGGATGCGACAGCATTGACCTATAAATCCGGTGATCAGTACCAGGACAGTGCCTGCGGGCGCAGTAACCAGCTCGCCATCTTCATGGATTCGACCGGCCGGGCCTATGCCGTGCCGGCCCATGGTCTGCCTTCGGCCAGAGGCTATGGTGAGCCACTCAGTGGCAGATTGAAGCTGCCGGATGGGGCCAGCGTTGTCGGCGTCATCATGGGTAATCCCGACGACCTGGTGTTGTTGTCTTCGGATGCCGGTTATGGTTTCGTTATCAAGCTCGAAGAAATGATCTCGCGCAACAAGGCCGGTAAGAAAGTCATGTCTGTCCCCAAAGGCGCACGTGCATTGGCGCCCCTGGTCGTGCGCAGCTACGAGGATGACTGGGTCGTCGCGGTCACAACCGAAGGCAATATGCTCGTGATCCAGCTCAATGAGTTGCCGCAACTGCCGAAAGGCAAGGGCAACAAGATTATTGCCATACCAGCCACGCGTGTCGCTGCACGTGACGAATATGTCGCGGCCATCACCTGCGTGCAAGATGGCGAAAAACTGACCCTGTATTCAGGTCAGCGCCATAAAACCATGAAAGGCGACGAAGTCGACCAGTACGTGGCCGAACGCGGACGCCGCGGCAAGAAGCTGCCGCAGGGCTATCGCTCGGTATATCGAATGGTTGTTGATATTAAACAGGATACCGAATAAATTGCTATGATATCGCAGGCGTTATCGCTATAAATCCTATCGATTGTTTCCTACTCGAAGCTTATAGAGAATTAAAATAGTTTTTGCTTATTAAAATTATGTGTACGCAGCATGCGTAAAGTATCAACTACTTGCGTAAACTACCAGTCCCACATGCCGCTTTTTCTGCCCATTATATTCAAGTACTCATCGACCCCAGAGGGAGAATGATACTTGGACGCAAACCGGAATAATACTTTAAATAAGCCTCAACACGCTTTACACCAGCGAGCCGTATTTGGCTTCACGCTGTATCTTACTGTTTTTTCAATATAATTATCCCAGAAGCGGGCTTGTGCACTACCAATCATCATGCCATCCTTAGCAAAGAGAAAATGAAACGTTATAGTTAGATTTGATATTCTACCGTAACAAACATGATAAATTTAAAAAGTGTTATACGACATGTCGTATAAGAAAAGAAAATACGAACAGTCGTCTAATATACTGTTAGCCTAGTGAAAATTTAATTAAGATAATGATGAACAATAGCCAGAAAAAAGAAAATATTATTTCAGAACGAGCTAATATAATCAGCACTGTTCAAACACCTCTCGGCTTCTTTACCTTAGTAGTATTAGTCGTCGAAGCTATTCTAGGGATGGTAGCTGGCTTTAGTGATTCATCATCAACTAAAGGCATAGCTTTATTTGGCATGATAGGGATAATTGCAGGGCTAGTAGCTGCTGTTGCATTTATGGCTTACAAACGACCAGAAGCTTTAAAAGGAGGGCGGCCCGTCAAAGATGAAACATCTTCCGCTAATACTTACCAAGAAAAACTCCAATTGGCACGAAAATTCATACTTAAACACAATGCAACTATTCACTCGAAATGCGACTGCGAATTAACTGATTTACTATATATTGCCGAAGACAAAACCTCCATCCCAGTTCCGGTTGAGAAATTATGGTCCTATAAGAATTCAAACTGTAACTTATATTTAAATCATCCAACTGAAAAAGCATTCTTGGAATTTGATGCTGAAATAAAAGATAACGAAGAATATGTCAGTCAATTCAATTTTTCAGCCTTTGGAACTTTTGATGGCGCAATCGCATATCTCGAATATAGTTTAACTGAGAAAGGAAGAAAAAACCGCAGATGGAAAGGAGTAACTATACTTCGAATTCCAAAGTCTGGAATAATTTATGGTAACTGGATGACCACCGGAATTTTATCCCACGCAAGAATTGGGTTGGGCAGTATTCAGCTCCGGAGAAGAAATTAGCTAATTGGCTAACATGGCGCTCCACTTGATCGCAATTTCGCTTCGCTTCATTGCGGTAAGTGAGCTTGGTCGTTAGGTGCGCAAAAGGGAAATTCAGATGTTTGCGAAGAAGCCAGAGATACAAGAAGTAAAGCTAAGCAAGCATTACAAATTCATGTATGAGAATTTTGTAATATCCACTCAGCATGAAACATACTTACTTCTTGCTAGCGATGATGAAAATGTTAATGCGCTAAAATTCAATTCAAGTGATATTAAATATGGCGGCCCGAATGACGAAGCCAGAGGTGCACACCCATTAACCAAATATGGATCTTTAATATACGGTCTTTATGAAGTTATAAATTCACCATGGATAAATGAACAAATGGAAGGAAATCGAGTTCATCCACGCCATTCAGATAGTTTATTTGAAGGTAAAAAGCACTACATTGCTTGCTTCAAAGATGTAATGTTCGAGGTAACATGCCGTTCATGGGAAGAAATCACCCTTTCAAAAAATGAAATATTAAAGTTGGTAAGCAATGAAATCGAACAACTCGTCGAATAAGCACCTAACAAAA
>CAMYJD010000033.1 GCA_947258655.1 uncultured Gammaproteobacteria bacterium | reverse complement strand
GTTCAATCTGAGCCAGGATCAAACTCTTCAGTTCAATCTTTCGTGACTGTTTAATCTAACAGTCAAATCTTGGCTCGTTACTGATAGTTTTGAAATTGATTTCAAGGTCACCTGTAACGAATGTTGCTTAGTACTACGAACATTCATCGCAAGTGCCCACACAAATTATCTAATCTAATTTTTTAAAGAAGCAGGGCTGAGAGCTTGCTCAACCGGGCCAACCATTATACATCGAAAAGGCATTCAGTCAACAGACCTGAGTCATAAAAACTGTATTATTTCCGCTGTGTCCTGAAGCAGAAAACCGGCTTCAGTCATGTCTGGAGGCGCGCATTATACGGGGTTCATACCGGCCGTCAACCACTAAAATGAAATAATTCACAAAAATGTAAAAAATAATTGGCGGAAGTCAGAGGCGAGGCAAAATCAAACATTATCCAACAAGCCTAAATATAACGCGCATCCATTCTAAGTCACTGTTTAAATGTATATTATTTACAAAGCTTGAATTCTGGATTGATATATATCGTCCAGTGGCACCGGTTTATGCAGACCGAAACCCTGCGCATAATCAACGCCGATGATGCGCAATTCATCCAGTATGGCTCTGTTTTCGACAAATTCGGCAATGGTATCGAGTCCTGCCACGCGCGCAATCTGGTTTATCGATTCGACGATGGCCCTGTCCATACGATCAACAGTAATATCACGGACAAAATTACCATCAATTTTCAGGAAATCGGCAGGGATGGCCTTCAGGTACGAAAACGAGCTGAGCCCCGAACCGAAGTCATCCAATGCGATCTTGCATCCGGCAGCCCTGATACCCTTTATGAAATCAACGGATTCGAGCATATTGGCAATGGCCACCGTTTCTGTGATTTCAAAACAGATCATTCCCGGATGCAGGGAAAAGAATGAGAGCTGTTGCTCTATATAGTCAAAGAATGCCTTGTCACCCAGTGACGCGCCGGACAAATTGATAAAAAACTGGTGCGGATTATCGCTAGTGGATTCCTTGCCCAGGGCGTCGGCCAGATATGTAAAGGCCGTCTTGATGACCCAGCGATCGAGCTTGGGCATCAGATTATAGCGTTCCGCTGCCGGTATAAATGAACCGGGATAGATCATCTCATCATCCGTACCGCGCAATCTGATCAGAAATTCATAGCGCTGGAATTCCGGCTGGGCCGATCCTACCGGCACAATTTGCTGTTTTTGCAGGATAAATTGCTCATCCTCAAGGGCGTTATGGATCCTGCTTACCCACTCCATCTCACCATGGCGAAGCGCGAGCTCCTTATCATCGATCCTGTAGATATGGTAACGACTACGTCCCTTGTCCT
Organism: uncultured Gammaproteobacteria bacterium; assembly: GCA_947258655.1. Classification (GTDB taxonomy): domain Bacteria; phylum Pseudomonadota; class Gammaproteobacteria; order JAADHQ01; family JAADHQ01; genus JAADHQ01. The sequence goes on along the minus strand of CAMYJD010000033.1, from coordinate 33,672 downwards.
TGGCCATATAACAGGCTATATCTGCCGAGCGCAGTAGGTCTGAAACACTTTTGTCCGCGCCATCAATCGCGACCAGCCCCATACTGACGCCGATTGCAAAGTTCCTGCCATCCCATGTGTAGCGAAAATCACGGATCAGATGCAGTATGTCCTGGGCGATATGCTCGGCCCGGGTAAGGCTACAATGCTCCAGCAACAGACCAAATTCATCACCACCAAGGCGCGCCAGACAATCCGACTCGCGAATGACCTCACGAAACAACACGGCGAGCTGACGCAATAATTCATCACCGGCATGATGGCCACAGGTATCATTGATTATCTTGAACTGATCCAGGTCCAGGTAGATGACGATATGCTCAAGGCCTTCACTATCAGTTGACTCGATTGCGAGCTGCAGACGATTTTCAAATTCATGACGATTGGCAAGACCGGTCAGGGCATCATGATAGGCCATGTGATGGATAGTATCCTGAGCGCGCCGGCTATCACGTCTGTTTTCTGCCTCGCGCAGTTCCCGCTCTATGGCCGGCACCAGGCGGGGCAGGTTGTTCTTCATGATGTAGTCGTGCGCGCCCATCTTCATTGCAGCAACGGCAATGTCCTCACCGATACTGCCGGATACGATTATAACCGGGATATCGCGACCACAGTCCTTTATTGACATGATTGCCTGATCTGAACTGAATCCCGGCAGGTTGTGGTCGGTAATTACCAGGTCCCAGTTTTCATCATCCAGAGCCTGCTGCAAGCTTTCCTGATCATATACGCGGGTGAACGTCACATCATAACCGCCACGCTTCAGCTCCCGCACCAGCAACAGCGCGTCATCCTCGGAATCCTCAACCAGCAGCAGGCTGAGCGGCTGCATGTCATCTGCCCACGGGCGATTCATTCATTACCAGCCAGTACCGGCCCAGTTGCCTGACTAACTCCATAAACTGTTCGAAATCTACAGGCTTGCGGATATAGCTGTTTGCCCCCGACTCGTAACTGCCAACGACATCCTTATCTTCATTAGAGGTCGTCAGGATGACAACAGGGAGCAAGCGCGTCGATTGATGATTGCGTATCGCCCTCAGTACCTCCAGCCCATCCAACTTCGGCAGCTTTAGATCGAGCAGGATCAGGTGTGGAAATGATGCGATATCGCGTTGTTCATGTGCACCACGACGAAACAGAAAATCCAGCGCATCAACACCATCCCGACACACCTCAACATTATTTTGAATATTGTTTTTCTTCAGCGCTCGCAATGTCAACGCTTCGTCGTCGGGATTGTCTTCAATGAGCAATATATATTTATCCGCCATTCGATTACCATACTGTTAGTTCAATTGTGTTTATACATTTCAGCACTGGTGCCAGCCAATAGACTATAGCCAATTATATGTACTATTCTAATGGGATTACCCAGTTAATACCCTGAACACGTTTGCACGCAACACATTATTATTCTAGCTTAACTAGCTAATTATTTAACATAATAATTGTAAGCCCTTTTTGAATATATAACGTGTTTACACAAGCAAGTCCAGTTTCAATGCCATATATATTTTTAACGTACCTGAAAGCGTTAGCTAGTGCCCAAGGTGAAGTAAAACGTACTACCTTTATCGATAGTCGATTCTACCCACACCCTGCCTCCATGCCTCCATGCCTGTCAACGATACGTTTGACAATAGCAAGCCCGACACCCGTGCCGTGGTACTGTTGACCGACGTGTAGTCGCTGAAACGGCATGAAGATCTTGTCGACAAAACGCATATCAAAACCGATACCATTATCACGCACAAAAAATATGTGCTTATCGTCCTCCATCCTGCTTCCGAGTACAATTTCTGCCGCGGGCACACTAACGGTATATTTGAAGGCATTTTCCAACAGATTAAACAATAACCTATCCAGTAGCAGTTTATCGGCCATGGCAACAAGATTGCCCTGCAGGTGCAGATTGACTGTATGCTGTGGATGTGACAACTGATAGTCTGCAAAGATCTTTTGTGCTATTTCGCCCAGATCTATTTGCGAGATCACCAGTTCCTGCCGACTCATTCTCGCCAACTGTAGAATATCATCAATCAGTTCCGCCATACTGCGACCCGCATCGATGACGCGCTGCAGATTCTGCCTTTCACTTTCATCAAGACGATCCAGCGCCTCGTCTTTGACAATCTGACTGAAACCAACGATGGAGCGCAACGGCGCGCGCAGATCATGCGCGATCGAATAGCTATATGACTCGAGCTCGGCATTACTACTCTCGAGCTCTTTCCTGTGTCTTAACAAATCGACCTCGGTCCTTTTATGCCGATCAATTTCATCCTCGAGTCCCTGGTGTGACATGTTTATATCATTTTCTATATTACCCAGGTAGCGATATAAAAAATACATAATAATGATCATCAAGGCGGCGCCGATCAGACCCAGAAAGGATGCCGTCCTGATATTATTTAAACGAATATCAGATACATCATGCAAAAACAGCAAATGCCCAACCTCGTTGTCATTGATATCATGCAACGCGATGGTACCGCCATAAAAATCATACCCGAATGCTTTATCCCTAAGCTCCACCACTTGCTCGTTATGCAAATATTCCCGATTGATCTGCGCCGAGATCCGTGCGGGCAGCATGGACGTATGCTCGGTCATGACCACATCAGGGAATTTTTCCCAGAATGGAATGGTATTGTCGCCGGTATTGTGTTGCTGAATCACATGAAAACTTTCCCAGTTCTCGCGCGACAGCAATTCTTTGTTGATGAACATATAAAGCTCGATATCGAGAATATTGGCCACCTTGCGCGCCAGCTTATCCAGTTCCTTACCCAGTTCTATATAGCCAACCAGCCTGCCATCTATATACCAGGGTGATACATAGCGCAAGACGAAACTGCCAAGCACACCGATTTCCAGGCCATAGGCAGGTTTCGCCGTCTGCACGGCCTTTAACAGGGTCGAGCGTTCGACGATATCGCCAAAGCGGTGCGACTGATGGACACGCAAAAAAACCTTTCTGTCAAGTTCATGGAAATAAAAATGGGTGATATCATGACGGCCGTTCAGATGACGATACAACTCGTTGGCACGCTTCAATAATGCCTCACGCGATCTGGCATCCCAGGCCTGTATTAATTGCGCATCATCCCTGATGATATCCAGCATTCCGGCGATTGCCTGTGCCTCCTGTTGCTGCGTCAGGGATTGTACATGCAACAGGGAATCGTGCAAATCCTGTGTATGCTCATTCAGCTGATAACGGGAGATATAGATACTGGTGACAACACCACCGAGGATAAGCAACAGCATGGCTAGCATGAATGGATACAGGATACGCGCTCTTATTGTTGACAACATACTTCAGTTCTCCACTGCATTGATCGCGCCATGATCCACTGCAGTGCAATACCAGCGCCTTGTTAAAATAGCAGGGCACTTCATTTAATCAGCTGCTACGGCTCTATCAGCCGTGACTGCTTGCAAGGTAAAGAAAAATGTCGCCCCCTTGCCTTCTTCGGATTCAGCCCATACCTTACCTTCATGCCGATGAATAATGCGCTGGACAATGGCCAACCCCACGCCGGTACCTTGATATCGTGTGTCCGCATGCAGACGCTGAAACACACCAAACAGCTTGTCGGCGTATTTCATATTGAACCCCACCCCATTGTCCTTTACATAGCAAACTATGCTGTCCCCTTGTAGCTCATAGTCGAATTCGATACTGGCGTTTTCACTGAAGCGGGTAAACTTCCAGGCATTCCCAAGCAGGTTCTGCAAGACGCTGGATAATAAAAGGTGGTCTCCCATTGCGCGCGCACCCTGCGCGATCCTGACCTCCACCTGGCGCTCCGGGTCTGCCTGGCGCAGTTCTTCGACCAGTTTCCCGGCCAGCGCACTGAGGTCTATTTCCTCATACTTCATTTCTTCGCGGCCGGTACGCGATAATTGCAATAAATCGTCTATCAGGATACCCATACGTTTGGCCCCGGCACTGATCCGTGACAGGTAATCATTGGCGGTATCATCGAGTTTGTCCTTGTAATCCTCCACCAACATCTGGCTGAAACCGGCTACACTACGTAACGGAGTGCGCAGGTCATGCGAGACAGAATAACTGAAGGCCTCCAGCTCCCGGTTGATCTCTTTTAACTCGTCGGTACGCTGCTCAACTTTCTTTTCCAGGTTCAATTTGTAATCGAGCAATTCCTGCTCAACCTGTTTGCGTTCGCTAATATCGGTTATCGTTCCCACGTAGCCACTCAACGCATCGTGATCGTCATATACGGCAGCGGCCTGACCAAAAACCCAAGCAAACGAATTATCAGGCCGCTTGTAACGGTATTCCGATCGGAATGGCGTTTTACTTTCGGCTGCTGAGATCCATTCAGTATATACACGTTCTCGATCGAGAGGATGCAGCGCATTCGACCAGCCGTTACCCAGCGCCTGTTCGGCATCTATACCTGCAATTTCTGTCCAGCGCTTATTGACATACAGACATTGTCCCTGCTGATCGGTCTGGAAAATACCTACAGGAGAAACCCGAGCCATGGTCTGGAAGCGTTGTTCGCTCTCACGCAGGGCTCTCTCGGCTTTCTTGCGTTCTGTAATATCCTCAATGACCGCAATGAAAACAGGGGGCTCTTCATTGATCAGTTGCAGATTCACAGCCACAGGGTATAACGTGCCATTCTTGCGTTCGTGTTCTGTTTCAAACTGGATTTTACGTTGGATACCGTCACGTAATGGCTGGATCAGTTGTGAAAAGCGCTTTCTGTCAAATTCGGGCTTGATATCTACTGGCGTCATGCACATGAGTTCATCCATGCTGTAGCCGAGGTTTTCCCGTGCACCCAGGTTCACCTGGGTAAAACACAGGCTTTGTGCATCGAATACATAGATTTCGTTGAACGATTGATCAAGAAGACGGCCCAGGCGTTTCTGCAGATTTTCTGCCGCCTTTTGTTCGGTAATATCGCGTGCAACGGTGGAGAAATACTCAATCGCACCATCTGTGGACTTATGCGCAAGCAACACCTGAGAGGTAACGAATAATTGCCCGTCACGGGCAAGAAAAGGCGTTTCATTAATCCATCTACCTTCTTTTTTGGCCGTCGGAATACCCTCAGCGGTAATCAGCTCGGCAACGTCTTCTGGATGGTAACTGCTCAAGGGTATTCCCGATAAATCCTCGCCCCCGGAAAAGCCCATCAATTCACGCCCCGCCCTGTTTAGATAAAGGGTTTTCCCTTCCTTGTCCGCGATACCGACAAGGTCAGGGGTTACATCCAGAATAGACATTAGCCTGCGCTGCTCTGCCTCGGACTCCTTGCGCTTTTCCAACATATCATTGAAGGCACGGGAAACCTTGTTAATCTCGACATCACTCGAGCCAGTCAGTTTAGCTGCCCTGTACTCACCCTGACTATAGGCAATGATATTATCTGCCAGACTAGCCAGTGGCCGGGTCAGTCTCCTGCCCAGAAACAGGGCCAGCAGCGCACCGACAAGACCGATCATCAGCGAAACCAGGACGATATCGCGCCTGACATTGCGTAATAATTGAATCTCCGCATCACGATCGATGCCGATATGGATATGTGCTTTCATATCTTCTATGAGATGATAGGAAACATCGAGATAACTGCCCGAAACTGTCTCAAGCTCAAACGGGGCATAGCGGTAATGTTTGTCGTTAATCTGCTCGAGCAAAACCCGCGGAAATCCATCCTTGAAGGTATGCGTCATCACATCGCCATCAAAGTCCGTCACGTATGCATAGCCGATCTTGTCCCTGCGTTGTATAAGATCATTCAGTACACTGCGCACATGGAATACATCACGATCAACAACAAACTCGCTAATGGCGACTGCAAGCGAATCTGCCAGCACCTGGCTCCATTGCAGATTTTCACCGCGAATCCTGTCCTGGATAACTCTCGAGACAATAAAAGTAGATGTAATTGCAAATAATATTGTCAGGGATATGACCAGCACAATGATTTTATACGACAGCCTCATCTATCTGTCTCCAGTATCAGGCGGGGATCCATCCATCAATCCGAGACGTACCAGCCAATTGTACAGGTGTTCGTAATCGGCATCCTCGGCAACAGTGAAACCCAGGGGCATTTCTGTCTTATGCCAGTTATACAGACCGTTGCTGTCATGACCGACAGGATCGAACTCCAGCAGGGCGCGGCGTATCCTGTCCCTGACTTTTTTATCAACGTCCTTGTTGATGGCCACACCGCTTGATGGAAAATAACTGGAAACATGCACAATGCGGATATCGCCATTCGCCTGCAGATGTTTTGCCATCGTGTCCTGCATGCCGCAGGCATCGGCCTGGGCCGTGACAACTGCCTTGGCGCAATTGCGATGAGAGACCGTGTATTGATAGCTGGCGAACTGCTCCAGCTCGATACCCTTTTCTGCAAATATAATCCGCGGTATCAAATGACCCTGGGTTGAATTGATATCGCCAAAGGCCATGCGTTTACCACGGAGTTCTTCGATGCGCTTGATCTTGGCATCCGGCCTGACCACGATCATCGAGCGATACTCGGCACGGCCCTCCTTGTTCAATCCCCGGGCCAGTATTTTAACGCCGTATTTTTCCCTCGCCTTCAGATAACTGGTAGCCCCGACTGCGGCCAGATGGACTTCCCCATGACCGAGTTCATCGATGATATCGCGACCAGCAGGGGTAAAGCGCAACTCGAATGGATATCCGGTCTCACGTTGCAGATAATCAAGAAACGGAAGATATTGTCTTGCATCTTCCCGGGGGCTTGCGCGCAGATCGAAACCGAAACGGATGACCTGTTGCGCTTGCGCATGCACATTCCCCTCTTTATTGTGCTTGAATGTTATTAGCTCAGCATCGTCCAGCCTGGCACCGGTATCGATGACTTTATCCTCTCCAGCCTGTTCACACCCGCTCTGCAACAACAAACAGAGCATATGCACAATTATTAATAAAGCACGCATAAATTATCATAATCCCGCGAATACACATATTTCCCTGAAGGTATTGCTATTAATGATAATCTAGCATTATTTTATCGGTATTGAAGTAGCGATAATGAAAACAAATGTTACATGGCAATTAATGCGTATATGCGAGCGTCCTTCCACCATCCGGAATTGGATTTTTACCGGACAGTTCCAGGTGAAGGCGTAAGTGTCTAAATGATTGTTATGCGTGCAAAACGACGCTTACCAACCTGGTAGACGTGCTGTGTACCGGGCTTGATTACGAATTTGGCATCGGTCAGCTTTTCACCATCGATCTTGACCGCGCCCTGTTTGATCATGCGCAGGGCTTCTGAGGTGCTTTTCACCAATCCCGCCTCCTTGAGCAGATTAGCAATCGCTATTGATGTACCATCCGTTTTCAATTCGACTTCCGGCATATCATCGGGCATGGCGCCTTGTTGAAAGCGGGCGATGAAGTTGTCGCGAGCCCTGACAGCGGCATCACGATCATGAAAGCGCTCAATGATTTCCTCGCACAACAGGAATTTGATATCACGCGGATTTTTCCCTGCACTGACTTCCTGCCTGAACTGCTCGATTTCCGCCATGGGACGAAAGCTCAATAATTCAAAATAGCGCCACATCAAGTCGTCGGAGATCGACATCAATTTGCCGAACATATCATCCGGCGCCTCACTGATACCGATATAGTTACCCAGCGACTTGGACATTTTCTGCACCCCGTCCAGTCCCTCGAGGATCGGCATCGTGATAACCACCTGCGGTTTCTGGCCATAGGTCTCCTGCAGCTGACGACCGACCAGCAGATTGAACTTCTGGTCCGTACCTCCCAGTTCGACATCGGCCTTCATCGCCACAGAATCATAGCCCTGGATCAGCGGATACAGAAATTCATGGATCGAGATCGATTGGCCGGACTTGTAGCGCTTGCTGAAATCATCGCGCTCTAGCATTCGTGCCACCGTGTGTTTGGCGGCAAGCTCAATCAGGTCCGCCGGCGACATCTCATTCATCCAGCTGGAATTGAACATGACCAGGGTCTTTTCCGGGTCCAGGATCTTGAATATCTGCTGTTCATAACTGCGTGCATTCTCGATGACCTCGTCACGCGTCAACGGCGGACGGGTTGCACTCTTGCCGGTCGGATCTCCGATCATGCCGGTAAAATCACCGATCAGGAACAAGACCTCATGACCCAGATCCTGGAATTGTCTGAGTTTGTTGATCAGCACCGTATGCCCCAGGTGTAGATCCGGTGCGGTGGGATCAAAGCCTGCCTTGATACGTAGCGGCTTGCCGCTACCCAACTTGTCCTGTAAATCTTTTTCCAGCAGGATTTCATCGGTCCCGCGCTGAATAATATCCATGGCCTGAGGCTGACTAGTCATAACTAACCTTGATTAATATGTATTAATATTCTGTGATCCGGGCACAAAAGATACTGCATGTTGGTAAACATTACCAATGAAATGCCGATAATATGAACAAGGTCCTGCCAAGGCCAGCTAATCTCTGCGCCACGACGGGGCGAACACTGAACGTTATTCGAGTGTTAAAAATTTTTTACACAGGCATTGACCAGCTATGCAAAGACCGCTAAAGTTACACGCAAAAGCAAATAAATTCCGTGCATTAGAAGATATTCATGCGACACGACTATAAGAACTTCTCAACTCAGGAAATCAATAGCCCGGGCAAATTCCGTCCGGAAAAGGCGCATTTGCTATTGATTACCGCCATTGCCGTCGGGCTGACCATCGGATTCAGCCTGATGCCGAACCAGGCCGGGGCCAATAAAAAAGACACCATAACAGAAAAGCAGTCAAACATTGAATCATCCCTGCAACCAGCCAAGACGCAGCGGATCATCGAATCACTGTCATTACCCGACGAGCCCCAGGTCAACTCGCTGCAATTACCATTGACCAGGTCCGCAGATAGCGCCGAGGATACATCACTGAACTGGAAAACCGTCAAGGTCAAAAGCGGCGACACAATGGCGCAGATCTTTTCCAGGCTCGGGATCAGCGCCAGTGTATTACACCAGGTAATAAATACAGACAAATCCGCACGTAAACTGGCCAACATACGCCCCGGTCAAAACATCCGCTTCCAACTCGATGAGCAGGGCGCATTACATCAGCTTGTCTATCAGTATGACATCGCCAATAGCCTGCAAATCAAAAAGAACAGCAGCGGCTTTGATGCGGAGACATTAACAAAAAGTCTTGATAAGCGTATCGCCCATAGCAGCGCCAATATAACCCATTCCCTGTTCCTGGCCGGGCAGTCGGCGGGCCTGTCCGACAACATGACCATGCATCTGGCGAATATATTCGGCTGGGACATCGACTTCGCGCTGGATATGCGCAAAGGCGATCATTTTACCGTCATCTATGAAGAAATCTTTCTTGATGACAAAAAGATCAGGGATGGCAATATTCTCGCAGCTGAATTCCATAATCGCGGCAAGACCTACAGGGCCATACGCTATGAGGATAAAAACGGCCAGGCCCGTTATTATTCTCCCGACGGCATGAGCATGCGCAAGGCCTTCCTGCGCTCCCCGGTTGAATTTTCACGCATCAGTTCACGCTTCAGCCTGGGAAGAAAACACCCGATCCTGAACAAGATCAGGGCGCACAAGGGTGTCGATTATGCCGCCAGCCGTGGCACCCCGATCAAGGCTACCGGTGATGGCAAGATTGTCTTCAAGGGCAATAAGGGCGGCTATGGCAAGACCATTATTATCAAACACGGCAGTGCCTACAGCACGCTCTATGCACATATGCGCAGCTATAACAAACGATCCCGCATCGGCAGTCGTGTCAAACAGGGACAGGTCATTGGCTATATTGGCAGTACCGGTCTGGCAACCGGCCCGCATCTGCATTTTGAATTCCGCGTCAATGGCGTTCATCGCAATCCACTCACCGTGCGCCTGCCCAAGGCCTCGCCATTACCGAAAAAATACCGTGCCGACTTCAAAACCAAGGCCAAAAGCCTGGTTACGCAACTTGACCTGATCAAAACCAACACGCTGGCATCATTACAATAAGACTGCAATAGCAAGACCTCTGCACAATATGCCCGAATCCTATATAGGCCTGATGTCCGGCACCAGTATCGACGCGGTCGATTGCGTGCTGGTTACATTTGAGAACAATGATGTGCACCTGCGCGCTTACCTTGATCACCCTGTCAGCAATGACATAAAAACCCGCCTGCACGCGCTGTCCCGCTCCGCCAAGCAGGCGAGCCTCGATGAATATAGCCAACTGGATGTCATCATGGGCAGGCTGTTTGCCGATGCCGCCAATCAATTACTGACTAATACCGGAATGAGTGCCGCTCAGATAACGGCGATTGGCAGTCACGGCCAGACTGTTTATCACCAGCCTGAAGGTGACACGCCAACGAGTATACAGATAGGCGATCCTAATATAATCGCCGAATTGACCGGCATTACTACGGTCGCCGATTTCAGACGACGTGATATTGCTGCGGGTGGTCAGGGGGCGCCACTGGTACCGGCATTTCATCAGGCCATATTCCAGGTTCCCGATGAGGTACGCACCATCGTCAATATCGGCGGCATCGCCAATGTCACCCTGCTGCCCGCGAATCCTGACGAGCCGGTACGCGGTTTCGATACCGGCCCGGGTAACACCCTGCTCGACCAATGGGCCATGCGCCACCTGGGGCAAGCCATGGACCGCGATGGCGAATTTGCCAGACAGGGCAATAGCAATGCCGCACTGTTGCAAAAACTTGTGTTTGACCCGTATTTCGCGCGTCCACTACCTAAAAGTACCGGCAGGGAGTATTTCAACCTGGACTGGCTTGATGGCTATCTTGCTGAATCCAGGGTAAATCCCGAGGATGTCCAGGCAAGCCTGTGTGAACTCAGTGCAAACACTATCATCAATGCCATTAGCAAACATGCGCCACAAACACACAGGATTATTGTATGCGGAGGCGGTGCTCACAATCCTGTATTAATGGCCTTGCTAAACAATAACGATGCGGGCTTTATCGTCGAGTCCAGCGCCGCCTATGGTGTGGACCCGGACTATATCGAAGGGATGGCGTTTGCATGGCTGGCGCACCAGACCCTGCAGGGTCGTTACGGTAACATCAGGTCAGTTACCGGCGCACGCACAGATTGCATACTGGGTGGAATCTATCCGGGCTAATGCCTGTCGATGTTTAGCCAGGCATTTGCGTTGCACGCAGTAAACAATGGCGGCGGACTTTATACCGACATTGCCGATAAAATACTAGGCGCCTCTTTTATCCATCGGTACATAGGGTCTGACAGCAGCACCGGTATAGACCTGCGTTGGTCTGAATATGCGATTATCAGCCAGCTGTTCACGCCAGTGTGCCAGCCAGCCAACGCTACGTGAAATGGCAAAAATCGCCGTGAACTGGTCTGCCGGTATTCCCATCTCCGCATACAGGATGCCGGAGTAAAAGTCGACATTGGCATAGACGCCTTTTTGTCCAAGCCGGTCTTCACAGACCTCCTCGACCACCTTGGCAATTTCGAACATCGGATTCACGTCACCGCCGCGGTCTTGCATGAACTTATTCACCAGTCCCTGTAATATCGTCGCGCGCGGGTCCTTGGTCTTATATTCCCGATGACCCATACCCCAGATGACTTCCTTGTGAGCCAGTTTGTTATCGATATATTCCTCGACCTTGTCGACCGAGCCGATTTCCTCCAGCATCTCCAGGACTTTCTGGTTGGCACCACCATGTAACGGACCGGACAATGCGCCTATTGAAGCCGCAATAACACTGTAAGGACTTGCCAGTGTCGATGCATTTACCAGGGTGGCAAAGGTGGAGGCATTAATGGTGTGTTCTGCATGTAAAATCAGGCACACATCCATGATCCTTGCGAGCAATGGGTCCGGCTCCTTGCCGGTAAACATATAGAGGAAATTCTCGGCATAGGACAGATCTTCACGTGGTCCAACCGGATCGTAGCCATTGCGAATATGCTCCCACATGGCAACAATGCTGGACACACGCGCCATGATTTTAACCGTGGTGTTATGGATATAATTGATATCGTTACAGGCCGTCCCACCGATCAGGCAATCGGTATTAGGATTATACATGCCGAGACTGGCGACCACCGTCTGCAACATATCCATCGGGTGCCCTGTGGGCGGCAGGTTTTTCATCATGCCGCGGGTATAGAATTTCAGGCGTCGATTGGCAACCAGTTGTTGTTTGAATTCATCCAGTTCTGTTGCTGTCGGCAAACGGCCATCGAGCAGCAACAGTGTTGTTTCTTCAAAACTGCTATGTTGTGCAAGTTCTTCAATGGTATAACCGCGATAGGACAGAGTCCCGTTCTCACCGTCTATATCCGATATATTTGACTGGGTGGCAGGCACCCCCGCCAAACCGGGTAAATATTCACTCATGAAAAACTCCAATAATGATATTTGTTAACAGACTGGCAGATACTGCCAAGCTGTAGCACCAAACTCTACGGCCAGACCCCGGGCAACAGACCGAATACCCCATTCAGCATCTGCCCGGTTCAATGAATGGGTCAGCAACGACGGCAGGACATCGTTGCAATGCCTATAAAGGCCTTGTAGTTATTATTGATTATACTGAAAAGGATGCACCACAACCACAGGTTGTTGACGCATTCGGATTACGAATGACAAAACGGGCACCCTCGAGATCATCTATGAAGTCCACCTCGGCACCTGCCAGGTACTGATAACTCATCGGATCAACAACGACAGTGACACCGTTCTTTTCGACATCGGTATCGCCTTCATTGACCTCTTCATCGAACTTGAAGCCATACTGAAAACCGGAACAGCCGCCGCCGGTAACATATACCCGTAATTTCAGATTCGGATTATCTTCTTCGATCAGCAGTTGTTTGACCTTCTCAGCAGCATTGTCTGTTACATTCAATGGGGCTGTCGCAAGTTGTACTTCAATGTTCATGATAATAACTCCTGACAGTATCTGCCGCGCGGGCAGGATACAATCAAATCAATCTCTATTAAAACATACCCGTTCGACATTAGCGAAAAGGGCATTAATCAGTTTTGACTAATACTATTCTTACAATCTTGAGTTAAATAGTCAAGTATTGGCCGGCGATCATGTTCCGGCGGTAATGCCTGGCAGGTCAATCGGCGGGCTGTAATTTTGCGGATACATCTGCCTTACCCCCAGGCTGCGGATTGGGCTTTGATGCAAATTCTTCCTGATGCACGAGGCTGCCATTGACTGCCGCGCCCATCGCCATCTCCAGTAAATTATAGTAAACATTGCCGTTGATGCGCGCCTGAGCAGCCAGCTCGATCTTCTCCGAGGCATACACATCGCCCTGAACTTCGCCATTGAGGATGATATATGGGACACGGACCTCACCTTCAACCCTGCCGTTCTCGCTCAGTGTCATGGCCGAATCCGAACCTTCTGCGGCGATAACATTGCCCCGTACTTTACCGTCGATATGCAGGCCACCGGTAAATAGCACATCTCCCACTATTTCAGTATTCTGGCCCACGAGGGTATCAATCCTGCCCACTCGATGTTTTTTCTTCTTTCCCAGCATATCTCCTCCTCAGCCGGCTGTCGCCGGCCATTTGATTTTCCTGTTATCCCCTTTGATATTTTTCTGACGGGGAACAACCTGAACCTCTATCGACTTTGGCTTGAAGTTCAAGGGTAGTTTCAGGCCACCTTTGAAACGTGCGAAATATTTAAAACGATAGCGTATTCTGGACTTTTTTTCAGTGCTGATGGTCGCAAAAGCCAGCTTTTTATTAACCCCACCCTGTTCACCATGCACAGATATTCGCACCTCGCCATCCGATTCCCGGTGATGTTTCTTGGGCCCCTGGATATGGATCAGCATCAGACTGTAATTATAGTGGCCCTTGCTGCGCTGGGTAATACTGAAGTCATGTATATGCATTCCCTGCCTGCCCTTGCTCGGCGATACAATCTGGCGATAAAACTGCAACTCCTCGCGTAAAACCGTGTTTTCCGACTCCATCTCGGCAAGGCTGTCCTTAACCGCCTGATTAGCATAGCCATCGACCTTTTTGGAGCTTTCCAGATGGGCCACCCTTGACCTGAAGTCTGCCACCTGCCCTTCAAGTTCCTCGATCCTTTGCTTGTAGTTCGATTCGCGCTTGCCTGCCTCGGCACGGTCAAAGCCGGCACGGTATCTGCCGTAATCAAAGATCGTCCACGCACCGAAGGCGAGTATCAGCAACAGTGCGACAGGGATTACAATGATTTTCCAGTTGGACCTGTTTATCATCACGGCGTGAATCAGGGCAACAGCGCTACGGCGTCAATGCCCTGGGTTTCATCCAGGCCGAACATCAGGTTCATGTTATGCACCGCCTGTCCGGCCGCACCCTTGACCAGATTATCAATGACCGACAAAATCACGATCGTGTCACGACCCTGGGGCTTGTGAACCGCGATGCGACAGAAATTACTTCCTTTCACGGAACGTGTTTCGGGATGAGAGCCATCAGCGAGTACATCAACAAATGGTTCGTCAGCATAACGTTCCTGATACAGTGATTGCAGGTCTGCATGCTGCTTGCCCTGGGTCGCATACAAGGTCGCATGGATGCCACGGATCATCGGTGTTAAATGAGGCACAAAGGTCAGCCCGACCGGCATACCGACCGCCGTTTCCAGGCCCTGACGAATTTCGGGCAGATGCCGATGACCGGGTACGGCATAGGCCTTGAAACTCTCGCTGACCTCACATAAGAGGGCGCCAACATTGGCAGAACGCCCGGCACCACTGACTCCCGATTTGCAATCGGCAATCAGGTGATTGCTATCGACAAGCCCGGTCTCGATCAATGGCAGAAAACCGAGCAGCACCGCTGTTGGATAGCAGCCGGGATTTGCGAGCAAACGTGCATTCCTGATCAGTTCACGATTCACTTCAGGCAATCCATACACAGCCTCATCCAGCAGGTCCGGACAGGCGTGTGTCATGCCATACCACTGCTCCCACTCGCCTACATCCTTGATACGAAAATCGGCAGCCAGGTCAATCACCCTGACACCGGCATCGAGCAGTGCAGGTGTTGTCTGCATTGCGGTCCCGTTGGGTGTCGCAAAGAAAACCACATCGCAGGAAGACAGACTGACCAGATCCGGCTCGGTGAAAACCAGATCGACGTTGCCGCGCAGATTGGGAAACAGATCCGCGACCGGCTTGCCGGCCTCACCACGAGAAGTGATAACGCTCAGCTCCACCTGCGGATGCATGCACAGCAAACGCAACAATTCCACTCCGGTATAACCTGTACCGCCGACGATACCCGCCTTAATCATTAATAACCACCTGATAACATAGAATAAAAAATAACACGCAGCCGGAGGCCGCAATCAAGGCATATATAATATAGCCCCAAACATAACTTTGCACGTTTCTGGTGCTGATCAACAGGATGCGAGGAAATAATGCGGACAATAAAAAAGCGGCATAAGCCGCTTAACATGGTGGTGAAACATTTGTTATTGTTATTAATCTGCTGAATAAGTCAGTCGTCGTCTCTTCCTAAACTTGCAGCTGAGATTAACCAGATTTAATCGACGCGTCAAGTTTTTTTAGTAATTTCAGTATATTAGCGTATTATTAAATATAATCAAACCTCGTTAAATTTCCGCACCGCATCCCGAGTGAAATCCTATCTCTTTAATAATCTTGCAAAAAAATGAAAATTAGTGAATCCTGAGGCTATCCAAGCCCGATAACAAAACCCCAGGGAAATGCATTTGCCTAACAGATTAAAATCCACAGCTCAGAACCTGCTTGCGGTAAAGGCCTGGAAAATACGCCTGGTCTTTTTAGGCGAGGTGCCACTGCTTAACCAGATAACCGCCCTGCTTGCGATCTCTGCCCGCTATACCGATGACTGCTTGCGCGGCCAAATTTGCAATCGAGGATTGGATATCCATAGCTTGCTGTATAAACACGGCACAAACACGACCTGCCTGGCATAATTTCCGTCATGAATTTGCCTAAAAACGTACAGCACTGGTGCAGTCGACATCTTGATGAGCTTCGTCTGCGCCTGTCCAGCGCCGATGCTATACCGCAACTGGCTATTATGGGAATCCTCAGTGGACTATTGGCAGGCCTGGTGATCATTGCATTCCGATTACTGATAGAGTCCGCGCAAACAGCCTACATGCCTGGTAGCGTGAGCGAAAACTTTGAGGCACTCGATTATGCGTTGATTATTCTGCTGCCACTTCTGGGAGGCCTGGCCATCGGCCTGCTGTTTCAATGGGCATCCAGGGGCGATACCCAGGTAGGCATTGTGCATGTCATGGAGCGCCTGGCATATCATCAGGGCTATCTCCCCTTGCGAAACGCGGTCCTGCAGTTTGTCGGTGCCGCACTGAGCATCATTAGTGGGCACTCGGTAGGGCGCGAGGGACCGAGTGTTCATCTGGGCGCCGCGACTGGCAGCTTGCTGGGGCAATACATGACATTGCCCAATAACAGTATTCGTATCCTGGTGGCCTGTGGTACGGCGGCAGCCATTGCCGCTTCTTTTAACACGCCACTGGCCGGTGTTATTTTTGCCATGGAGGTGGTCATGATGGAATACACCATCTCGGGTTTTATTCCGGTAATTCTGGCTGCCGTGAGTGCGACGACGATCACGCGCCTGGTATTCGGTTCGGCGCCTGCGTTTGTACTCCCGGCCCTGCAATTCGGTTCGCTGGCACAGTTGCCGTACATTCTGGTGCTGGGCCTTGTTATGGGTGCATTGGCCGCGTTGTTTATACAACTATTGCAAATCTTCTCGCGCACACTCACCAACCAGGCAGTCTGGATACGCATGACCCTGGCCGGATTCGCGACGGGGTTGTGTGCATTGATTGCGCCCGAGATCATGGGGGTTGGTTATGACACGGTAAACGCCGCCCTGCTCGGGGAACTGAGCATCAAAGTCCTGGCTCTGGTAGTGATATTCAAGATACTCGCCACGACTATCGGACTTGGTCTGGGTCTGCCCGGGGGACTGATCGGGCCCACTATCGTCATCGGTGCGGCGGCTGGCGGCCTGATGGGGGCATTTGGCTCCAGTATTTACCCCGGCAGTGATTTTTCTGCCGCTTATTACGCCCTGCTGGGGATGGGCGCGCTGATGAGTGCGACCTTGCAGGCGCCACTCGCTGCCCTGACTGCGATGCTCGAACTGACCGCCAACCCGGATATAATTCTGCCGGGCATGCTGGCCGTGATTAGCGCCAACCTCGCGAGCAGCCAGCTATTCGGCAAACAATCCGTGTTTCTGGCCCTGATGCATGCGCGTGGACTGGATTACAGAAATAATCCTGTATCCCAATCATTACGCCGCACCGGTGTTGCCAGCGCCATGGATCGTGATTTCATCACGATGAAGAGAACGATATATCCGGACGATGCCCGCACCGCCATTGAAGGCAAACCACGCTGGATCATAATATACAATCAAGACCAGAAAATCCTGATGCATGCCGCAGACCTGGCGCGCACATTACAGGAACTGCAAACGGAAGTTAAAGATGAAACGAGCGAAATCGACCTGCTGGAGATACCGGCACAGCGTTTTGAACTGGGCTCCATTCACATGCAGGCCAGTTTGCAGGAAGCGCTGGAAATACTGAATAGCGGCTCTGCTGAAGCACTCTATGTGCAACGGCCCAACGCGCCGGGCATTGAACATATCTACGGCATCCTGAGCCGCGAGAAGATTGAGTCCAGTTATCAATGAAAGATACTATGCCGAAACCGATAGCCAGGCCTGATTGAGATGAGCGTGAAACGTAAAGATAATATCATTGCAGCACTGCTCATCGGCACCCTGGTAATACTCGCCTATGTCTGGCTTAGCCCTGGCGAAACAAACACTGCACCCGATCTTAGCGTTGAAACGACTACGGGCCGGATATTCAATTTTTCAACATTATCCAGGAATAAACCCGTGTTGGTGGCCTTCTGGGCAACCACCTGCGCGAGCTGCCTCAAGGAAATACCGCATTTAATCGAGCTCTACCAGGAACTCCATCACAAAGGCCTGGAGCTGATAAGCGTTACCATGGACTACGATCCGCCGATTATGGTCGTGGATATGATCAACAAACGCGGCATACCCTATCCGGTCGTGATGGACCTGAATAAACAGATCATGCGTGCATTTGGAATGACACGTGCTATCACACCAAGCACATTCCTGATTGCGCCGGGTGGCAAGATTGTGATGCACAAAACCGGTCTACTGAATATGCAACAGCTCAAACAACAGATTGTCGGCTATCTATAGCAGGCCCCGGAAATCAGGATTTGAATTTTGTCGTTATCGCAAGAAATGACATGGCGTATTGACTAATTTAAACTAAAAGTAACAGTAACAAGGAAATCATTATGCTGTGGGTAAAAGCATTTCATATCATTTTCATGGTGACCTGGTTCGCCGGCCTGTTCTATCTGCCCAGGCTGTTTGTTTACCATGCCATGAGCGAGGATGAAATCAGCAACGAACGCTTCAAGATCATGGAACGCAAGTTGTTCTACGGCATCATGACCCCGGGAGCGCTTATCACCGTTATCCTCGGCGTGTGGATGCTGGTCGAATATGCCTGGAGCGCCTATCAGCACTCGCACTGGCTGGCGATCAAGCTGATACTGGTCGGCGTCATCATTGTTTACCATATTTATTGCGGCAAGTTGCTGATCGACTTCCGCAATGATCGTAACCGCCACAGCCATGTCTTCTATCGTTGGCTCAACGAATTCCCGGTACTGCTATTGATCGCTATCATTATCCTCGCCAGCGTAAAACCATTTTAAACTGACACATGGACAACATCAGCGAAATACATGCCAGCGGTAATTTATCCCGTTTTCCTTGTTGCTTGTACCTTTTTCCGGGGCAAAAACATGGTAAAATGGCATTATTGTCAACCCTATACTTTTCAAGGTACCCACTATGGCAAAGATCATCGAATGTGTTGTTCTGAAACGAGAGGCCGAGTCTATGGAAACAGCGCCACATCCGGGCGAGCTGGGCGCGAGGATCCTGGAATCGGTTTCGGCAGAGGGCTGGAACAAGTGGCTTGATCATTTGACCATGGTGATTAACGAGAATGGCCTGAATACCGCCGATCACCGCAGTCTCGAATTCATCGAGCAACACATGCTGGGCTTCCTGTTCAATGAAGGCCAGTTCGCCGGCTCCGCAGGCTTTAGCCCGCCAAAAGCAAAAAAATAATCCCTGCATTACGGACCTGCGTGCCGACAAATCCGGATCGTCGAAACTGCAAATGCGCTGAAGCGATCGGGCTTCCCTGCCCAATCATCCTGACAGCTAAAAAATCTTTCTGAAAAATTCCTGCATACTCTGCCAGGATTTGCGATCGGCAACAGGATTGTAGGCCAACGGCAGGTTGAATTTTTTGCCATTGGCATCGGCCTCAGGACTGGTGAAAGCATGCTTCGCGCCTGGATAGTTGATCAACTGGTACTCCACATCGGCGGCCTGCATTTCCTTTTCAAAATTGACAATGTCTTCCGCTTTGACGAACGGATCGGCAGCGCCGTTGAGAACCAGGACCTCGGCCTTGACCATGCCCTTTTGCGCCGGGTTTTGCGTCTTCAGGCTGCCATGGAAACTGACCACGCCGTCCATGTCGACACCCAGGCGCGCCATATTTAACACGATGCCACCACCAAAACAGTAACCAATGGCCGCGGTACGCTGGCTATCGACTGATGCCTGTTTATGCAGAAAGTCCAGCGCCGCCAGAAAGCGCGCCTTGGCCAGCGGCATGTTACCACCTACCGCACTGGAGAATTTACCGGCGTCCTTCGGGTGTTCGGCCAGCTTACCGTCGCCGTACATATCCACGGCCAGGGCCGTATAACCCAATTCGGCCAGCATGCGTGCACGCCTGCGCGCATAATCGTTATGCCCCCACCATTCGTGTACGACGAGGACACCGGGACGCTTGGTGGTGGTTGCGTCATCATAAGCCAGGTAGCCCTTTAGCAGCGTATCGCCCTGACGGTATTCAACTTCCTTACCGATGACGGCTGCGTTGGCCATGAAATTGAATAGCACTAATGAAAATAATAAAATCAGTCTTATCTTCATGTCCATCTCCTTGTTGAACAGAGTAAAAGGACGGATTAATTGCATCACCATCATGATGATACAAACCGCTTAAAAACTTCAATTAACTGCTGGCAGAAAATTCCTCTACCCACATCTTGGTTGCGCCTGCCACGGCCGCGGGCATGACGAGCAAATTCAGCACAGGCACCAGCAGGGCCAGGGCGACGCTAGCGCCAAATCCCAGCGACAGGACACGCCGTTGTTTCAGGAAACCCAGCTGTGACTTGAAGTCAAGCTCATGATTACCCATCGGATAATCCGCATACTCCATCGTCAGCATCCACGCGCCAAACACGAACCATATAAAAGGGGCTGCGATATTAACGAACGGGATCACAAACAACAGTAATAACGGCAGTGCACGCAACAGGATATAAAGCATTTTGCGCAGCTCACTGAGCACGGATTGTAGTACCGACCTTATCAATGGCGCACTACCGCCAGTTGCAGCAGAGACCTTGCCCAGACGCTGCTCAACGGCATGAGCCAGTGGCGCATTGAATGGCGCCGCGACCAGACCGGCAACCAGCGCGAAAGTAAAAAAGAATATCAATGCCAATGCCAGTGCGAATATTGGCCACAATATATAACGCAACCAGTCCAACCACCCGGGCAGGTAAGACAGCATCCATTCCAACAGAACCTCGAACTGATAATAGGCAATGACACCAAACAACGTGAATATGATGATGTTAATGATTAAAGGCCACATGGCATAGCGGAATATCCCGGGCTTGAACATCAAGCCGATACCACTGCTAAAAAAATAAAAGCCTTTCAGAAGACTGGACATAAGTTTGTTCCCGCAAGCATAGAGCGAGATTGTAGACGCTGGAACAGCTTATGACAATGCGTGATCTGTTGCTGTACTTTTATCCACGACCTTCAGGGAATGTTCTACGCTACCGAAAATCCGGGATATTAAAGATTGCTCATTTTTCATCGAGATAACTCGACTGTAGCTCCATTACCATAAAAAACCATCCGCTAAATAGCGGATCAATGATCCATAACACGTCGTAAGCATGAATGTAGGTTAATTATTTTGCTATTGTCAGTGCGAAGCAGGATGTTTACTGTGACGACGCTGCCTTTTACGTATGAGCTGCTTGGCCCATAACCAGGTACCGGACAGGGCCAGAAAAACCAGTAGTACGGCCGCTGCATCCATGACCCATGGCCCCCAACTGCCAAACAGGCGGCCGCTATGCAGATCCAGCATGACCCTTTCGACAGGCAATTCATTACTGCGATATAGCTGCGCAACCCTGACAAGCAGGCTCGCAGGAGCCGAGCCCGGGACAGACCATGTCACATCCACTACCTGCTCCTGTTCATGCCAATTCAGAAAGTCACGATCGGTCAGGTAATAACCATGGGCCGCCTGGATAACTATACTGCCATCCTTCAGCAGACCGATTTTGTTCATACCGGAAGGCACGCCCTGCATACCACCAAGGTGCTCTATGACTTCTCCGTCATAGGTCAACAACAGGATCTTGCCTGCAACCGCTACAGCAATAAAATGCGGGAATGACAATGCACCGACCGGTAACGTGTAATTTCCGTCGATGCGTTGCTCACCCAGGTAGAGGCCGTCACCGACATGGGTCAACCAGTGCTCACCCACTTGATAGGCATGCTGCTGTGCCGGGGCATCGATTCCATACCATTGCAGCAACCAGTCCGACTCGACAAAACTACTGTCCAGATTCAGACGTTCGGTATGATTGAGCGCGATGCCGGTCAGTGCCAGAATCAGGACAAACAATGCCGCGCTAATGCCGGCATAGCGATGCCAGATATACAACGACCTGAGTAATCGGTGTTTGCGCTTGCTTGTCATTCTTTAGTCCTGACATGCTGATCCAGAAACAATGCAAGACGGGCCAGCTTACGCAGTGCCCGCACCGATAATGTCGCCCCGGATATACCATCGATCGGCTTGTCGAGAAGATAATCGGATTTTATTGTTGCGCCCTTGAACTGATCAGTAAAGAAATCATGACGCACCTCCCAGCCCCGGCTTTCCCTGAATACCAGTACCTTGACACGCTCTATGTTGCCGTCCCTGACGACGATACCGGTCGTGATCGGTTTTTCCTTGCCGATCTCTTCCATTATCCACGCTGAACGCGATTCCCTGCGCCAGTAACGTATGCGTAGTGCATTGGGTTTGTGACCCAGTATTTTTTCAACTACGGGACGTATCGAACGCGTAACCCACACAACTTCTGCCTTGGGAACGTCATTGGCAAAGGTTTCCTGCAGGAATGCCTCGGGCTCCTGGTAAACACCGCGTGCATATACATGACTGCCTGACAGGATCAGTGCGTATATCACCAGGGCAAACAACAACGGCCAACGCATGGACAACCTCATAAAAAAACCGGGGGGAGTAGTTTACTCCCCCCGGTTACTGGCATCAAATCAGAATTGGTATCCGACACCCAGGTTAAAGCCGTCGTTATCGGTGGCGCCACTCTGGCGCTGCACATCGAGCTTGAGCACAACGTTTTCATGCGGCCAGTAATTGACACCGACATTGGTCTGCTTTTTCTCGGTCGCATTCGAGTCACCGGCATTATTGTCCCACTTGTTATAGCGGGCAAACACACCCAGTTTCTGGTTAATCCTGTAGGAAGGCTCAACATACCAGCCGCTCTGCTCGTCACGACCAACGGCTGCGGCTGCGGCGCCATCCACATCCCATTGCGCATACAGGGCACGCAAACCGAATGGTCCTTTCTGATAGACTGCATGCGTTTCAATCAGGTTGGCACTGGCTTTTGTGCCGGCTGCACCCTGAGCCTGGGTCAGATCGGCCTGATGCTGTACCGTGGCAGCCAGTTCCAGGCCTGGAATACCGGTGTATTTGATTCGACCGAGAATCGCGCCGGCATTGGCCTTGGCCTCGGAGACCTTCTGGCGGCCATTACGGATTTTATAGGCGTTACTGCCTGTTGTTGGTGTCGCCAGGCCGGAAGTATAGGCCAGATCATAACTGAGTCCAGCACCAAGTTGTCCCGTCAATGCAACGCCGGCCTCCCACCATGTGGTCGGGATAATGTCCTTTTCGACCGGATTACGTTCCACACCATAGAAGGTATCGGGTTCATGGGTTTCGTTCAGAATTCCCACCGGCAACAGGAACAGGCCGGCCTTGGCGGCATGCTTGTCTGTCAGATCCATTTCGACATAGGCCTGCTCGAGCTCCACTTCACCTTCCTTGCCTTCACCGGCCAGGGAGTGTTCCAGTTCGAGCTCGGAGAAGAAACGGATATCATCCGTGAACTCATGCCCGAAGAACAATACGAAGCGATGAAAATCGATTTCGTTGTCCTTGCCCTCAATACTATTGAAATGCAGTTCACCATAACCACCGATGGACGTTGAACCTTTCGCTCCATGACCATGTCCCATCTTGGTATCTTTCTTTTCCATGGCGTCCATGCTGACTTCAAGCTGCTCGGCGAGCTGCTTGTTTTCCTTTTTCAGCTTTTCGATCTGTTGCTGTTGACGTTGCTGACTTTCCCACATCTTATCCAGGGAAGGCGTGTCGGCAGCATTCACATTAACTGACAGCGCGGTCAGCAATAAGGTTGCGGATGACAGGGTTTTCATTATTACAATTCTCCAGTTAGTTACAGCTAAAAAGTATTTGATTAATTTCTAATGCAACGAATTATTTCATAACATTATTACTAATGCAAATCATTATCATTTAGATTTAGTATCGACTTAAATGCGGGCATCATCAAGCCTTCTTCCCACTTCCGTCACATACACACCACGTTATGATAATTAATAACAAATACAATATCTTAGTGTATTAATATTCGATAGACATAGCCTCAGAGACTTGATAATTCCGGGACAAACGCATCAGACTATGGCCGCTACGATATATGACGAAGCGCTGGTTGCAGCCCTCCACAAGCACCAGTCCTGCGTAAAAAGGCATACAAATACAAGGATATTAATCGGTTAGCACGATATGCGGGCAGGTGTTATTATTATATTAATATTGATGAATTGGAGGTGGGTATGTCCCAGGCAGCATTAGCAGAAAACCTATTCAACACGACACTGACTGATACCGATGTCAGCTTGACGCAGCTTGCTCAGGAAAAGATGGCCGCATTATTTGACGATGCCGATGAAGATATCGAAGCGATCCGCATCTATGTCTCCGGTGGTGGCTGCGGCGGTATGACCTATGGCATGACATTCACGGACAGTAAAACCGATTTTGATACGGTCAGGGATTTTGGCGGGTTCAAGATCTATGTCGATTCGGTTGCATTGGCTTACCTAAGAGGTGTCGAGGTCGACTATATCGAGAAACCGACCGGTGCCAGCTTTGTTTTCAATAATGTCTTCGCCGCGACTGGTGGCAGTGGCGCTTGCGGCGCCTGCGGTGCCAGTGGTGGAGGTTGCGCCTGATAACATCGGCATCAATCCCATTTCTTGAATGATATAGAGCATACGCGGGCGTCGACATCACGCCCGTGTATTGTTTTTATTAGCCCGCACAGTAGTTATCGACTCGGCCCTTATATCCGCGCGGCCGAAAAGCTCGACATACGTGTCATCGTCATCTCCCAGGGGAAATATTCCCTGGTCAGTGCCATAGCCAGTGGCATCCATGTCAATTTCAATGACCAGAATGTTGCCGCCCAAATCGTCACACAACTGCAAGGCAGGAACATTGCCACCGTGCTCGGCACCGACGATCTGACCGTTGTGTTGGCCGCCCAGGTTTCAAAGTCGCTGGGCCTGATCCATAATGATCCGTCCTCGAGCCAGTATACACGCCGCAAGGATCTGGCCCGTGCATGCCTGGCACAATCCACTGTCCATATCCCTGCATTTGAAAAACATGAACTGCAGCGCCTCATCGACAATCCGGTCAGCGCCCTGCCCTATCCCTGCGTCATCAAGCCACTGGCCATGTCGGGCAGTCGTGGTGTCATGCGCGTCAATAATGAGATAGAACTGCAACAGGCCTGCCGCCGTCTGCAGGCCATACTTGCCGATGCTGGTGGTGATGATGAAGAACGCAGTAACGTGCTGCTGGAGACCTATGTCCCGGGCTATGAATATGCCTACGAAGGACTGTTGCACAAGGGGCGCCTGCAGACACTGGCATTATTCGACAAGCCCGATTTGATGGAAGGCCCGTTTTTCGAGGAGACCTATTACATCACGCCATCGAGACTGGACAGCGCGATGCAAGAACAGATATATCAGGCTGTGCAACAGGCCTGTCAGGCCTATGGCCTGGTTCATGGTCCCGTGCATGCCGAAGTGCGTATACACGACGATCAGGTCTGGTTCATGGAAATGGCCGCACGTACCATCGGCGGACAATGTGCACAGTTGATCAATTATGCGACCGGTATGGAACTCGAAGAAATCGTCATCCGCCAGGCCGCGGGTATGGCGCTGGATTTGCAAGCTGCACATCATGCCGCCGGTGTATTAATGATACCGACAACGGAACACGGACTGCTGCGACGCGTCGAGGGAATACTCGAAGCCAGTAAACTGGAATGGATCGAGGACATTGAAATCAGTATCAGGGAAGGCTATGAAATTGTTCCGCTTCCTGAGGGTGACAGCTACCTGGGCTTTATTTTCGCCAAGGCACCAACCGCGGCACAAGTTGAAAACGCCTTACGCCAGGCATATGCCAGATTGACTATCGTCACATCGCCGTTGTTACATCTTGGCTGATAGCAGCAAGCTTTATACCCCGACCTATTTACCGGCACGCAGGAGTCCACCGAGACCGGCGCCCTCGAGCGCGGAATTCAGGTACTCGCGAATGGCGGCGGCACTGGTAAACTGCAATGCGCGTGTCAGCATGATGCGTGCATCGCGCTGACTGAAGCTGCGAATGACCCACTTGATGCGCGGCAGACCGGCGACCGTCATACTCAGGTTATCGACACCCATACCGAGCAACAGGATAGCCGCCGCCGGGTCTCCGGCTATCTCCCCGCACACCCCGACCGGGCGGCCATATTTATGCCCCGCTTCGACGACCTGGTGAATGGCACGCAATACCGCGGGGTGTAATGAGTCATACAACTTGGCCACACGGCTGTTATTGCGATCGACCGCAAGCAGGTACTGGGTCAGGTCGTTGGTACCGATAGACAGGAAATCAACACGCTGGGCCATTTCCTCGGCCTGATAAACCGCCGATGGCACTTCGATCATCGCGCCGATCTTCGGCCAACTGACCTCCTCACCATCGTCCTGCATCTCGGCGAACACCTGATCGATCAGGAATATAGCCTCCTCAAGCTCGCCCAGGTCACTGATCATCGGCAACAGGATATTCAGATTATCGAGGCCGCTGGCAGCCCTGAGCATGGCTCGGATCTGGGTCAGAAAAATATCGCGGTGATCGAGTGTCACCCTGATGCCGCGCCAACCCAGGAAAGGATTTTCTTCCTCGATCGGAAAATAAGGCAAGGCCTTGTCGCCACCGATATCGAGGGTGCGCAATGTCACCGGGCGTGGAATAAAGGCCTTCAATGTCTGGCGATAGATATGGCGCTGTTCTTCTTCACCGGGAAAACGGTCGCGTATCATGAACGGGAATTCCGTGCGATACAGACCGACGCCCTCGGCACCGCTTTTCTTTGACGGCGTAATATCAGCCATTAAGCCGGTATTCACATACAGGGGGATCGTCGTGCCATCCGGTGTTTGCGCCGGCAATTTGCGCAGGCTGTTCAGTTCCCTGCTTAACTGCGTATCTTCCTGGGCCAGGCGTGAATATTCCTGGCGCACCGAGGCCGAAGACTCGATGTAGATCCTGCCCAGATAGCCATCGACAATAAATTCAAGCCCATCACTTTCGGACAGATCCAGGTCCTCGGCACCCATGACCGTGGGAATCCCCATCCCACGTGCCAGGATCGCGGCATGTGACGAGCTTGAGCCACGCGTGGAGACGACGGCGACAATATTCTTGGTCGGGGCTTCGGCCAGGTCTGTGGCACTGATATTCTCGCCAACCAGAACGGTGCGGCGTGGATATTTACGCTCTTTTTTGTCCTTGTCGACCAGTTTTTGCAGAATCCTCTGACCAATATCCTGGATATCGTCGGCGCGCTCGCGCAGATAAGGGTCATCCATATCGGCAAACTTTTGTACCGTACCCTGGATCACATCGCGCAAGCCGCCCTCGGCCCAGTTCCCCTGCCTGATCTTGCCGATAACGTTTTCGACAATCGAGTCACTGTTGACCAGCAGCGCATAGGCATCGAACAATACCCGGCTTTCTTCATCGAGCTGTTCGCCGAGCGCCTCTTTCATGTCATCGATTTCCTTGACCACCTGTGCCAGCGCATCCTGGTACCTGAAGACCTCCTCATCAATGTCATCAACCTGTCGATCCGGGACCAGGCTGATATCGGCTTCCTGGGCCAACACCATTGCGGTGCCGATGCCGACGCCCGGAGCGCCCGGCACGCCCTTGATGAACAGCTCCGTCGTCGCCGACTTGATTTTCTGGATACTATTGCCCTGGCCACGGGCTTCGGCATGCGCGATCGCTCCCGCAAGTTGCGCAGCCAGGGTGACCATGAACGCAACATCACCCTCGCTGAAGGCCGACTCGCGACAGCACTGGACGACGAGTACGCCGAGCACGTCGCGCTGGTAAATAATCGGTACACCCAGAAATGCATGTAGTTCTTCCGCGCCGATGCCCTTGAACAGTTTATAACGCGGGTGATTCTGCGCCTCGTCCAGGTTAACCGGCTCCGCACGCCGGGCCACCAGTCCGATCAGGCCTTCGCCCTCATCGAGGCGAATAGCATCCATATCCTTGACATCAAGACCTTCGGTCAGCATCAGCACATGCTGTTTGCGCTCAAAATCGGTCAGGTAAACAGAGGCCACGTCGACTTCCATCGCCTTTCTGACCTCATGCACGATGATCGATAACACATTATCGAGATTGCGTGCACGATTGACCTTCTGGACTATGGATTGCAGGGTCTCAATCATTGAAGACCCCCTGAGCAGTGTTCAGGTTTTGCGTCGCTGACAGGATTAACATTAACGCCTGAACCCGTGCGGGCCTCGACGATACTTCAACTCCGGTAATTGCTGGTCAGGAAACAACAGTGGATGAAATTCCTTCAATGCCTGTAAATAAACCCTACGCTTGAAAGAGACCACATCACGAGCGGGCTTCCAGTATTCCACCCAACGCCAGTGATCGAACTCCGGTTTTGCAGACGAATCCAGGCGCACCTTATTCTCGGCGCTTGTCAGGCGCAGCAGATACCAGACCTGCTTCTGGCCGATGCACAATGGCAACGAGTCACGCCGGATCAGGTGTTTGGGCAAATGGTACCTGAGCCAACCCTTGGTGTAGCTGATGACTTCCACATCACTAGACTGCAGGCCGATCTCCTCTTCCAGCTCACGGTACAGGGCCTGTTCATGGGTCTCACCTTCCTGAATACCGCCCTGCGGGAATTGCCAGGCATCCTGACCGATACGACGCGCCCAGAAAACGCGGCCGTCATCCTGGCTCAGGATTATGCCAACATTGGCCCTATAACCCTCGGTATCAATCACAGTAAGTCCCGGTTTTGTATGTTCATACCTGTAATTTGCCACACTTGGTATAATGTCAGCAAATTAGCGTTTCCTTGTATTAATAACAACTTATGCATTTTCGTTTGTTATCGTGATTGTTTTGCTATAACCTGACGGCCCGGATAAATCCAATTTATATATGTGAATCATGAGCTTATCGATATTTGATCTCGACAATACCTTATTGAATGGCGACAGTGACTACCTCTGGGGGCAGTATCTGGCCGAGCAGGGGATCGTCGATGGTGTCCGCTATGAACGGAAAAATCTTGAATTTTACGAGCAATACAAGCAGGGAACCCTCGATATCTACGAATTTCTGGGTTTTGCGCTGAAACCGCTGAGCGAACACCCGCTGGAAACCTTATACGCCTGGCGTGAACAATTCGTGCAGGAAAAGATCCTGCCAATTATTCTCAACAAGGGGCGCGAGCTGATCGAACAGCATCGCCAGCGTGGCAATCTGCTGATGATCATCACAGCCACGAACAGCTTTGTGACCCGCCCGATCGCCGACATCCTCGGCATACCCCACCTGCTGGCCACCGACCCGGAACTCGTAGATAACCGCTACACCGGCCGCGTTCATGGCACCCCCTGCTTTCAACAAGGCAAGGTGACCCGCTTGCAACAGTGGCTGGCTGATAGCAAGATTACGCTGGACGACAGCTGGTTTTACAGTGATTCGCACAATGACATACCGCTACTGGAAATCGTCACGCATCCGGTTGCGGTTGACCCTGATGAGGCATTGCGGCAGCATGCCAGTTCCAACCAATGGGATATTATCAGTCTGCGCGAATGATCAAGAACCTGCCTGCCCTGCTGCTATTGACACTGATCTGCCTGGGCAGTTTTATCCTCGCGCTGAGACTCGGTCCGATTTCACTGACCTTCGCGGACATATTTGCCAGCCTTGGCAATGAACAGGGTCTAAATCACGGCCTGATCTTTGAACTGCGTCTGCCGCGCGCACTGGCGGCCTTCGTCTGTGGCGGCATGCTCGGATTAGCCGGCCTGCTGATGCAGGCCCTGCTCAGAAACCCGTTGGCGGATCCGTATATCCTCGGCGTTTCCGGCGGTGCGGCCAGTGGCGCGCTGCTGGCAATCCTCGCCGGTTTGGGCGCGTTCCTGATACAAATGGCCGCGTTCGCCGGTGCGCTGTTATCAATTGTACTGGTCTTTGTGCTTGCCCATGGCAGCAGCAGCTGGACGTCGAACCGTTTGCTACTGACCGGTCGTGCTGGCGGCCGGCTGGAATGCACTGATCAGCTTCCTGCTGGTCATCAGCCCCAACCAACAGATTCATGGCATGCTGTTCTGGCTGATGGGTGACCTCGGTTATGTACAAACATCCGGATGGGAAATCGTTTTTCTGGCCATCGTTACCTTGCTGAGCTTTATGTTTGCGCGTCCGCTGAACCTGGTCAGTCGGGGCGAGTTACGCGCCACGGCACTCGGCGTCAACACCCGCCAGTTACGCCTGCTGCTGTTCTTCACGGCATCAACGCTGACCGCCGTGGCGATCAGCCTCGCCGGCAGTATCGGCTTTATCGGCCTGATGGCGCCGCACATGCTGCGCCTGGTCATTGGCTCCGATCACCGTAGCCTGGTACCGGCCGTGGTCCTGCTCGGCGGCAGCCTGTTGATCATCGCCGACACCTTCGCACGCACGGTGCTGGCACCGACGCAGCTGCCGGTTGGTATACTGACCGCAATTCTCGGTGTGCCGACCTTTCTCTATTTACTCTATCGGAACAAGCGATGAGCCCGCTGCAATGCAACAAACTGCACGTTGTCATCGGCCAGACCGAAGTCTGCCACGACCTCGACCTGGATTTTGCCAATGGTCAATGCTGGGCCATCATGGGTCGTAATGGCAGCGGCAAGACAACGCTAATACATACCCTCGCTGGCCTGCGCCCGTCACAGGGCGGCACCATCCTGCTACAAGAACAGGCGCTGCACGAACATGCCCGCCGCCAGATCGCGCGCCATGTCGGCGTGCTGCTGCAGAGCGACTACGATCATTTTCCGTCGACGGTACTGGAATATGCCTTGATGGGCCGACACCCGCATCTGGGTTGGCTCGAATGGGAATCGCAGGACGATGTCGCAATCGCCGAACAGGCGCTGCAACAGGTCGACCTGCTGGAACTGAAACAACGTGATATCAACACGCTGTCGGGTGGCGAACGCCGGCGTCTGGATATCGCCTGCTTGCTGACCCAGTCACCTGCCATTGCCATGCTCGATGAGCCCGGCAACCACCTCGACCTGCAACATCAGATAGAAACACTGAGCCTGATCAGGGATCAATACCGGGATCGACTGCTGCTGATGTCGGTACACGACATCAACCTGGCTGCGCGTTTCTGCAGCCATGCACTGTTGCTGTTTGGTCAAGGACAAACGATGCAAGGGACATTTGCCGACATCGTCACAACAGAAAACCTGCAACGCCTGTACGGCGTACAGATACACAGCACACACGTCGACGGGCATACACTGTATTATCCGCTATGAGCTGAGGACTTTCTGGCGACGAAACCGGAAAGCAACATCATCAGGATAATGGCCGCGGAAAACAGATACACACCATAATGCACAGTGACATTGGCCAGCGGGCCGAGCTTGATCGCGACCAGCATCACCGCAACGATAAACACATCCAGCATCGACCACTTGCCGACAAGATCCAGCCCGCGGATCAGCTTCTCATGCCGCGCCTGCGACAAGCGGGTTGAAAACTGCAAATACAAAAGCAGACCGATCTTGACCAGTGGAAACAACACACTGAAAACAGCAATGATCGCAAACAATGCAAACTGCTTTTGCAGCCATAATTCAGACAACGCCGACATCAACGATACCGTATTATCGAAAATATAAAATTTACTCAATGTGAATAACGGCGCAAAACAGGCGTAAGCAAACACCGCCAGCGCCAGCAACAACAGCAAATTCAGCAACCATCTATTCAATGCATGCACCTGCTCATAAAACGTAAGTAAACATACCGTGTAAAACTACACATATTTTTGTCAGGCATCACACTATCATGCCACCTTTGTCATTTCTATAGCTATCGACAAGGATGACATTTATGGTCTAAATTCTGTGAAATGACGATTAAAATGCAGGGAAAAGTCTATAATAGACAGCCAGATTAAAATCAAACAATAATTTTCAATCAGAAATAGACGGACGTTCGTCTAATATATTGTTAGCAGGGACAAAAACGGGGCCATAGAACAATATTCTCTAGTTAAAACCCGAAAAATCATTTGTTGTACAGGCTTGTCTGTATTTAAATATATGAGCGCTATGTCTGAATATTGATTTTTAATAACTCTGAATATTTCATCTGTACAAACTGTAAATATTATATGCAATTCGAAAGTAAATCTTTCTTGATCAAAGGAAATAAAATTGCATGGGGAAAGACTCTTGCAGAAGTGGAAACTATCCTTGATGAGAAACTTTTAACGCCCAACAACGGCTGGGCAAATCTAAGTATAGAGTGCAAAGAAGCATACGGCTTCCCGGCCATCGAGTTTGAGGCTTACGCGCCCTCCCTTGACAGGCCGGTAATGCAAGTTATTTATGAATTAGCTCCATCTAGCAGAAAAAGACGATCTACACATGCTGAATTCTGGATGAAAATACTGGAAGAGAAACTTGGCAGTCCTGATAACACCTCAGGGTATAGAAAGTCAATACCATTTCGCTCATCTGCTTCGGTCTACTACGATGCAACTTGGTATATCGACGACATCCGCCTCCATCTTGCAGTGTTTGGCGGTCTCCGAAAAAATAAAGCAGGAACATCCGCTGCCAGCCTGTTCATTGAATGGATAAACGAGATAGAGGCCGCCAAACCATTCATGGATGAAATTAATATACTAGAAGATAAGCTGAAAAGTAATTCAAATGATTACGCGAACCTGACAACTTTCCCTGTTAATGCTTATCTGAAACCTTTTTATAGACCGGATTATCGATTATCTAATCCCGATCCAGCCTTAAAAAATGCATTACTTCGACGCTCGCAAAGGGCTCTCTATGCATCACAGTTAATAGATACCCCGCAATACATCAGGCAAAGATTAAACAAGAAACAAATTGCCGTTTGGGAGTTTGGCCAGAAATCACAATTAGCGGTTTCAACGCTCTGGGATACGGTCATCATCGAATCGAAACCACATAACAACATTCGATGGACAAATATGTTGCCAGCCAAAGGCGGAGGTGGCATGTATCTGGATCTGGATGGTATATACATCAGCGATGTGCACAGCTCTGAAAAACTTACTGCAATTGTTCGCAGGCTGGAAGAGTTTCTTGGCTATTCAATTACCTGTGATGTTTGTGATGATATCTGAACATTTGTGGCCACACACTATTGAAACGAAATAAAGTTTGGGGTCAGAGTAAAAACTCCTAAATATATTATATTTAAACCTAGGTTTTACTCTGCATGTATGTTTAAAGCCAGAACAAATTACTAAAAAAGGAGAAAGTAATGCCTCAATACGTTATTGTTTATCTGGGCAGTAATCAACCATCTACCCCGGAGGAAGGCAAGCAACATTTTTCGAAATACATGGATTGGTTGTCTTCATTGGGCGACTCCGCCGTCAGCCCTGCCAATCCGCTCAAGAATACGAGCACGGTAAACCCGGATGGCACTGTTACCAGCGGTGGCACAACGACAATGTCCGGCTACACGATAATTGAAACGAATTCCATGGAAGCGGCACTGTCGGCAGCAAAGGCCTACTCTTTTCTTGATATGGGCGATTCACTTGAGGCGTCAGAGCTAGCGCAG
>CAMYJD010000032.1 GCA_947258655.1 uncultured Gammaproteobacteria bacterium | reverse complement strand
AAGTCCACGGTTTCCACGGCACGTAATGCAACCACGTACTGGTAACGGCGCCCATCACCAGTTACCCCAACCGATTTCACCGGCAGGAACACGGTGAAGGCCTGTGAAACCTGATCATACAGCTCGGCCTTGTGCAGTTCCTCGATAAAGATATGGTCGGCCAGACGCAGGATATCCGCATATTCCTTTTTGACCTCGCCAAGGATGCGTACACCCAGACCAGGCCCTGGGAAAGGATGGCGATAGACCATATCGTAGGGCAATCCCAGTTCCACACCCAGCTTGCGCACCTCGTCCTTGAACAACTCACGCAGCGGTTCACACAGCTTCAGTTTCATCTCTTCGGGCAGACCGCCGACATTATGATGCGATTTGATCAGGTGCGCCTTGCCGGTCTTTGCGCCGGCCGATTCAATCACATCTGGATAGATCGTACCCTGCGCGAGCCATTTGGCCGCAGTCAGTTTGGATGATTCTTCCTCGAAGATTTCGATAAACAGGTTACCGATAATCTTGCGTTTCTGTTCCGGATCGGCCTGGCCTTGCAGTTTTTCCAGGAAACGCGCCTCGGCATCGACACGGACCACCCGCACCCCCATGTGTTCGGCGAAGGTTGCCATGACCTGGTCGCCTTCCTTGTAACGCAGCAGGCCATTATCAACGAATACACAGGTCAGCTGGTCACCTATAGCACGATGTAACAACGCGGCGACTACCGAGGAATCCACTCCGCCTGACAGGCCGAGAATCACTTCCTCGTCACCGACTTCTTCGCGGATACGGGCAATGCTGTCTTCGATGATGTTGTCGGGGGTCCACAGGTTGCCGCACCCACATATGACATGCGCAAAACGCTCGATGATGCGTTGGCCCTGATGGGTATGCGTCACTTCCGGATGAAACTGCAAACCGTAGTAATTTCGTTGCACGTCGGCGATACCGGCAATCGGTGCGTTTTCGGTTGAACACATCAGCGAGAAGCCTTCAGGCATTTCCACGACCCGATCACCATGACTCATCCACACATCCAGCAGGCCATAGCCTTCATCGCTGGTATGGTCTTCAATGTCTTTCAGGAGCAGCGTATGTCCACGCGCGCGTACCTGTGCGTAACCGTACTCATGATGGTCAGCATTCTCGACCTTACCACCCAGCTGCGCTGTCATGGTCTGCATACCATAGCAGATTCCCAACACAGGAATCCCCAGTTCGAAAACCACTTGTGGCGCTTCAGGTGCTCCGAAACCGGTGGTACTCTCCGGTCCGCCGGACAGAATGATGCCCTTCGGTTTGAACGCCCTGATATCCTGAGCGGAAGTGTCATAGGCATATAACTCGCAATAAACACCGGCTTCACGTACACGGCGTGCGATCAATTGGGTGTACTGCGACCCGAAATCGAGTATCAGAATCCTGTCTTCATGGATATTGGCATGTGCTTCTGTGGTCAATGCGATGGTCCTGTCGGTTACATTACTGGATCAGGACATGCTGCAACGGCTATGTCGCAACATGTCCATGACAACATCAAAATAGAATTATTCGACGCGGTAGTTGGGTGCTTCTTTGGTAATCGTGACATCATGGACATGACTTTCACGCATACCGGCACCGGTAACCCTGACAAATCCGGGCTTGGTGCGCATGCAATCGATGTCTTCACAACCCACATAGCCCATACTGGAACGAATACCCCCCAACAACTGGTGCACGATGTTGAGTAATGGCCCCTTGTACGGTACTCGTCCCTCAATACCCTCGGGAACCAGTTTATCGACATTACTGGATTCCTGGAAATAACGGTCACTGGAGCCTTCTTTCATGGCCCCCAGTGATCCCATACCCCGGTATGATTTATACGAACGCCCCTGATACAGTTCGACTTCACCGGGCGCCTCTTCTGTACCGGCAAACATACTACCGATCATGACACTATGGGCCCCGGCGGCCAGTGCCTTGGCCACATCACCGGAAAAACGGATACCACCATCGGCAATCAAGGGTACGTCTTTATCTTTCAGTGCCTCGGCCACATTGGCCACAGCGCTTATCTGCGGCACGCCGACCCCGGCGACAATGCGGGTGGTGCAAATGGAACCCGGACCTATACCGACCTTGACCGCATCCGCCCCTGCATTGACCAGATCTAGGGCCGCCTCGGCGGTGGCGATATTGCCGCCGATCACCTGCACCTGTGGAAAGTTGTCCTTGACCCAGCGCACCCGGTCGATAACACCCTGCGAATGCCCATGTGCAGTATCAACGACGATAACATCAACACCTGCATCGATGAGCGCGCGTACGCGCTCTTCCGTATCACCACCGGTACCGACGGCTGCGCCAACACGCAGGCTGCCCTGCTCGTCCTTGCAGGCATTTGGGAAATCCTTTGATTTCTGGATGTCCTTGACCGTAATCATGCCGCGCAACTGAAACTTGTCATTGATGACCAGGACCTTTTCTATCCTGTGTTTGTGCAACAGCGCCTTGGCCTCATCACGTGTTGCATCTTCTCTTACCGTGATTAGTCTGTCTTTCGGTGTCATGATACTGTTGACCGGATTATCTAGGCCGGTTTCAAACCTCAGGTCCCTGCTGGTTACAATACCGACCAGCGCCTCACCTTCAACGACTGGCACGCCGGAAATATTATGCGCATGCGTGATGTCGAGTACCTCGCGGATACTGGTGTCCGGTGACACCGTGACCGGATCCTTGATGACACCACTCTCGAATTTTTTCACCATGCGCACCTGGAAGGCCTGTTGCTCGGGTAGCATGTTCTTGTGAATAATACCGAGACCGCCTTCCTGTGCCAGGGCGATGGCCAGGCGGCCCTCGGTGACCGTATCCATGGCTGCCGATACCAGCGGGATATTCAATTCAATACCTCTGCACAGGCGTGTTTTCAGGCTCACCTCCCGCGGCATTACATTGGAGTGGGCAGGGACCAATAAAACATCATCGAAAGTTAACGCTTCCTGAATTATTCTCATCTGGGGCAACCATTAGCAAGTGTGTAAGAAAACAATAAATTAACTGATTATTATAGAATTTGATGCGCCCGGCGTAAACCGCTTGCAGTCAAATAGTTCATATAAATTAAGCCTCAATTAATCCGGTTTAACGAATCCACGGTCAGTCACTATGTGGTGAATAACAGCAGCGGAGGCAGGATGACTGTGTAGGTCTGCTTGACCCGCAAACGGGCTGGCTGGAATGGGCATAATAGCAGATATTGACTGCCACAACATGAATACGATGCGTAGCGGGCCTGAAAAGTCATTAAAATGACATCCACTGACTCTGAATACAGTTATTCGATACCGCAGAGTAGGACTTACCGGGCCCGCATTTTTACGTTACCATCCTGTTATGAATGATTTTGAATGGGACCCGAATGGTTTGATCCCGCAAAAAGAGGTCTATAGCGTCAGCCGCCTCAACAGTGAGGTTCGCGCCCTGCTTGAAGGCAGCTTCCCGCTGTTGTGGGTCGAGGGTGAGATCTCCAATCTTGCCCGCCCTTCTTCCGGTCATCTGTATTTTTCACTGAAGGATGCCAGGGCACAGGTGCGCTGTGCCATGTTCCGTAATCGTAACCAGTTATTACGTTTTCGTCCGGACAACGGCATGCAGGTACTGATCAGGGCACGCGTCGGACTGTATGAGGGTCGTGGAGAATTCCAGCTTGTCGCCGAGCATATGGAAGAGAGTGGCGATGGCGCACTGAGACGAGCCTTCGAGGAACTGAAGCAGAAACTCGAGCGCGAAGGATTGTTCGATATAGCCGCGAAAAAGTCCATGCCTGCATTGCCAAGGGCCATTGGTGTTATCACGTCGCCCACCGGTGCTGCCATCCGCGATGTGCTGACGGTATTGAAAAGACGTTTTCCGGCCCTCCCGGTCATCATCTATCCGGCCGCCGTACAAGGTGAAAATGCCGCACGTGAAATGGTCGATATGATCCGCCTGGCGGAACAACGCCAGGAATGCGATGTATTGTTAATCACTCGCGGTGGCGGCTCACTCGAGGACCTGTGGGCATTCAATGAAGAAATCCTCGCCCGTGCCATCTACGATTGTCAGCTACCGGTGGTTGCTGCGGTGGGACATGAAATTGATTTCACGATCGCAGATCTTGTCGCTGACTACCGCGCGCCAACGCCCTCGGCTGCCGCTGAACACCTGAGCCCCGACCAGGGGGAATGGCAGGATATGCTGACACAAAAGTTACGTATCCTGCAGAAATCCTGGCAACACCAGTTACAACAAAGCAGCACGCAGCTACAGCACCTCAATACCCGCCTGCTACAGCAACACCCTGGCACACGCCTGAAACAATGGTCACAGCGTATCGACGAACTGGAAATGCGCTACCAGTTGGCGATCCGGCACCAACTGGATAAAAAACGTTTCAGACTGGAAAAGACAGACAGCCGCCTGTACCAGCATTCGCCTGTAAATCGCCTGACCCAGTTGCAGCAACATCAGCAACAACTTTGGCATCGCCTGCAACAGGGCATGAACACAAAAATCAGCAACAGCAAACTGTCCTTGTCGACACTGACCCGTGCCCTGGACGCGATCAGCCCGCTGGCAACACTGGATCGGGGATACAGTATCCTGCACAAAGCGGACCACACGATTATTCGTGAACACAAGCAGGTTCAACGTGGCGAACAGATCACTGCGCGCCTGGCAAAAGGACACCTGAAACTACGTGTGGAAGAGAATTGACATGAAATTGCATACACTATTGTCTTGCAAAACCCTATTACTGCAGCTGGCGTGCCTGCTTGGACTGTCACTGGCACTACCCAATGCGCGCGCATTACCGCAAACATCGGCGGTACCCGGCGGCGTCATGGTCATTGCACTCGGTAATAGTGCAGAAAAACCTCGCGTCCACTTCAACAAACGCAAGATCATGGTTATTCGTGACAACGGGCAATGGCAAGCCGTACTCGGCCTGCCCCTCAGTATCAACAGCGGTCAGCACCATATCAA
Organism: uncultured Gammaproteobacteria bacterium; assembly: GCA_947258655.1. Classification (GTDB taxonomy): domain Bacteria; phylum Pseudomonadota; class Gammaproteobacteria; order JAADHQ01; family JAADHQ01; genus JAADHQ01. The sequence continues at coordinate 26,466 of CAMYJD010000032.1, read as the reverse complement.
TGTTGACAGCGGCCATAATCCCGGCAAAAAAATTGCATTTAGCGTGGATAAAAAGCAATATCCCGAGCAACACATCACGATCAAGAACAAACGCATGGTCAATCCGAATCAATACGATATGAAAAGGATCAACCGCGACCGCATTGATATACGCAAAGCACTACGACATTGGCAGGACACAGCCGCTGTTCAACTGGACTTTATCAAACCGGTCCAGGGTGTTTACAGCAGCGCCTTCGGTCTCAGACGCTTTTTTAACAAGCAGGCACGCAAGCCACATAGCGGGCTGGACATTGCTGCCGCCAAGGGCACCAATATTCATGCACCGTCTGCAGGCACCATTATCGAGTCTGGTAACTATTTCTTTAACGGCAATACCGTGTTTATCGATCATGGCCAGGGGCTGATCAGCATGTATTGCCATATGGACAGCACACACGTAACCGTCGGCCAGCAGGTTACACAGGGAGACATTATTGGCACCGTCGGCAAGACCGGCAGGGTTACCGGGCCGCACCTGCATTGGTCCATCAGCCTCAACAATACCATGGTCGACCCTTCCCTGTTCTTGCGCCCGGAACACAGACCACCCCCACCTGAATAGGCATGCGCAGCCCTGTTTATCCATGTTTTTCCTGCGCTTGATAGCCAGTCATTGATACTATGTGGCACAGACCATGGTCCGGTCGAGATCACTGGCGATATATCATTTCAATAGTTAAACTTGAATACAGGCATGAACGATTAGGCATTGTTCAGGTCAAATAATATTATTGGCATTGATACAGACAGATGGTGCATCCATGAACGCTTTCGTGCAGATTTCCTGGTTAGCCGCCCTGCTGACAACACTACTGTTGAGCGGATGTCGTGGTACGGCAATGACCCAACAGACCTATGCCTACGAAGAAATTAAACCCGGTGCAACACTGGTGCTACGCAAGGCCATTCGCTTTCCCGCATATACGGCCGCAGTCAATATTCAGGATGGGGAAATCAAGAGCGGATTATTCGCGCTCGACCAGTATCACCCCAATTGCCGACTCGAGTTAAAATCACAAGCGCATGAGGCGCGCACACTTCAGCCCGGACGTTTCACCATTTATAAAGTCTCCACTTATATCGAGTATGTAATGCGACAGCCGCTAAAGGTCGCCGGATGGGGCATCAATCTGGCCAGCAGTATATCCGACGAAATCTATTCCACTACCCTGCACCTGAAATCTGCTCAACAATCCGAGGTCGAACTGATGTCTTGCCAACACTGGGAAGATCCATCGAATTACCCTGCCCACCTTAGTCTCGGGCAGATACAGAAGACTTTACATGGCTTAATGACAATAGAAAATAATTAAGTCGAAGCTGCGATTGAGAAGGCGGACGCGCCGGGACAAACAGCGCTTATCGGCAATGCTATTTTTTTCTGGCATGTTCACGCAGGCGTTTTTTCCGCTTGACCTGGCGATCTGACAGTATATTTTTCTTGCCTTCATAAGGATTTTTACCTTCCTTGAATTCTATCCGCACCGGTGTGCCAACAAGCTTCAATACACGACGGAAGGTATTGACCAGATAGCGCCGGTAGGCGTCCGGCGTGGACTTCACCTGGTTACCGTGGATGACGATCACCGGCGGATTACGCCCCCCCTGGTGAGCATAGCGCAGTTTGATGCGACGTCCTCTGACCAGAGGCGGCTGGTGTTCCTCAACAGCGCGCTGCAAGATCTCTGTCAGGCGTGGTGTCGGCAGTTTTCTGGTTGCGGATGCATAGGCATTTTTAACCGAATCAAACAAGTGCCCTATACCGGTACCATGCAATGCAGAAATATAATGCACTTCGGCAAAATCCAGAAAGGACAGCTTGTAATCAAGCTCGTGTTTGATACGTTCTTTCTGTTCCTGTTGCAATCCGTCCCATTTATTGATGGCCAGTAGCAGTGCGCGCCCACTCTCCAGTACATAACCGAGCAGAGTCGCATCCTGATCTGATATTTGCTGTTGTGCATCGAGCACGACAATGACGACATTGGCTTCCTGTATGGCCTGCAATGCCTTTATGACACTGAATTTTTCGATCGCTTCATGCACCTTGCTACGACGGCGAACGCCCGCGGTATCAATCAGCGTATAGGCCTGGCCATTCTTCTCAAACGGAATATAGATACTGTCTCGGGTTGTTCCCGGCATATCGAAGGCCAGCACCCGTTCCTCCCCCAGTAAACGATTGACCAGCGTCGATTTGCCAACATTAGGACGACCCAGTATCGCAACCTTGATTCTATCGGCCTCATCTTCATGGACTGGCTCTTCGACTTCCGGCAACATTTCCAGGACATGCTGCATTAACTGGTTCACACCGCGCCCGTTTGCAGCGGCAGTCGCCAACGGCTCGCCGATACCCAGTTCATAAAAATCACTAACTGCGGTATCCGCATTGACACCATCGACTTTATTCACAACCAGCACTACCGGTTTGTCAATCTGACGCAACTCCCGTGTAATCAAGTGGTCTGATGGTGTTACACCATTGCGGGCATCGACCAGAAATATAATGATATCTGCCTCGTCTATGGCCAGGCGTGTCTGCTGCGCCATCAGTTCATCGATGTCTTCCCTGTCGCCGCTGAGCCCACCGGTATCAACAACCAGATAAGCGCCACCGCCGACTTTTCCCTGTCCGTATTTACGGTCGCGGGTTAGACCGGGATAATCTGCAACAAGTGCATCTCTGCTGCGAGTCAGATAATTAAATAACGTGGACTTACCGACATTGGGACGTCCTACAAGGGCAATAACAGGGATCACGTAGAGGCTACCTTAATGACGATTCATTCGCCGGTCTTGAGTCTGAATGCTGTCAGTTCCCCGCCTTTGCCAAGGCTGATCAGCATATCACCGGAAACCACCGGCTTGACCAGGAAGCCATTGGTATCGGCGCGCATTCTGGCAACAATCTTGCCATCATCCTGCCGCAACCAATGCAGATAACCTTCAAAATCGCCAACGACAATATAATCGGAAAAAACAACAGGCGCTGTTAGCGAGCGATATTGCAACTTATCCTGACGCCATAAAGAAGCGCCATTTCTGACATGTAATGCCCATATCTGGCTACTGTCATCGGTAACGTACAGCTGCGAGCCGGAAACGCCCAGGCCGGCATGGGAAGACATTTCCCGCTGCCATATCAAACGGCCATCCTGCAGCCTGATTGCGGCAACATTCACCTGGAAAGCAGCCGCATAGATAATGCCGTCATGCACGACAGGGTCTGCGTCCAGGTCTACCAGTCTTTCCAGTTCCGTGCGGCCGCGTGCTACAGCAACCTTACGTCGCCATTGCTGACGTCCGTCCGCCAATGATATCGATACCAGCTGTCCATTATCAAAACCACTAATGACACTGTCACTGGTCATCAGAGGCTTGCTTGTTCCTCTCAATGTCAGCGATGGTTCGGCCCTGTAAAAGTCCCACAGTTTCTTGCCATCCTCTAGATTCAATGCCGTCACACGCCCATCGCTGGTACGAATAATCGCAAGGCCTTGGTTTATTTCAGGGACAGATAAAACTTCGCTACTCAGACTTGCCGACCAGACTTGCTTGCCGTCATCGCCCCGAAAGGCGATAACCTCTGCATTACGGGTACCGGCCAGTACATACCCGTCGCCAACCCCTGGCCCGGCTGTGATCTGCTGTCCGCTGTCGATATCCCATAGCAGTTCTCCGTCTTGCAATCGGTATGCAAGCAAATGACCATCGCGTGTTGCAGTATAGACGCGCTCGCCAGCGACGACCGGGGTCAGACGCAGCAGCTGTTCACCACTCCCCTCTCCGGTATCGACTGACCACAGCTTGTCGATGCTTATCGCATTCTTGATCTCGACCAGCTCCTTGGGTGGTTCAATATTTTCATCACCAGCTAAATAATCCCCAATCCAGGTGCAGCCATTCAATAACAGTGACACAATAATAATTAATAGATATGGTTTCATCTGGCGCTACTACCTATTGAGCCCTGGCGAGGTCATCTATCTTGTATTGTAATGTGGGATTAGTGTTGCTACCCACAGGTAACAGACTGACTGCCTTCTTGTATGCCGACAGTGCCTGTTCCGGCTTCCCTTTTTTATTCAGTATATCACCCTTCAGCTCCTCATATGCAGGCGCAAAATTACCACCCTGTGAGGCTGAGATCAGCTTCGATGCCTCATCAAGCTCCTCCAGGCTGTACAGAACCCGTGCCAGCCTGAGGGTGACCAAATGTTGCAACTCCGGACTGTCAGCATGCGCCAGTGCCCATTGTAAATGTTGCTTTGCATCTGCCGGTGTATTTTCATCCATTTTCATTTTCGCCATGGCCATTGCCGCGTACACAGCATAGGTCTGACTTTCATATTTCTTGAATATCTGTTCACTCAGGGCGGTGGCTTGTTCGGTCTTTTTCTGCGCAATTGCCAGTTTCAGTTGCGTATGCAAAGTTGAAGCCTGTAATGACTGAGCGAGCTGATGATCCCCCCACCAGCGCCAGCCAAACAGGATTGACAGCCCCAGGGCGACTCCGAAAAGGATAGACTTGCCATTTTCTTTCCACCACTTCTTCAACTCTTCTACGCGTTCTTCATCCGTTGCATAGTCCACTATCTTTTCCTCTTTTCAATTTATGCACCCAATTCGCTGTGTGGAATTGCGTTATTATAAAACACTTATGGAAACCGGATAATCCTAAATGATTCCCTTGCCGATCAATTCATTAATATGGGAGGACAAGCCTGCCATCGGCACCGTTTGCTGCGGTAGATCGCTACGCAGGTATTTCAGTGACACCTCGGATTGCTGCAACTCACGATCACCCAGAATAATCGCCAGCGCGGCGCCGCTTTTATCTGCCCGTTTCATCTGTGCCTTCAGGCTCCCGCCCCCGCAATTCAGTAACAACCTCAAGTCAGCATTGCCGGATCTGAGCTGCTCGGCCAGTTCCAACGCCATTGCCTGTGCCTGTTCACCTGCATTGATGAAATAGACCTGCGGCCTGTCATCATCGATCTGAACACCCTGCTCTTCAAGCAGGGCTACCAGGCGTTCCTCACCCATCGCGAAGCCACAGGCGTTGCTGGGCTTGCCTCCCAGCTGCTCGACCAGGCTATCGTAGCGCCCGCCAGCACAGACCGTCCCCTGAGCGCCAAGCTGATCGGTAATCCATTCGAATACGGTATGGCTGTAATAGTCCAGACCGCGGACAAGACGCGGATTAACCTGGTAACCGATACCTGCATTATCCAGCAGCTGCTGTAATTGGCCAAAATGCGCCTTTGAGACCTGCCCCAGATGATCACCAAGCTTCGGCGCTGATTCGATCAGCTCCTGCATGGCCGGGTTCTTGCTGTCCAGTATGCGTAAAGGATTACTGTCGAGGCGGCGCAGACTGTCTTCATCCAGCGAATCCCTGTGCCCCTGCAGATACTCGACCAGATGCTGGCGATAGGCCGCACGTTCAACTGACGTGCCGAGGGTATTAATCTGTAGCTCGATATTACGCAGTCCCAGCGCCTTCCAGATTCGCGCACAGATAAAGATCAGCTCTGCCTCTATTTCCGGGCCACTCATACCAAAGGTTTCGACGCCGATCTGGTGAAATTGACGATAGCGTCCTTTTTGCGGCCGCTCATGCCTGAACATCGGACCGACATACCACAGGCGCTGCACCTGGTTATAGAGCAGCCCATGCTCTATTCCTGCACGCACACAACACGCCGTGCCTTCCGGGCGCAGGGTTAGACTATCACCATTACGGTCCTCAAAGGTATACATCTCCTTCTCGACAATATCGGTCACTTCACCGATTGAACGCTTGAACAGCTCTGTTTTTTCGACAATGGGCATACGTATCTCCTGATATCCGTATGCTGTCAGTGTGCGCTCAACTGCCTTTTCAAGATGGTGCCATAGCGGTGCTTGCTCGGGCACGATGTCGTGCATGCCGCGAATGGCCTGAATGCTTTTTGCCATAATAATCCTGTTAAATGCTTTTCGGCGTTAATCTGTTATGCGGGCCAACTGCTCAGGAAACGTTAACCTTTATAGTGGATGCAGTATCTGCCTGTGTCTTTTTTCTTTCGACTGCCGCACGAATCAAATTTTCCAACTCATCCACCAAATGCTCATTATCGATCTTGTGTGATGGCTTGCCATCGATATAGACCAGATTGGGCGACCCTCCTGTCAGACCGACGCTGACTTCACGTGCCTCACCCGGCCCATTAACAACGCAACCTATCACTGCCACATCGATTGATTCCTGCACATCCTCCAGACGCGACTCCAGCTCATTGACTGTAGCGATAACATCAAAGTTCTGTCGGGAGCAGGAAGGACAAGCAATCAGATTTATACCTTTGTTGCGCAAATGCAGGCTTTTGAGGATATCAAAGCCAACCTTGATCTCTTCAACCGGATCTGCCGCGAGCGAAACCCTGATCGTATCTCCGATACCATCGGCCAGGAGCATACCCAGGCCAATAGATGACTTGACCGCACCTGATCTGGCACCACCCGCCTCGGTAATACCAAGATGCAGCGGCTGGTCGATCTGGTCTGCCAGTAAACGATAGGCGCCAACGGTCATGAATATCTCCGAAGCTTTCAGGCTGATCTTGAAGTTTTGGAAATCAAGACGATCGAGTATATCGATATGGCGCAGTGCTGACTCGACCAGCGCTTCAGGATTTGGTTCACCGTATTTCTTTTGCAGGTCCTTTTCCAGAGAACCTGCATTGACTCCTATCCTGATCGGTATACCATGATCACGCGCGCTGTCAACAACGGCACGGACACGTTCTTCCTTGCCAATATTACCCGGATTAATGCGCAGGCAATCGGTCCCCAGCTCCGCAACCCTTAATGCAATGCGGTAGTCAAAATGAATATCGGAAATCAGTGGCAGATTGACTTGCTGACGGATCTTGCCAAAGGCTTCGGCTGCATCCATCGTGGGCACCGACACCCTGACCAGGTCTGCGCCCGCCTGCTCGAGATCCTGTATTTGTTTGACAGTCGCCTCGACATCACAGGTATCTGTATTGGTCATGCTCTGCACACTGATTGGCGCATCGCCACCGACGGCCACATTCCCAACCATTATCTGGCGTGATTTGCGGCGTTTGATCTTATGTACACTAATCATGGTTGTCTCGCATCACTTTGATTGATTTATTCGTTTATCTTGCCGAGGCTGAATTTTGCGACATTACCCCGGGTATATTTTTTCAGATCGACCACCTCACCATTTCGCAACAGTTGTGTCTGCGGTGCGTTGCCCAATGTTATCTTGAACGGCGGCATACCTGAAACCGTGCGTTGAACTCCTGATTTCACCATACGGTAAATCAATCGTTTACCGGCAGAATCACTGACATCGACCCAGGAATCGCCGGAAAAAACAAATTCGAGCCGATCTACACGCGGCTTTTCCTGTTCGTCAGCAACCGCAGCAGTCTCGACATCTGCGGCTTGCTGGCTAACATTTTCCTGTTGCGGTTCATTTTTCATTACTTCATCCGTAACAGCTTGCGGCTGGACTTGCTCCGCTATTTCAGTCTCACTTACTTCTGCTGCTGCCACTACAACTTGCGCGGGTGTAGATGGCACCTGCATCTGCGAATCCAGTTCGGTCTGCTGAGGGTCGGCCTGTGTTATTGCCGTATCAGCATTACCTGGATTACTGGCATCGGGCTTTTGTGAATACCACAGAATAACTCCCAGGGTAATAACCAGCCCGGCAATGACAAACGGAACAATATTCTGCCGGCGGAGTTTTGCACTTCCCTTTGTCGTGGATCTGCTAAAGTCGATTTCCTGTTCTGTGTGATCCGAATATTGCTCATAACTCGCATTGACATAGGCGGGATCCAGACCAACCAGGGCCGCATAGCTCCTGATATATCCACGCACGAATATCGGTGCTGGCAGGCGCTCAAATCTGTCATGCTCCAGATCCTCGATGACATCCTTGCGCAGTCGTAACTGACTGGCGATATGCTTAATCGTCATCTCCCTGGCTTCCCGTGCCGTGCGTAACATCGTCCCCGGACTGCTCTGATTCACCTCCTGTGTATCTGGATTATTATTTTCATCATTCATTTTGTTTCCATTGCAGGTATTTTCCTGTTTCTTCCGAATCCGGGAATTTCCTTTGCAGCAATAATGCATGGCTTTGCATAGTATTTTTATCACCCAGCGCTTTTTCAACCTGTACACTTATCCACAGACTACTGGCAACAGGTTCCTGCACGGCATGCAGGCGCTGTAGATAGGCCCGTGCCGGCAAAAAGCGCTTCAACTCCAGATTCAAGCGAGCCATTTCCAGCAGCGCACCGGGAAAGATCGGGTTCGTACGTAATGCAGCACGAAAATATTTTTCTGCCTGCCCTTTGTCTTCTGAACATTTACCGGCATTCAGGTAGGCATGCTCCGGGGTTTGATAAAGGGGATTCTTTATCGCCTGCATGAATTGTTCCTGTGCCGTTTCGAAACGTTTTTGCTGACACAGAAAAGCACCATAATTATTCCTGATGGATGAATTATCGGGTGCAAGCTTGACGGCCTTTACAAAATTCGCTTCAGCTTCATCTTTTTGCTGCAGGCGCATATTCAGCAAGGCCATACTACTATAGGCCAATGCATTACCAGGATCCTGGCGTATTGCTTTCTGCAAGCGATCCATCGCAGTTGTATACTTGCCTTCCCTCATATAGGTGACGCCCAATTCAACATTGATGCGCGAGGATTTTTCCGACTTTTTTACAGTGACCTTGTTTGTTGTACAGGCCTGCAACATATAACAACTGGCCACGAGTACTATAAGCTTTAATGCTCTCATTGCAGCAAGCCTCCGGCATCCACTTTCTGTTGCTGCATCTTCAGCTGTCTTCTGGTGCGATCATGGACCTTGCCGACCAATTGCCCGCAGGCCGCATCGATATCATCGCCGCGGGTTTTTCTAACGATAGTAGTATAGCCAGCAGCGACAAGAATATCCTGAAATGCCTGTATCGCTTGCGGTGTAGAACGGCAGAAATCGGACTGTGGAAACGGATTGAATGGTATCAAATTGATTTTTGCCGGCACGCCCTCGAGTATTCTCGCCAGTTGCTTTGCATGTTTGCGTGTATCGTTAACGCCATCAATCATGATGTATTCAAAAGTCACCTTACGACGTGGCTTGCCCTCAACATAATGCTTGCATGCATCCAGTAAGGTTTTTATCGGGTATTTTCTGTTGATCGGCACCAGTTCGTCACGCAATTCATCATTGGGGGCATGCAATGAAACCGCAAGGCTGACATCACAGACCTCACGCATACGTAACATCATCGGCACGACACCCGATGTACTCAGCGTGATCCGGCGCCTGGATATACCGCAGCCTATATCGTCATTCATGATTTCCATGGCACGCATGACATTGTCGAAATTCATCAATGGCTCACCCATGCCCATCATAACGACATTGGTGACTGGTAACTCGGCGCGATTACCCTGCTTACCAATAGTACGATTGGCAAATACTACCTGGGCGATGATATCGCCGGTACTCAGGTTGCGATTAAAACCCTGTGTGGCCGTCGAACAAAAGGTACAATTCAGTGTGCAACCCACCTGACTCGATACACACAGTGTGCCCCGGCCTTTCTCGGGTATGAAGACTGTCTCGATGCGATTTCCATCTTCCATCTCGAGCAGCCATTTTTGTGTTCCGTCGGCAGAAGGCTGTTCAGTCACACAAACAGGCAGGCGTATCTCGGCCACGGTTTCCAGTTTCTGCCGCAGCGCCTTGCTCAGATTGGTCATTTCCTGAAAATCCACAACGCCTTCGTGATAGATCCATTTCATGATCTGCGTGGCGCGAAACGGCTTTTCACCCATCTGCACAAAAAAGTCCGTCAGGCCCTGTTGATTCAGGTCCAGCAGATTCACTTTTTCAGTTGCTGTTTGCATCGTTACCCGGTTTGTCCGTTGCGATCTTCACGTAAATTACACTGTGCCAGAGCGGCCTCTGACCAATTGACCGTAACACTCTGCAGATATTGAAACACATGTGCTGACAGAAAACGGCCTCATATAAAATAACATAAACCCGCGTATTAACGCGGGTTTATGTCTGATAATTTCCATTAGCCAAGTGTAACTCTGCTTTGATTTTCAAGCAATTTGAACGTTTCTTTTCCAGACATAAAAAAAATAACAGATTTTTTCGCAAAAACCGCGCACACTCATCATGGAAATATATAAGTATTTGTTTTTTATATTATTCTTTCTCTTCTATCCATGCCATCTGGATCGCTTCGAGGATTTTTTCGCCGGAATGCTCGGGATCATCATCGAAATCATCCAGTTCACAGACCCACTGGTGCAGGTCGGTGAAGCGAATTGTGCGTGGATCAACGTCTGGGTGCGCCTCATCCAGTTCAATCGCGATATCCAGTGTATCTATCCATTTCAGGCTCATGTTACCCCCCTAATGGTTTTCTGAAACCATATTTATCGTGTATTTCGGGATTTCCACGACCAGGTCCTCACTACCGACAACCGTCTGGCAACTGAGACGCGAATCCGGTTCCAGACCCCAGGCCTTGTCGAGCAGGTCATCCTCATCCTCGGTCGACTCATTCAGAGAATCCAGCCCTTCGCGAATATATACATGACAGGTCGTGCAGGCACAGGATTTCTCGCAGGCATGCTCGATGTCAATATCATGCTTCAGGGCGGCATCACAAACAGTTACACCGGCTTCGGCCTCGATCACGGCCCCCTCGGGACATATCTCCTCATGGGGTAAAAAAATAATCTGTGGCATACCTTAATTCCTCACTCTGATGAATCTAATCACGATTCAAATTCTTCAATACTATGTCCAGACATGGCATGCTGAATACTGGAATTCATGCGTCGCTCCACATAGGCACTGCATGTTGTTTCCAGATTTTTTATCGCTGCCTTGATGGCCTCGACATCTTCAGTCTGATTGACCTGGTGTAACGCTGACAATGCCTGGTCAATTTTCTCACGCTCTGCCTGATCGAGATACTGCTCGCCATCTGTCTGCAGCGCTGCCTCCAGGGCCTCGATAACACGATCTGCCTCGACCTGCTGTTCACGTACACGTCGGGATTCCATGTCGCCCCTGGCATGCTCCATCGAATCACGCAACATCTGTTCGATTTCTGTATCTTCCAGTCCGTAGGAAGGTTTGACCTCGATCCTGCTTTGCACGCCACTGGTAAGTTCCTGTGCCGTCACACTCAGCAAACCATCGGCATCCACCTGAAATGTGACGCGGATCCGTGCTGCGCCCGCAACCATCGGTGGTATACCATGTAATGAAAAACGCGCCAATGAACGGCAATCCTGCACCATTTCACGTTCGCCCTGCACAACATGAATCGACATTGCCGTCTGACCATCCTTGTAAGTTGTGAATTCCTGGGCCCGTGCTACCGGGATAGTGGTATTACGACTGATCAGTTTTTCGCTCAGTCCGCCCATTGTTTCGAGCCCCAGAGACAACGGAATGACATCCAGCAGCAGCATTTCCTCATCCGGCTTGTTACCTGCAAGCACATCGGCCTGCAGTGCGGCACCGACTGCAACGACCTTGTCCGGGTCAATATCGACCAATGGCGGGCGTTTGAAGAATGCCTCGACCTGCTCGCGCACACGCGGGACACGCGTGGAACCACCAACCATAACGACTTCGTCGACCTCATCCACGCCGATACCTGCATCACGCAGGGCGCGACGACAAGGGCTGATCGTCTTCCTGATCAAAGAGTCAATCAGCTCATGCATATCTGCACGTGTTAATTGCCCTTGCCATAGACTGCCGTCCATACGTACAACTTCGACAGTAGTCGCATCCGCATCCGTCAACGCCTCCTTGGCACGGCGTGCTTCGTGCATCAGTCGCCTGATCTGTGCGTGGTCGGCATCGTCCTGGATGTTCGCCTGTTGCATAATCCAGCGTGCAATGGCGGCATCCATATCATCACCGCCCAGGGCACTATCACCGGCAGTGGCCATGACCTCGAACACACCGCGGTTCAGGCGTAATATGGATACGTCAAAGGTGCCGCCACCCAGATCATAGATGGCAATAATGCCGTCGGATTTCTTGTCCAAGCCGTAGGCCACCGCCGCTGCTGTCGGCTCATTCAATAAACGCAGCACATTCAGGCCAGCCAGTCTGGCCGCATCCTTGGTCGCCTGGCGCTGGGCCTCATCGAAATACGCCGGCACGGTAATTACCGCGCCGCTCAAGTCCCCGCCAAGGGTTTTTTCCGCACGCGCGCGTAATGACTTAAGGATCTCGGCTGACACCTCGATGGCACTGACATCACCCGCCACAGTATGAATCCTGGGTACCGCCGACTCCTGTTCAACGAACTTGTAGGTATCAAATTCATTATCGCGAACGTCCTCGATACCACGCCCCATCAGACGCTTGACCGAAACAATGGTATTCATAGGATCGTCAGGCGCTGCTTCCTTGGCAGACTGACCGACTACGGGTTGTTGATGCTGCAGATAGCGGACCACCGATGGCAATAAATGCTGACCGGACTCATCTGCCAGGGTTTCTGCCAGACCACTACGCACACTGGCAACCAGTGAATTGGTTGTGCCCAGATCAATACCTATCGCCAGGCGATGTTGATGGGGTGCAGTCGCCTGCCCGGGTTCTGATATTTGCAATAATGCCATAGTAATTTTTTCTGACTGTTTGATTAAACCTAAACAAACCGATACGGTCCTGATGAAGCTGACAATTACACCGGTCACTCAGCCTTGGATAATTCAATGCCTGGTCCCTGATTGCCTACAATTCGTCTTCCAGTCTGGCTTCGAGCGCCTCTGCTTCGGCCTTCATTTTATCAAGAAACTGCATTTTCCTGACCTGTAGTTTCGCCTTTTCAAGATCCGCCTGTTGCCCGGACTGCAATAATGCCTCAAGATCACGGGTATTCTGCTGAACAATCGTATCGACATCCGCTATTATATCAGCAACCGCCTGTAAAGGATCGGATTGTTCCGCAACTTCCGCCAGCGATTCCCGCAACTCCATTTGCTGCATCAGGAATTCAGGATCAGACAGGGTTGCCTGATCGTCATCCCAGTGCACGCCCTTGAGCTCTAACATATAGCGCGCACGCTCCAGCGGATCTTTCAGAATTCTCAAGCCTTCATTGATATGGGTAGCATATTGCAAGGACAGTCTGCGTTCCTGTTCACTGCTACTGGCGAAGCGATCTGGATGCACGACCTGCTGAAGCTCGCGATAGCGCTGCATCAGTGCACCGGTGTCAACCGAGAATGACACCGGAATACCGAACAAATGAAAAAAATCCGAGGAAAGATCGAACGACATGATCAGTTTATGAACTCGTCAGTCTAGACAGTAAAGCTTTCACCACAACCGCAGCTATCTTTTACGTTTGGGTTGTTGAATTCAAAACCCTCATTCAAACCATCACGTTTGAAATCCAGCTCGGTGCCGTCAAGATATACCATACTCTTGGGATCAACGATGACTTTTACGCCATGTTCCTCGAATACTGTATCACTGTCATCAATATCATCAACAAATTCGAGAACATAGGCCATACCGGAGCAACCCGAGGTCCTGACTCCCAGTCTCAGCCCTACACCCTTGCCGCGGTTTTCCAGAAATGACCTGACTCGATCCGCTGCTGCTTCAGTTAATGTGATTGCCATGTTTAATACTCGCTATTACATCCGGATTATGAAAGGCATCCGAATCAATCGGACTGCTTGCTCTGGTAATCCTCGATTGCTGCCTTGATTGCATCTTCCGCCAGGACCGAACAATGTACCTTGACCGGTGGTAATTCCAGCTCTTCTGCAATGGCAGTGTTCTTGATTTCACGGGCCTGATCCAGTGTCTTACCCTTGACCCATTCAGTCAGGAGTGAACTGGAGGCGATCGCGGAGCCACAACCATAGGTCTTGAATTTGGCATCTTCGATAACGCCCGATTCATTGACCTTGATCTGCAGCTTCATTACATCACCACAGGCAGGTGCGCCTACCATTCCTGTTCCGACAGTCTCGTCAGATTTGTCATAGGAACCTACATTACGCGGATTTTCGTAATGATCAATAACCTTGTCACTATATGCCATGATACTTCTCCTGCTAAAAAATACTCAATAATTCCAAATTAGTGTGCCGCCCATTGCACTTTGGACAGGTCTACACCTTCCTTGTACATTTCCCACAATGGCGACAATTCCCTCAATTTTTCAACCTTGTCACGCATCAGACTGATTGCGTAATCAACATCTTCAATAGTCGAAAAACGGCCAAAACTGAATCTTATGGAGCTATGTGCCAGCTCATCGCTGCGCCCCAGGGCACGCAACACATATGAAGGTTCAAGACTGGCGGATGTACAAGCTGATCCGGAGGACACGGCCAGATCCTTGACCGCCATAATCAGGGATTCACCTTCTACAAAATTGAAACTGATATTCAGGTTAGCGGCGACGCGTTGTTCCAGATCACCATTCAGGTAAACCTCTTCCATGTCTTTCAGTCCATCCCACAGACGGTTGCGTAACATCAGCAGGCGCTCATTTTCGGCCGCCATTTCTTCCTTGGCCAGGCGAAATGCCTCGCCCATGCCGACGATTTGATGGACCGCCAGTGTACCTGAACGCATACCACGTTCATGGCCACCGCCATGCATTTGTGCTTCCAGCCTGATGCGGGGTTTGCGCCGTACATACAGGGCACCGACACCCTTGGGTCCGTAGATCTTGTGTGCAGAAAATGACATCAGATCTACTTTCAGATCCTGTATATCAATAGGCACCTTGCCAGCACTCTGTGCACCATCGACATGAAAAATGATTCCGCGCTCACGGGTCATTTCACCAATAGCCTTGATATCCTGAATAACGCCGATTTCATTATTGACATGCATAATGGACACCAGGATTGTGTCATCGCGCATGGCTGCCTTCAGCTTACCCAGATCAATCAGGCCGTTGCTTTGCGGATCCAGATACGTAACCTCGTAACCTTCACGCTCGAGCTGTCGGCAGGTATCGAGTACCGCCTTGTGTTCGGTTTTGCAGGTAATGATATGCTTGCCCTTTTTCTTGTAGAAATGGGCCACACCCTTGATAGCGAGGTTATCGGATTCGGTGGCTCCGGATGTCCATACAATTTCCTTCGGATCGGCATTAATCAACGCTGCGACCTGGGCACGCGCCTGCGCAACGGCCTTATCGGCCTCCCAGCCATACTCGTGTGATCGCGATGCCGGATTACCGAAGTTACCATCCGGTGTCAGATACGAACACATCAACTCGGCCACGCGCGGATCTACCGGCGTTGTTGCCGAATAATCCAGATATACAGGTAATTTCCTGTTGCTCACTTTACCACCTCATCAACTTAAAATTCATTAACAAACACAGCACCTGCGATACTTACAGGCCAGCGGTGATTTTCTCATCCAGTGTTACACTGCGTGACTGTTTTTCACCCTGACGTTCTGCCACTTCGCGAACACCTTCACGGGTAACCAGATTACCCAGGGTGATATTATCGAGGAACTGATAAATCTGTTCACTCAGGTCCATCCACAAGTCGTGTGTCAGGCAACGTTCATCATCCTGACAGTTGCCAAGACCACCGCAGCGGGTACTGTCGACCTTCTCGTCTACCGCTGTAATAACCTCGGCAACAGCAATTTGATCCGCTGGCCGACTGAGTGTGTAACCTCCACCCGGGCCACGTGTGCTTTTGACCAGCTCGGATCGACGCAGTCGTGTAAACAACTGTTCAAGGTATGACAGGGAAATCCCCTGACGCTCCGAAATTTCTGCCAGTGAAATTGGACCCTGATCCTGGCGCAAGGCCAGATCAAGCATGGCGGTGACCGCGTAGCGGCCTTTTGTAGTCAGTCTCATTGCAAAATCCTGCAAAATAAAATAATATACTAATATGTAGCCAGACTGAATGTCTGACTAAATTGGTAAGGATTATATATTACCTGACAAAAACAGTCAAGTATTATTGTGATGATGGATTATCACTGTCTTTTACTGACCTTTCCGTTGACTGTGTAATCTCTTGATTTTCCTGATCTTCTTCTATTTCTGAACTGACCGCACTACTGATCTCGCAAGGCCCCAGATCGGGTAATTTCGTGTCCGCGACATCAGCGCCAAGGCTTTTTATTGCACTGCACATCTGTTCAAGGCGCTCGTCCATTGTATGGATATGATCAAGCATGTTATTGATCGCGTTGGCCACAGGGTCAGGCATCTCGTCGTGCATGCCATAGGCATCAAAGCCTATTTTGTCGGCAATCGCCTTGCGCTTGCGTTCCAGCTCGGTTTTATCCCCTTTTATAATGCGACCCGGAACTCCCACTACGGTATTACCCAAACCCACATCCTTCAGCACGACCGCATTCGAGCCGATCCGCGCCCCGCTGGAAATCATTACCGGCCCAAGAATTTTGGCGCCGGCACCGACGACCACATCATTGCCGAGAGTCGGATGGCGCTTACCTTTTTTCCAACTGGTACCGCCTAATGTAACGCCATGGTATAACGTACAGTCATCTCCGATCTCGGCCGTTTCGCCGATCACGACTCCCATGCCGTGATCAATAAAGAAACGCCTGCCGATACGGGCGCCCGGATGTATTTCAATACCGGTAAACCACCGTGCAAACGAAGACAGCCAGCGCGCCAGCCATTTGAAGCCTGCATTCCAGAGTCTGTGGGTAAGACGGTGAAACAGCAGCGCGTGTACACCGGGATATGAAGTGATGATCTCCAGGCGATTCCTGGCCGCAGGATCGCGGTCAAATACACAACTGATATCTTCACTTATTCGTTCAAACATAATTATTATCCTGTGAATATAGTACGCTGCTCTACATAGTCCGTAATTTCGTAAACAGGGAGCTACTCTAGCACGCCCACGGCATTAAACATAAATTACATCAAACCATTATTTCCCGTATCCCTTGTCAACTGCGGACAGAATACCCCTGAGGATATTGATCTCTGTCTGCTCCGGTTGTGCGCGATTGAACAATCTGCGCAGGCGTCGCATCAGTTTTTTCGGCTGATCCGGATCCAGAAATTCTATATTGACCAGGGTATCTTCAAGATGCCGATAGAAGCGCTGCATTTCAAGTTGATCGGCTGGAATGTTATCTCCTATGGACTGCGCTTGCCGTGGGTATTGTTGATATGCAGCAAATATTTCATAACACAGAACCTGTACCGCAGCCGCTAGATTCAGAGAGCTGAAATTTTCATTGCAGGGTATATGTACCAGGTATTGGCATAAATCAAGCTCTGCATTGCTGAGGCCGGTGCGTTCACGTCCAAACACAATCGCAACCCTGGATGTCTGACTGGCCCCGCAGGCATGTTCTGCTGCCTGGCGTGGATCCAGCTGCGGCCAGCTCAGTGTGCGCAAGCGGGCACTGGCGCCCAGTACCAGCGTACAATCGGCAAGCGCCGCTGATAGACTGTCGGTCACAACAGCTGCATCCAGGACATCATCGGCACCCGAGGCGCGCGCACTGGCTTCCTCATGGGGGTACTTTTCCGGGGAGACCAGATATAAGTGTTCCAGACTCATGTTTTTCATGGCCCTGGCTGTAGCGCCAATATTGCCGGGATGGCTCGGCTCAACCAGGACGATACGTATATTGGAGAGCATCTGTGCTTCACCATGGATCGCTTGTCAACATGCTATACTAGCAAATTATTCCTGCAGCAGCAGCCACCCAAACCCAGCATTAGCCTTAAGATCATTAAAACACCCAGATATCTGCAGCTATCAATTTACCCGAATAGTGCAAATCTGCTATGCTTGCGCCTGTTTAAATTGCAGGCTATCTACTCATCATGCACCCCATGCTCAACATAGCTATCCGCGCTGCCCGTAGTGCCGGATCGATTATTATGCGTTACGCCAACCGCGTTGACACCCTTGCAGTCACAACCAAGGCTCGCAATGACTTTGTCACCGACGTTGATAAAATGGCTGAACAGGAAATTATCTCCATTCTGCGCCGTTCCTTTCCGCAACATGGCATCCTCGCCGAGGAAAGTGGTGCCGATGCGGGCAACAGCGACTATCTGTGGGTCATCGATCCGCTCGATGGCACGACCAATTTTGTCCGTGGATTTCCCCAATTCGCTGTCTCCATTGCCCTGAAACACAAGGGCCGACTGGACCAGGCCGTTGTCTATGATCCTGTGCGTCAGGAACTGTTCACTGCGTCGAAGGGCGCCGGCGCACAATTAAACAACCGCCGCATACGTGTCACTACACAGAACTCACTCGATGGCGCGCTCTTGGGTACAGGCTTTCCGTTCCGTCAACAGCAACACCTGGATGCCTATATGGGCATGTTCAAGGCATTGTTTCCGGACACGGCGGGTATTCGTCGTGCCGGAGCCGCCTCACTGGATCTTGCCTATGTTGCAGCAGGCAGGCTGGATGGTTTCTGGGAATTCGGATTGAGTGAATGGGACATGGCTGCAGGTGCACTGCTGATCAAGG
Source organism: uncultured Gammaproteobacteria bacterium (assembly GCA_947258655.1). Lineage (GTDB taxonomy): Bacteria > Pseudomonadota > Gammaproteobacteria > JAADHQ01 > JAADHQ01 > JAADHQ01. The sequence goes on along the minus strand of CAMYJD010000032.1, from coordinate 7,848 downwards.
AGGCCGGCGGCATTGTGACCAATTTTCGTGGCGAGGACAGCTATCTGCAGAGTGGAAATATCATTTGCGGCACGCCCAAGGTATACCGCGCCATCCTCAGGAACATACAGGAGTTTATCCCCGAGAATGTCGATCGCAGCTGAGCCCGCTCGGTTCGGACCATTCATGATCTGCGCGGGTGCACGTTGCTCCCGGCATCACCGAAGTACTGATTAAGCGCTAGAACAGATATCAGGAGATCTTTATTTCTTATTGAAATGTATGAAACTTTATTGATGATTGGGGCGTCAATTCGGTTCCTGGTATTAGTGAATATCCATTATTGGACTCAAGTTATTACCCCCCGTTGCCGATACGTATAGCAACTGATGAGATAACATATTATTAACTTAACAGGTTGTATTCGATGTCCAAGAAAAAACCAACGGATTCTGTGCTCGGCCCACGGGCGATGGAACTGGTCATGCGTGATGTACTCGGTGGAATGGAAGATCTTGCCGTCATGAAAAGTTTCGAATCCATTAATAATGTTTTTGAAATTGTCTCCATTACCCCTTCCGAAGCAGAAGCCGCTGACGAATCTGTGCGTTCAATAGCTTCACAGAGCGCGGATATTATCCCGTTACACAGCAAGCGCGAGACAGATTAAAGCGCTAAGCCACTACCTGCTGATTTCCGCACTCCTATAGCGAATCTTCGACAAAACCATTACGTTTGCTGACCTGATCCAGCTCCATCAGTGTTTCCAGCAGGGTCTGCATTTTTCCGAGCGGCCAGGCATTGGGACCATCGCTCAGGGCCTCCGCAGGATTCGGATGGGTTTCCATAAACAGCCCGGATACACCGGCAGCCACTGCGGCGCGTGCCAGTACCGGTACAAACTCACGCTGGCCTCCCGAACAACTGCCTTGCCCGCCGGGTAACTGCACGGAATGGGTCGCATCAAATACAACCGGACAACCGGTATCACGCATGACTGCCAGTGAACGCATATCGGATACCAGGTTATTGTAGCCAAAGGACACACCGCGCTCACACACCATGATCTGCTCATTGCCAGTGGCCCTGGCCTTGTCGACGACATTTTTCATGTCCCAGGGCGCCAGGAACTGACCCTTCTTGATATTGACGGCGATACCCTGTCTGGCCACGTTCTGGATAAAATTGGTTTGCCGACACAGGAAGGCCGGCGTTTGCATGACATCGACGACACTGGCCACTTCATCCAGTGGTGTATCTTCATGCACATCAGTCAGCACAGGCAGGGACAGCTCGTCCTTTACTTTCTGCAGGATAGCCAGACCCTTGTCGATGCCAAGACCTCGAAAACTGTCCAGCGACGAACGGTTGGCCTTGTCAAACGAGGATTTATATATAAATGAGATACCCAGACGAGCACATATCTCCTGTAATTGACCGGCCGTGTCCAGTGCCAGCTGCTCGCTCTCGATAACACAGGGGCCGGCGATCAGGAAAAAGGGTTTGTCCAGTCCGACTTCAAAACCACATAGTTGCATTTATTTATACCTGACTAACTGTTAGATTCGTGTTGCTTCAGGGCTGCCTTGATATAACTGGTAAACAGCGGGTGACCCCGGCGCGGTGTGGAAGTAAATTCCGGGTGAAACTGACAGGCAACGAACCACGGATGATCCGCCAGTTCGACGACCTCAACCAGGGTTTCATCCATCGACATGCCACTGAATACCAGCCCTGCCTGTTCCAGTTGCTCCAGGTAACGGTTGTTAAATTCATAGCGATGACGATGGCGCTCGATGATAACATCCTGCTGATAGATATCGCGCGCACTGGTACCGGGCTTGAGTCTGCATTCCTGCCCACCGAGACGCATGGTACCACCAACCTCGGAATTTTCATCACGTTTTTCCAACTGGCCGGCGGCATTCAGCCATTCGGTAATCAGCGCGATCACCGGATGCGGTGTATGTTGTCTGAATTCGGTGCTGTGGGCACCCTCCAGTCCAGCCATGTGCCGGGCATACTCGATCACAGCCACCTGCATACCCAGGCAAATACCCAGATAGGGAATATTGTTTTCGCGTGCATACTGGACCGCCAGGATCTTGCCCTCAACCCCGCGTTCACCGAAGCCGCCGGGCACCAGAATGGCATCCATGTCAGCGAGGCGCTCGACGCCCTCCGCCTCGAGCCTCTCCGAATCGACATAAACGATATTAACACGTGTATGACACTGGATGCCTGCATGCGCGAGGGCTTCATTCAATGATTTATAGGATTCTGTCAGGTCAACATATTTGCCGACCATGGCCACAGTCACCTCATGTTCCGGGTGACTGATCGAGTCAACGACCCTGTACCATTCAGACAAATCGGCCTCAGGGACATCGAGTCGCAATTTATCGACGACAATCGAATCGAGGCCCTGTTTATGCAACAGGATCGGGATCCGGTAGATGTTATCGGCATCGATGGCCGAGATGACCGCCTTCTCCTCTACATTGGTAAACAGTGCTATTTTCTTGCGCTCATTGTCAGGTATCTCTTGTTGTGCCCTGCACAGCAGGATATCGGGCTGAATACCGATCGAACGTAATTCCTTAACCGAATGCTGGGTCGGCTTGGTCTTCAATTCGCCCGCAGTCGGGATATAGGGCAACAGGGTCAGGTGCAGGAACAATGCATGATCACGCCCCATTTCCACGCCCATCTGACGTATGGCTTCCATATACGGTAATGATTCGATATCACCTACCGTACCGCCAATCTCGACCATGGCGATATCGGCATCCCCGGCCCCAGCAATAATATTCTGTTTGATCTGGTCAGTGACATGCGGAATGACCTGTACAGTGGCACCCAGGTATTCACCATGACGTTCCTTGCGAATGACGCTTTCGTATACCTGCCCTGTCGTGAAATTGTTTTTTTGCGTCATCTTGGTATTGATGAAGCGCTCATAATGTCCCAGATCGAGATCGGTTTCAGCGCCGTCCTCGGTTACGAAAACCTCGCCATGCTGGAAAGGGCTCATGGTTCCCGGATCGACATTGATATACGGGTCAAGTTTGAGCATCGTGACCTTGAGGCCACGCGCTTCCAGGATTGCGGCCAGCGAAGCCGAAGCAATGCCCTTCCCCAGGGAAGACACAACACCGCCTGTGATAAAAATAAATCGGGTCATAAAAATCTCGATCAAGGTGTAATGGTGGGGTTCGTGACGAACCTTCTGATGGGATTACAAAATACCAGAATGGGCGCTATAGCTCAATGGGCGATACCGATTAATATGACATTGTAGCGATGTTTTTTACGCTTCAATCGTACTGTGTGTCCCAGTGCAACAACAGGCCCTGCTCGCCAACACCTGCCTGAAAGGGTTCGCACTCACACAATCCGGCGACCGCTACGATGCGCCCGCCCTGAAACAGGATCGGTGTGCGCTCGCGTTGCCAGGGAGGAATAGCGGCCTCCTGAAACAGCTTTTTCAATTCATGTTCGTGGCCGCGCCGGGCCGGACGAACGCGCTCACCACCTTTCCTGAAGCCGACGTAAAGGTCTTTCTGCCCCAATAATGCGGCAGACAAACCCCTGCCCTGTACCGGACTGGCTGTTAATGTGCCCGATCCGTGTATGCTTAACTGTGTGCGTAAATCCCAGTTAATATGACTGTCAGAATTGAAAGGTATCATCGACCTGAAGGCATACAGTTGGCGCCGATAGGCATGTAATTCCACCCCAGGCCATTTAACGCATGGATCTGTCCCGGCTGCGGCATGAATGATATCACTGAATACATGTTGCATTTGCGCATGCGATGGAACTGCGAGGTCCAGACTGCGCAACCAGTACCGCAACAGATTACGCTGGCGTGCAGTACTGATGGAAACAAGCGCATCGATATCAATGATGGCAGATTCTGCGCTTACCACCTGCTGCAGGTCCTCGGCGGCCCTTTCATCCAGCAATTGTATCGCCTCGGTCATATGCATAGAGGTACGACACAGGCTGGCAACGATACCCGGCCAACGCCCTGCGAGTTCGGGCAGGATCTCGTGGCGCATGAAATTACGGTCATAGCGGGTATCGTCATTACTGCTGTCCTCGACCCAGTCGAGTTGCTGCTGCAAGGCATATTCACGCAGATCCTCGCGCCTGTAGTCCAGCAAGGGGCGCAACAGTACGCCAGCGGCAAACGCCATCTGCAGTGGCATCGCTGCCAGGCCGGGCAGGCCACTGCCACGCATCAACTGCAGTAACAGGGTTTCTGCCTGGTCATCCTGATGATGGGCCGTCAATAGCGCATGCCCTTCCCCGGTCAGATCTGCCATGGCCTCGTAGCGCAGTTCCCGGGCGGTGGCCTCCGGGCTTGCGCCTGAGACCGGTCTTGCATCAACACGGATAATGTCACAGGGGATGTGTAACTGCATGCACAGCTCCTGACAAAACTGCAGCCAGTCATCGGCGTCTTCATGCAGGCCATGATGCACATGAACCGCCGACAGTGACCAGTCCACACCTCGATTACGCAGGGCGGCCATGGCATGCAGCAACACGGTTGAATCCAGCCCACCACTGAGGGCAACACGATAATGCCTGATCGAGGTATAGCGGGCCAGACATTCACCCAGACTTGTCAATGAGAATTTCATCGATCGCCCGATCCCGGCTTTTCGGGGCGTTTATACCTATGCTTTGAATACACCAAACTGCATCAGGCGCTGATAGCGATCGTCCAGTAATTGCTCAATCGGCATAGCGCTATACTTGTCCAATGATGCACGCAGGGAGCGTGCCAGGGTTTGTGCCATCGTGTCGACATCCCGATGCGCACCTCCCAGGGGTTCCGGCAGAATAGCGTCAATCAAATCGAGTTCCTGCAGACGTTGTGCGGTGATACCCAACACCTCGGCTGCTTCCGAGGCCTTGTCTGCACTTTTCCACAGGATAGAGGCGCATCCCTCGGGAGATATAACCGAATAGGTACTATATTGCAGCATCTGGACCTGGTCACCGACACCGATGGCCAGCGCACCACCGGAGCCACCCTCGCCGACAACGGTACAGATTATCGGTGTTTTCAATTGCGACATGACAAACAGGTTACGCGCAATAGCTTCACTCTGGCCGCGTTCCTCGGCACCAATACCCGGATAGGCACCGGGCGTATCGATAAAGGTCATTATCGGCAGACCGAAACGCTCTGCCATTTGCATCAGGCGCATAGCCTTGCGGTAACCTTCAGGACGCGGCATGCCGAAATTGCGGCGGATCTTCTCATTGGTGTCACGGCCCTTCTGGTGACCGATCAGCATGACCGGATCATCACCGAGGCGGGCGATGCCGCCGATGATGGCCTGATCATCACCATAGGCACGATCACCATGCAATTCCTCAAAATCGGTGAATATCTGCTCGACATAATCGAGAAAATAGGGACGCTGCGGGTGACGAGCCAGTTGCGAAACCTGCCAGGAATTCAGGTTGGTGAATATCTGCTCGGTCAGTGTCCTGCTCTTGTCTTCGAGACGGGAGATTTCTTCGCCAATGTTGACCTCATGGTCATCACCCACCAGGCGCAGTTCCTCGATCTTGGCCTGTAGTTCCGCGATGGGTTGCTCGAAATCTAGAAAATTGACATTCATGTTATATGACTCTGGTAAATCTTCAGTCCATCATTGATATCAGTATCGGGATTTAAACATGCTGCAAGCGCTTCGCGGCCAGCGGCATGCCCATGAACGGAATATCGTGATCAGGACCTGTGACTTGTTGTTTATCTTCAGTATAGCGGCTTATTTTATCATCTAATCCATCAAGATGCATATTCCATCCACACATGCGACTCATCGGCCAGATGACGCAGGCGGTGTAACAGCTCATCGGTCGGGTGCACATGCCACTCGTGACCCAGTGGCAGCTTGACCTGTGCACCCTGGCCACTGTATTGCACCCAGATAGGACAACGGCCTTCCCTGTACGGACCCAGCACCTCGGCCAGTGAATGCAGAAACCCGTTCCTGCCTTGTTCGCGGTCGAGGCTGATGACCAGGCGCCGGGCGAAATACTCACGCGCCATATCGATACTAAAGACTTCCTCGGCGGTCAGGCGGAAATTCCCGGTATAATCATCCAGACTCAGTTTACCCTTGACCACCAACACCTTGTCTTTGTTGATGTCGCTGCGGCTGCTTTCATACAGTTCAGAGAACAGCGTCACCTCCATACGTGCAGTGCGGTCATCCAGCGTGACAATGGCCATACGTCCGCGCCGTGTATTGATAACCCGAACACCGAGCACCAGACCGGCGGCAACGACGTTTTTATCCTGGCCACTACCCGGACGCACCGAGTCAGCAGACTGAGCGCCACCACTCATATCAATCAGGCGTGCCGTGATCATACTGGACAATTCATCTTCATAACGTGCAATCGGGTGACCGGTCAGGTAGAGCCCGAGGGTCTCTTTCTCACCGGTCAGTCTTTGTTCGTCATCCCACTCCGGCAATTCGATGGTTTGCAGGGCCGCATCCTCGCTGTTCGGTGTAGCCCCACCGAACAGATCATCCATGCCGACACTGGTATTATGATTATGTTGTTCCGCCGCCTTCAACGCATCCGCCAGTTGCGCCGTTAATGTCGCCCGATTGGTGCCGAGCTGATCCATAGCGCCACAACGAATCAGGGCCTCGAGAACACGCTTGTTGACCTTGCGCAGATCGACGCGCCGGCAAAAATCAAACAGGTCGCTATAGGCACCATTACGATCACGTTCCTGATAGATAACCTCGATCGCTGCCTGGCCGACTCCCTTGATCGCTCCGAGCCCGTAGACGATCGTGTCATCGTCATGCGAGGTGAACATATAATAGGATTCATTTACATTCGGTGGCAGCACGTCAAGATGCATGTCCCTGCACTCCTCGATCAGTGTGACCACTTTGTCGGTATTATCCATATCGGATGACAACACAGCGGCCATGAATGCCGACGGGTAATGTGCCTTAAGCCAGGCGGTCTGATATGAAACCAGGGCATAGGCCGCGGAATGCGATTTATTGAAGCCGTAGCCGGCAAATTTTTCCATCAGGTCGAAGATATACGTGGCCGTTTTTTCCTCGACATTGTTTTTCACCGCACCCTCGGTAAAAATACTGCGCTGCTTGGCCATTTCTTCGGGTTTTTTCTTGCCCATGGCCCGCCGCAACAGGTCGGCGCCTCCGAGTGAATAACCGGCCAGGACCTGGGCAATTTGCATAACCTGCTCCTGGTAGAGGATGACACCATAAGTCGGGCGCAGGATTGGCTCAATTGCCGGGTGCGGATACTCCACCTTCTGGCGTCCATGCTTGCGCTCGATGAAATCATCCACCATACCTGACTGCAAGGGGCCCGGGCGAAACAGCGCCACGAGCGCGACGATATCATCGAAATGATCGGGTTGCAGACGCTTGATCAGGTCTTTCATACCGCGCGATTCCAGCTGGAATACGGCCGTCGTCGCACAACGTTTCAATAAATCGAATGAGGCCTTGTCATCGATCGCAATGTTCGCAATATCGAGCTCGGATTCATCCTGTTGTTTGCGCTGACGGTTCACGGTTTGTACGGCCCAGTCAATAATCGTCAGCGTGCGCAGGCCGAGAAAATCGAATTTGACCAGGCCCACGGCCTCGACATCGTCCTTGTCAAATTGCGAAACGATATTGGCACCACCCTGTTCGCAATAGATCGGGGTAAAGTCGGTGAGCTTGGTTGGCGAGATCACCACGCCACCGGCATGCTTGCCGGCATTACGTGCCAGACCTTCGAGGGAACGCGCCAGATCGATCAAGGCGCGCACCTCCTGGTCTTCGTCATACAGATTCT
>CAMYJD010000031.1 GCA_947258655.1 uncultured Gammaproteobacteria bacterium | reverse complement strand
GACTTACTCCGCATCTTACTCAAAATAAGATAGCCCGTTTTACGCTCTACCAGTGTGCCGACACAGGACTTGTTCATTGCACCAACAATCAAGTCGCCTTCCCAATGCCCAGCAATCTTACGAGAGTTAATCTCCTCTGGACGGCTGGTAAAGACTTGCTCTGTCGCAACCTTCAGGCTGCTATAGCAGCTGTCTTTACAGCCACGCGGGCCGCGTTTTGACTTGCTTCTACGCAACGACTGTACAAGCAGTTTCTTTAGCTCACCTCGTGTGTAAGCATAAATATGTGCATAGATAGTTTCAGGACTGACTTGCATAGCAGTGTGATCAGGATAACGACTCTTGAGTATGGCTGAGATCTGCTCGGGAGACCATTTTCTGTTTATTAAATATGACTCAATTTCGTCACAAAGAACAGGATTAGTGGCGATTTTTCGTAACCTGACACTCTGTTTTCGCCGCTTTTGGTAGGCTTTTCCTGCACGAGTGGCGCAATATGGGCGAATATCGGCTTGATTCCGCCGTAGCTCCCTTGATAATGTTGAAGGGCTCCGACCAAGCTGTGAAGCAATTAGCCGTAGGCTGGTTCCACGCTGTCGCTCTAGCATGAGAACTGCACGTTCTTCTGCACTAAGATGTGTATAGTGATTCATCAGATACATATGGCAGTAATGTGTTGCACTTGCAACTGGAGTCTAAGCTGACCCCTTAAATCGACCCCTTAAATCGCTTAAATCGCTGGAGAGTTGGATTCCTGCAGCCCGATAAAGGCATGCGGGGGAGACGATTAGAAAAACAATAAGTGGATCCCCGACAACACCATTCGGGGATGACGGTTAGCAAAAGAATGAGTGGATACCCGACGATACTATTCAGGTTTGACTATTTAGTGTATTCCCGCCGCAGCCTGTCCCCGCGTAGGCGGGGGCGGGAGTGTCAATAAGCAGGTCAGTTCAATCGACTGGATCAGTGGGTAAACTGTACCGCCACCTGTTTTTTGTATTCTTCATCAAACACCAGGTCGATCGTCACTTCTTCGTTGACATCCTCGATGCGGACCTGCTTCAGGTCGGGCAAGCGATTGGCCAGGTAGGTGCACATTGATGCGGCCACGGATTCGTTGTTATCTTTAATTGCATGGACCAGGTTAGCGGCAACGAATTGTGCGCGCTGATTGATATCCGGGTTTGTAATCTCCATGTCACCGATTAAAATCCCGTCGTTCATCTTGCTGTCCATTTTATCCAGGTACAGTACCTGGTGGTCGGGCAGGGGTTTGTCGCGATCGTATTCGAGTTGTGCGATGCCATTTAGCAGAACGGCCATAATATTGCTCATGATGATACCTGTTAAAGCTGTGATTTAATCGTTATAACGAGTAGTGTAAAGACTAAGCGATCCGTAAGAGCATGGTTCTAGTCAACAGATTGCCGTGCTGCGCCGCTCTCGGCCATCTGTGGCCTTCGCGACCTTAGTACCAATCATTCGATAAAGTAAATAAACGGTAATAAGGCCATTCTGGTCATAATATTCAGGCATCTATCATATCATTTTCAGGCGAAGGTGGGAAAGGCTTCCATGGCAGGTCCTTGGGGCTCATGGCTGATTTATTCGCGGTAATATCCAGTCCACGGCCGCGTTGAAGTCCTGTACGCAGGTGGCCTGGTCGCTGCTGATACGCTGCTCGTCACCGTCGCGATACTTGCCGGTCCTGACCAGGATCGCTTGCATGCCGACGGCAAGCGCACCGTTGACGTCGGCCTCGACATCGTCGCCGACCATGATCGTATGTTGCATATCACAGCCCATATTGTCGACCGCACTGCGATAGAATTCGGGATCCGGCTTGCCGGTAATGATGGCCGTGGTATCGGCAGCGTATTCGAGTGCAGTGACGAAGGCGCCGGCATCGATGCTGAGGCCGTCTTGTTGCATGAAATAGCGGTTCTTGCCCATTGCGATCAGTGGTGCACCATTGATCAACAGGCGGAAGGCCCGGTTCATATTGTTGTAGGTAAAGCCCTGGTCGGCATCGCCAATCAGGACCGCGTTGTGATTGTCGCAGCTGAGATCGGCAAACTCGTCCATCAGATCCGGGTGGATCAGCATAAACGGTGAGAGTTGGTTTGATAGCAGGTAGGCATGGGCGGCCATGGGTGCCGTGAACAGGTCATTGAAGTCGATGCTGTAGCCCAACTCGAGCAGTTGTTGATGAATCTTGTGTCTGGGTTTACGTGTGGTATTGGTGACATAGCGGATCGGCAGGCCGCTTTGTTGCAGGCGTAACAGGGATTTGGCTGTGCCGTGGATGGCCTGATCTTCCGTATATAAAACGCCACTCAGGTCCAGAAGTATGCCGGAAATCATCCGCTGTCTCCTGTTCGAATCGATACCTGATAATGTAACGAATTCTATACGATTGTAAATACCACCGGCTATGGCAGATTTTGTGTGCCCGCTATTGAGCTAATACGGTGCAATTGCGACCATTGTTTTTTGCTGCATATAATGCCTTGTCTGCGCGTTCAAACAACGAGGATTCCTGGTCGTCCGCATGCAGGCATGCAATGCCCTGGCTGGCTGTGATACGTGATGAATTGCCATTATAGGTGCATTCAAGTGCCGCGATGGCCTTCCTGATGCGTTCAGCCAGTTGTTGTGCACCTTTTTCACAGGTATTGCTCAGCAGGATCACAAACTCTTCACCGCCATACCTGTAAACCATATCCGAATCACGTACTTGATGAGTAATGGTCTGGGCGACATCGCGCAGCACGCAGTCACCGAACAGATGTCCGAATCTATCGTTTATACCTTTGAAATTATCGATATCCAGTACGATCATTGCGAACGGGCTGTCATGGCGTTTGGCTAGAGACATCTCGCGGCTAATGCTGGAATCAAATGTTGAGCGATTCTTTACTCCGGTCAATGGGTCGACCGTCGAGTGGGTAATGGCTTGATAGTACATTAATGCATTATGCAGCGGACTCAGCAAGCTGGATAATGTGTATTCGAAACTGATGGTCTCGGATTCAGAAAATTTTCGCGCACGGCTGAATTCCAGTTCACCGAGGTTCTGTCCGCCGATCAGCAGTCTGTACTGGCAGGTATGGTGCTTTTTCTGGCCAGCATTATAGGAAAAGCTGTTCTCTGGATGTGAATAACTGATACTGTCGTACGCCACGTGCGCCTGCGTTTCCTGATGAAATATCGCAAACAGCTCATCGAGATCCAGCGTGCTGTGCAAACGATTGGAAAGTTCAAGGGCACGGACAGCCTCGATCTTCAACGAAAATGCCTTGTCTATTTTGTTATGAGTGCTCATGGTCTTGACACCCTCTTGATGTTTGTTCGAATTGTTTGTGTTAATACCCGTTTGTAATGGCATTGTAAGCTTCCTCTGTACAACAGTTAGTTTTTGTTATGCTAGAATCATGCCGTATTTACACAAAATTCTAATTATCCATAAAAACAGCAACATACAGTACATGTTGTTATTTGTCGCATTTGGCATGACGGTTATTTGACGGAAAAAATTTGCCACTGCCGGCAACTTGCTGCTTTAATCCCGGGTCTATAATAAAAAGAGATCGGGTAGGGGATATACATGAAAAAAGTAAACTTATTGTCCAGCTTCGCTATTATTTATTGGTTATGTGCGAGCGCATTTGCAGCAACGGAGCAGCAAAAGCTCGAACAAGGCATGATTAATCCCGGTTTTGTTGAAAAGCCGGCATGGTTCAAATTGTCATTCCTGGAATTACCCGATGACATTGCCGAAGCGACCAATGCAGGCAAACGACTGATTCTGTATTTTTACCAGGATGGTTGTCCCTATTGCAAGAAACTCCTTGAGGATAATTTCGGCAAAAAGGAAATAGTGGATAAAACCAGGCAGAATTTCGATCTGATTGCGATCAATATGTGGGGTGACAAAGAGGTCGTTGACCTGCAGGGTAATGATACGATCGAGAAGGATTTTGCCGCCAGTCTGAAAGTAATGTATACACCGACCATGTTATTCCTGGATGAAAAGGGCAAGGTCGTGCTGCGCATAAACGGTTACTATTATCCGCAGAAATTCAATGCCGTGCTGGATTATGTTTCTGCTGCAATGGAAACGAAAATGACTTTTGCCAATTTTTACAAGTCGAGGAAATCCACAGCGACATCCGGTAAACTGCATATCGACCCGACCTACCTGCAACCTCCTTATAATCTGAAGCAGCAACTTGCCACGACAAAACGTCCGCTACTGGTAATGTTTGAGGAACCTAATTGCAAACTGTGTGATGAATTGCATCTCGATGTCCTGCAGAAGGCGGAGACCAGGGAGGCCATCAAGCCATTCGATGTCGTGTTGTTGAATCAGCACTCCAAGGGTTTCCTGGTAACACCGGAAGGCAAGACCATGAAAATTGCCCAATGGGCAGACAGGCTCAACATTCTGCACTCGCCCAGTCTGGTGTTTTTTGATGCGTCAGGAAAAGAGGTCTTTCGTACAGAAGCCTTCCTGAGAACATTCCACATTGCCGGTGCGATGAACTATGTGTCCAGTGGTAAATATAAGACCCAACCGAGCTTTCAGCGTTACCTGCAGGATGTCAACAAGGAGATGAGCAGCAAGGGTATCAAGGTCGACCTGATGCGCTAGGCCATTTCGTCCATGACATGTGGGTTATTGTCATACTTGCCTGTTGCAGGTGGATAATTATATAAAGTCTTCTGCCAGAAATGCTTGCCCGCTATAGGCCTTGCTGTCCGGACCGATTAAATAAAGGAAGCCCGGCATGATTGCTGCGGGTGCGGGTAATGACATCGGATCTTCTCCGGGATAGGCTGATGCACGCATTCTGGTCCTGACCGTACCCGGATCTATACTGTTGACCCTGATTGCAGTGCCAGACTCCAGCTCGTCAGCGAGAGTCTGCATCATATTCTCCTGTCCCGCCTTGGATACACCATAGGCGCCCCAGTAGGCGCTGCCATGTCGACCGCAGGCATCAGACACGAACAGGATGCGCGCGTCTTGCGATTGATTCAGGAGTGGTATGCACGACTGGTTTATCAGGAAGGGTGCATTCAGATTAATCTGTAATACCCGATACCAGGCCTGCACCTCATACAGTTGCATCGGCGTGATCGGCCCCATAACGGCGGCATTGTGTACGACACCATCCAGGCGACCGAATTCGCCATCAATTTTCTCGGCCATGGCCTCATAGTCATTGGCCGATGCCCCTTCCAGGTCGAGGGGATATATGGCCGCCTGGGGGTAGCCCTTAGTATCGATCTCATCATAGAGCGATTCCAGGTTGGCAACATTTTTATCGAGCAGTACAGTGGTGGCGCCGTATTGTGCAAATGTCAGGGCCATCATTCTGCCAATGCCATCGGCAGCACCTGTAATCAGGATTACGCGCTTGTCGAGTAGATTCTCAGGTGCATCGTAACGGGGCATGCTATTTCCTTTGTTTCAATCAAGTAATGCTTGTGTCAGTAATGATCTGTCGGGCACATTGTAACCCACTTGCTACGGCGCCTTCGAGTGTTGCCGGCAACCCGGTGTCAACAAAGTCGCCTGCAAGCCAGATATTGTGGCCGATATTTCCTGGTTGCGGGCGTATATTGCCGCTTGCGGGTGTGCATGAGAAGGTTGCCCTTTTTTCACGCACCAGCCACGTGCTCGATGGTTGCGGCCAGTCAGGGAATATCTTTTCAATCTCGGCGATAACGGCTTGTGTCAATGTTTCCCTGTCCATCTGCATATGCGTACCACTGGCACTGATGACGGCAGCGATCAGACCCGGCTGATTACAGGTCCTGCGGTCAATAAACCATTGGCTGATACCATCACACACTCCCTGCATATACCCTTCGAGTCGTATATGTCGTGGAAATTGCATATAGAGTGTTGTGATAGGTTCATCCTCAAGTGTCATCATGGCAGTGGTGATAGCGGCATGATGCCCGAGCGGGGCCAGCAGCTTGCGAGTCTGCTGGTAGGGTGTCGCCAGGATCAGGTGCGTGACAACGTGATATCCCTTCGTGGTCTCTATATCTGTTACACCTTCGGGTCCTGTGTTTATCTTGAGCAGGCGTTCACCGGTGCTGACCTTGCCGCCCTTTTGGCGAATAAAATCGAGGGCGGGTTGTGGTAAAACTCGGTCAAGGCCGGTTCGAGGTAAGAGCATATCACTATTGGCTCTGTTGTCTGCAAAACTTCTGTTCAGAACATTCAGGAAGGCCTGCATTGAAGCCTTTTCTATATCTGTATTCAGTGCCGCTACACAGATTGGGCGCCAGAATAATTTTACCAGGCGTTCACTTTGCTGCTGCTTGTCAAGATAATCTGTGACTGTCTGGTCCTGATCAAGTTTGAATCCTGATTGCATCATTGTTGTCCAGCAACGTATGATTTTCCATTTCTCTGCAATGGACAGCCCGCTGGCAGCGAGCAGGGCAATTAGCATATGCAGGGGATTGCCGAGTTTGGGGACGGTGATGTGTAATCCTTTGCCGTGCATGCAATGCATTTTCAGATTCAGGCGCGTGCGGATAAAGATATCCTCTTCCTTCAGCCCGAGTGTTTTCAGCAGTCCAAGCAGTTCCTGATAGGCTCCCAGCAGGATATGTTGGCCATTATCAAGCTCGATGTCGCCGATGCTGATACGGCGAGCGCGGCCCCCCGCTTGTGGTGCGGCTTCTATAAGATTAATCCTGTATCCCTGTGCTGCCAGTGTTACCGCTGCTGCCAGGCCCGCCCAACCGGCGCCAATAATGGTTATTTCGGGACGTTGCTGTGTACTGGCTGCATTCACTTGTTGTGAATCTTCTTCTCATGCCTGTAGGTTTTCCAGGCAATCCAGAGTTTACGTACAGGGGTCAGTTTGATGCGATGTTCCATGACCTGGAAATTGTCCTTGCCGATCTCGTCGAGAAGTGCCTGGTAAATCGCAGCCATGACCAGTGAACTAGCCTGATTGAATCGATCACAATCAGGTAGAATGTCGAGGGCCTTGCGGTAATATTCACGCGCACGTTGCATCTGGAATTCAAGCAAATCCCTGACGGCCGTGGTCGTCTTCGGTAATTGCAGGTCGCTTTCGCGTACATTGAATGTCTGTAATTCAACTGCGGGTATATATATCCTGTCGCGCATCGCGTCTTCCTTGGCATCACGGATAATATTGGTCAACTGAAATGCCATGCCCAGGTTTTCTGCAAACTTCTGTGTGTCCCGGTGAGTTGAACCAAATATTTCGACGGCCAGTAAGCCAACAACGCCAGCGACCCGGTGACAGTAAAGTTTGAGATCATCAAAGGTGTTATAACGATTTATATGCAGATCCATTTGCATGCCGACGATGATTTCCTGCAGGTATTCCCGGTGCAAATCGAAGTGTTGTAGTGCGGCACTCAGAGCGTGACTAACCGGGTGGCTTGGATTGCCTGCATAGAGTGCGTCGATCTCTTCATGCCACCAGTTTAGTCTGGACTCGGCAACGCTTGGGTCACTGCATTCATCGACAACATCATCAACTTCACGACAAAAGGCGTACAGTGCCGTAATTGCCTTGCGTTTTTCTGTGGGCAAGAACAGAAAGCTGTAATAGAAACTCGAACCGCTGTTGGCGGCTTTTTGCTGGCAGTATTGCTCGGGTGTCATAAATCGTATTATGCAGTTGTTAGTTTGTGCAAGTATACAGCAAATTTGCTCGAAAACGCGTGGGCGATGATCCATATCCAGTCGCGTTTATGTAGACGCGCCGGCGCGCCGATATCACCTCGGTTCTGATGCAGCTTTTGCAATACTTTCCATCCCCCGAGAATAACCATTCTCAGTTCTAGCCCGATGCTGCCCTTGAGCCTGACTCCCAGCGGTGCCCCTGCCTGTAACAGCCTGTAGGCACGTTGTATCTGCAAGTCCATAAATGGTGCAAACTGCATATGCTGGTGCTGTCCATCGAGGTCCTGCTCATCTAGCTGGAACCGATGCAGTTCATCCGCCGGCATATAAACCCTGTCCCTGTCGTTGTAGTCCGCACAGATGTCCTGGAGAAAGTTGATTATTTGCAGGGCGCTGCAGATGGCGTCTGCATAGGCGATGTTTTTGACGCTTGCTTCACCATACAGTATCAATAACATGCGTCCGATCGGGTTGGCCGAATAACGGCAATATTCCATGACTTCGCCAAAATTGGCATAGCGCTGTTTATGCACATCCATATTAAAGGCAGTGAGCAGATTCAGCATCGGTTCGAGTAAATCCGGTGTGCTGGACAACACATCCGTGAGGGCGATATAAACGGGTTCGTCGACGGCTTGTCCTTGCGCGGCCAGGTGCAGATTGTTTTGCGCCTGTTGCAGTAACTGGCTACGTTGTTCGCTGCGGTATGTACCTTCATCGGCAAAATCATCGGCCATTCGCGCAAAGGCGTAGATGACACTGACAGGTCTGCGTATATGACGCGGTAGTAACATCGAGGCCACCGGGAAGTTTTCATAATGCCCCCTGGCGATACCCTGGCAATATTGATATGCCCGTTCAACAGTATAGGATGGCATGTTTCTATTTATTCTTTGTTCAGTGATCTGACCGATTTGTCGATGGGTTCAGGTGTCTGCAGGTTCTTGCTGGATTCGATGCCCAGATCGTGGAGCTTTCTGGCACCGGGCAGAACCTGTCTTTCCAGAGAGCCGACGGTCTTGTTGAATGACTCAACACTGCTACCCAGGTTTTTACCCAGGCGGCTTAAATGCTCGCCAAAGGTCGCCAGTCTTTTATACAGGTCCTCACCCAGCTGACGGATGACATCGGCATTCTCGGTCAATGCCTCATGGCGCCAGCCATAGGCAATGGCACGCAGCAGGGCGACCAGGCTGGTAGGCGTGGCGAGGATGATCTTTTGCTTTAAGGCCTCTTCGAGCAGATTGTGGTCCATTTCAAGTGCCGCAGTCAGAAACTGATCGCCGGGAATAAACAACACGACGAAGTCGGGCGAATGCTTGAACTGACTCCAGTAGGATTTGCTGGCGAGTTCACGTATTCTGCCGCGCACATTGCGCAGGTGACGTTGCAGCTCCTTGTTGCGCTGTTCATCATCTTTGGCCTCAACCGCACTGATATAGGCATCCAGTGGTGTCTTGACATCAACAACTATTTCGCGTCCGGCGGGCATGCGTATGATCATGTCGGGCCTGATTGCGCCATCGGTCGTCTGTGTATGCTCCTGTTCGAAGAAATCGCAATGCTCCACCATGCCGGCGAGTTCCGCCAGGCGCTTGAGTGTAATCTCGCCCCATTGGCCGCGCACTTCGGGGCGTCTCAATGCCTGGACCAGATTACGCGTTTCCTGTTGCAGCAGCATCTGACCCTGGGCCATGCTTTCCAGGTGCTGGCTCAGGGACCCATAGGCTTGCTTGCGTTCCTTTTCCATCAGTCTGATTTGCTGTTCGGTTTTGTCTAGCGCTTCCTTGATGGGCCTGACCAGGTTTTCAACAGACTTTTCCCTGTGTTCCAGGTCTTTCTGTGCATGGATCTGGAACTGTTGCAGTTTTTCCTGTGCCAGTTTGAGAAAGGAATCATTATTATTCTGCAATGCGGCACTCGATAAGGCGCTGAAGGCCTGCGTCATTTCCTGTTGTGCCTTGTCCTGTTCCTGGCGCCGCTGCAATGCGATTTTCTGCTCCATTTCCAGTGACATCTGCAGGCGCGCCTTGTCGATCTGTTCGGCGCTGAGGATTTTCTGGTATTTATATTTTGCCAGAAGCCATCCAGCCATGACCGCAAGGGCCAGGGCCAGGGCCAGGATCAGATAAATCTCGACCTGATATTGTACCAGGAAAGTGAGAATGTCAGTTTTGGTGTTCATGATATAATCGATAATAACGCATTATGGCTCACGGTGGCAGCGTGAAACCGGCTTAATGCTGTTGATATAGCCAACTGATGATATCTTCAGGTTTATCAATGATGGCATCCGCACCCCATTGCCTGACATCATCATCTTCTCCGATATAGCCATATAATGCGGCCAGTGTATGCATACCCGCCTGTTTGCCGGCCTCGATGTCGCGCTGTGCATCGCCAACATACAGACACTCGGCAACCTTGCTATTACTCAGTTGGCAGGCATATAGCATGGGCTCAGGGTGAGGTTTGCGTTTGCTCAAGGTGTCTCCGCTGACAACGCAGGCAGACCGCGCCATCAGGTTTAATGCCTTGAGCAGCGGCTCGGTTAACCACGAGGGTTTGTTGGTGACGACACCCCATAGCATCTGATGGGATTCGATATGTTCAAGCACATCTTGCATGCCGGGAAACAATGTCGTGTTTATCGCGATATTGTCCTTGTAGATGTCCAGAAGCCGCTGACGTAGTGATTCAAATTGTTCATCGGCTTCGCTGATATTAAAACCCAGTTCTATCAGGGCGCGGCCACCATGTGATACCACTGGACGGATTTTCTCATATGGCAGGGCAGCAAGCGACTGCTCGATTCTGAGCTGGTTTAATGCATAGGCCAGATCCGGTGCAGTATCGAGCAGTGTACCATCCAGATCAAACAGGATTGTGCGAATCATTATGCCGGAGGTGTCTGTGCGGGTGGTCGCCTGGCATACATCAGATAATTAACATCGATGTCGGTACCCAGGCTGTAGATCCGTGTGAAGGGGTTGTAGCTCATACCACTGATGTCTTCGACACCCAGACCAGCCTGTCTGGCCCACTGGTGTAATTCGGAAGGGCGGATGAATTTGCTGTATTCATGTGTGCCCTTGGGTAACATACGTAGCAGATATTCTGCACCGATGATCGCAAACAGATAGGACTTGGGATTGCGATTGATAGTTGAAAAGAATACATGTCCACCAGGTTTTACCAGATCATGACAGGCCCTGATGACCGACGCCGGATCAGGTACATGCTCAAGCATTTCCATGCAGGTAACCACATCATAGCTGCCGGCCTGTTCATCAGCCAGTGCCTCGGCAGTCATCTGCCGGTAGTCAACCTGTAGACCGGATTCCAGCAGATGCAGGCGGGCAACATTCAGAGGCGCGGTGCCCATGTCAATACCGGTGACTGTTGCGCCTCTGGCGGCCATGCTTTCCGCAAGGATCCCGCCACCACAGCCGATATCGACGACCTGTTTGTCAGCCAGCCCTGCGCGCTGGTCGATATAGTCCAGTCGCAATGGATTAATGTCATGCAATGGTTTGAATTCGCTGCCAGGGTCCCACCAACGTGAGGCCAGTTCTTCAAACTTGCTGATTTCCTGAGGATCCAGATTGCCGTATTGTGATGTCATGTTTTCCTGATTCTTTGTTGCCATGAATGTGCCTTTTGCAGGATCTCGTTCTGGTCCATGCGTGTTAATTCCCGCTGGTTCAGCAGGTGCTGTCCATTGATCCAGACATCGGTGATTTTATCACGACTACCCGCATAGACCACATGTGATTCCGGATGATAGACCGGCTGGGTTTCTATACTGTTGAGGTCAAAGGCAATAATATCAGCTGATTTACCGGGTACCAGGCTACCTGTTTCCTGTTCCAGGCCCAGTGCACGCGCGCCACGTAAGGTCGCCATCTCGATCGCCTGCATCGCTGCCAGGGCGCTGGCATCGGCTGCAACTGCTTTCGCCAGGAGTGCCGCAGTGCGCATCTCGGCACTCATATCCAGGTCATTGTTGCTGGCGGCGCCATCGGTCCCCAGTGCTACATTGACACCTGCCTGATTCAGGCGGTTGACGGGACAGAATCCGCTGGCCAGTTTGAGGTTGGATTCGGGACAATGGACAACATGGACTCCATTTTCGGCAATGTCCTCGAATTCATGATCCTGCAGGTGGGTCATATGTACCGCCAACAGGTTTGGAGACAGCAGTCCCAGTTGTTTCAGTCTTTGTATGGGGCGTACTTTATATTGCTTCAGGCTATGCTTGATTTCATCGGTGGTTTCATGCAGATGAATATGAATGGGAATATCCAGTTCATTGACCAGTACCTGTATATGCTCCAGTGCCGCATCCGCAACCGTATACGGGGCGTGTGGTGCAAATGCAGTGGAGATCAGGGCCTCGTCACGGAAGCGGTCATTTATTTCGAGACCCTTGTTGATATATTCATCGGCATTGGCCGCCCAGATGGTGGGAAAATCCAGTACAATCAGGCCGACCGTCGCACGCATACCGGTTTCCAATGCCACTTTTGCCGTTATTTCGGGGAAAAAGTACATATCATTGAAGCAGGTTGTACCGCTACGGATCATCTCGGCGATAGCGAGTTGGGTACCATCGCGAACGAATTCCTCACACACATGCTGGCTTTCTGCAGGCCATATGTAATCCTGCAGCCATTGCATCAACGGCAGGTCGTCCGCGAGCCCGCGTAACAGCCCCATCGCAGCGTGGGTATGGGCATTGACGAATCCGGGTAATAACACATGATGCGGGAAACGATGATGCTGGCGGGCCTTATAGCGGTCTGCCACATCTGCCTGTGGCAGAATGTCGACGATACGCCCCTTGTCGATGACAATGGCGGCATCGCTTAACACGCTATTGACAGGTTCAACTGGGATAATCCTGCCCGCTTCAATAATAGTATCTGTTTCCTGCATATTATTTTTTATTGAGTCAATTGAATGGCTTAATGCAGCTATCATAATCGATATAGCTTGCCCAGGCCATGCCTCGGCAGAGTTGCTGTCAAAACTTGGCAATATGGTCAAGTATTGCTATTGTTTACACATTTTTACAATTATAATTAATTTATTGCTTGATTTACGGAGAATGAATGCGTATTGCACTGGTAGAAGATGATCTTGATCAGGCTGAAGTCGTCAAGTTGCATTTACAGGATGCCGGTCACACTTGCCGGCATTTCGATAATGCCCGCGATTTTATGCGTAATATCAGTAAGGAAAGCTACGATCTGGTTGTACTGGACTGGATGTTGCCGGACATAGGCGGGGACGAGGTCGTCAAATGGATGCGTAGTGAACTGGACTGGTATGTACCGGCGCTGTTTCTGACGATTCGTGACAGTGAAGAGGATATCGTCCACGGCCTTAATTGCGGTGCCGATGACTATATGGTCAAACCGATCCGTCCACGTGAGTTACTGGCCAGGGTAGAGGCCCTGTCCAGACGTGGCGCAACGTCCGCGCCATCCACGAAGACACTGGAGGTGGATGACTATGTATTCGATCCGGGCAGTAAATCTGTCAGCTATCATGGCAAAGCGATCGATATGACGCACAAGGAATTCGATCTGGCCTATTTTATGTTCCGTAACCTCGGCAGGATTATGTCGCGTGGTTATTTACTCGAGACAATCTGGGGCAAGAATTCGGATATCAATACCCGTACAGTGGATACCCATATCAGTCGCATCCGCAGCAAACTGGGACTGAACAAGGAGGCAGGCTGGAAACTGGGAGCCATTTACCAGCATGGCTATCGCCTGGAAAAATGGGATGTCGATATTGAAGATAGCGACAGCATCATGTAATCCTGTTTTGCACACCGTGTAATTTGAATTCATTCGATACGATACGTGCCATGCAATGGCAACATGACAGTCTGGTTCTGCTGGATCAGCGCTATCTTCCGTTGCGCGAAAAGCATGTCGTCTGCTCCCACCTGGCTGATGCAAGCAATGCGATACGTGACATGGTCGTGCGAGGTGCACCCGCTATCGGTATTACCGCAGCCTATGCCGTGGTATTGGCCGCCACGGAACGTTACCGTCAGCATGGTCAGGACTGGCAGCAATACATAGACGAAGACCTGCGGGCGTTGTCGAAAGCAAGGCCTACAGCAGTCAATCTGGGCTGGGCAATTGCGCAAATGCGCGCGATGTTCCCGCCACCTGGATCAGGCGATCCGCAGCCAGGCTTACTCGAATATGCAAGACAAATCCATCAACAGGACATCGACGCCAATATGGCCATGGGAAGGCTGGGCGCAGGATTGATCGACACCAGGGCCTGCGTGCTGACCCATTGTAATACCGGCTCATTGGCCACCGGCGGTTATGGCACCGCGCTCGGTGTCATTCGCAGTGCCTACAGGGACGGTCGCATTGACAGAGTTTATGCCGACGAGACGCGCCCCTGGTTACAGGGTGCGCGCCTGACGGCATGGGAGCTGGTCAGGGATAACATACCGGTGTCGTTAATCGCTGATTCGGCAGCGGCTCATTTAATGCGCCAGGGAAATATCAGTTGGGTCATTGTCGGTGCCGACAGGATCGCCGCCAATGGTGATGTGGCCAATAAAATAGGTACCTATTCCGCTGCCATCGCTGCCCGCTACCATCAGGTCAAATTTATGGTGGTCGCACCGACGACGACAATAGACATGAGTGTCGATAGCGGCGCACAGATTCCGATTGAGACGCGCAACGCAGACGAATTACTGGAATTGAATAACCAGCGCTTTGCTGCACAGGGCAGCAGCGCCTGGAATCCGGTGTTTGATGTCACTCCCGCCAGTCTAATCGACGCAATAGTGACCGAAAAAGGCATTGTCATGCAGCCGGACCATACCAAAATGGCGCAGCTGATGGCGGCCACATAATTGTGGACAGCGTCAAATACCACGAATAATATGGGGCAATAGATTTTTCTGTCAGCCGGAATAGTGACGCCCGGATTATCCTGATTCCCCTCCAGAGCCCCTCAGAGCCGATTTAAGAGCCTTTATTTATAATGAAGTAGGTCAACGCTTATGGTATGATTCGTTTGATATGTCGCCTGATTTCCGGTTTTTACTGCCGGGACGGGCATTTCACTGTGAATTATGGAATTTGAAGAATAACTATGGCTGAATTCGCCAAAGAAGTCCTTTCCGTCAATCTCGAAGACGAAATGAAGCAGTCCTACCTGGACTATGCCATGAGTGTCATTGTCGGGCGTGCCTTGCCCGATGTTCGTGACGGACTAAAGCCGGTACACAGGCGCGTACTGTATGCAATGAATGTTCTGGGTAATGACTGGAATAAGCCTTACAAGAAATCAGCACGTATCGTCGGTGATGTCATAGGTAAATATCATCCTCATGGTGATACGGCCGTATATGACACGATCGTACGCATGGCCCAGCCTTTTTCACTCAGATACATGCTGGTTGATGGTCAGGGTAATTTCGGTTCAGTCGATGGCGATTCGCCGGCAGCCATGCGTTATACCGAAGTACGTATGTCGCGGATTGCGCATGAGCTGCTCGCCGACCTCGACAAGGAGACGGTTGACTTTATACCGAACTATGATGAATCTGAAAAGGAGCCTCTGGTCTTTCCTTCGCGGATTCCGAATCTGCTGGTTAACGGTTCTGCCGGTATCGCCGTCGGTATGGCAACGAATATACCACCGCATAACCTCGTGGAAGTCATCAAGGCCTGTATCGCATTCACAGACAACCCTGACCTGAGCGTTTCCGATCTGATGGCTTATATCCCCGGACCGGATTTTCCAACCGCCGGTATTATCAACGGCGCGCGCGGCATTCATGAGGCCTATCACACAGGGCGCGGACGTATCAAGGTACGTGCCCTGACCAACACCGAGGAATATGGCAATAATCGCGAGCGTATAGTCGTTACCGAACTGCCGTATCAGGTCAACAAGGCGCGTTTGCTGGAAAAGATTGCTGAACTGGTCAAGGAGAAGAAGATCGAAGGCATCAGTGAACTGCGTGACGAGTCGGACAAGGACGGCATGCGCATGGTCATTGAATTGCGCCGCGGCGAAGTCTCGGAAGTGGTGCTGAATAATCTTTATCAGCATACCCAGATGCAAACTGTATTCGGTATCAATATGGTTGCACTGGTCGATGGTCAGCCTCGCCTGCTGAACCTGAAGCAGATACTGGAGTGTTTTATTCGCCATCGTCGTGAAGTGGTCACGCGGCGTACCATGTTCGATTTACGCAAGGCGCGTGAACGCGCCCATGTGCTCGAAGGCCTGGCCGTGGCGTTGGCAAATATTGATGAGGTCATTGCTTTGATCAAGGCCTCGGCCGGCCCGGCCGAGGCGAAGATCGACCTGATGGCCAGATCCTGGCAATCCGGCATTGTCTCGGACATGCTCGAACGTGCCGGCGCCTCGGCTTCGAGGCCGGATGACCTGGCGTCTGAATTCGGTCTGCACGAAGGTTTCTACCGCTTGTCCGAGGCGCAGGCCCAGGCTATCCTCGAGCTGAGACTGCAGCGACTGACCGGCCTTGAGCAGGACAAGATCGTTAACGAGTACAAGGAAATACTCGACAAGATCGATGACTTGCTCGATATCCTTGGTAACCCGGAGCGCCTCAAGCAAGTGATCAAGGAGGAATTCGAGGAAATTATCGAGCAGTATGGCGATGACAGAAGAACTGAAATTGTCACGACCCAGCAGGACCTGAATCTTGAGGATCTGATCAATCCTGAAGATGTTGTTGTCACATTGTCACATGCCGGTTACGCGAAATCCCAGCCGGTATCCACCTACACGGCACAACGCCGTGGCGGCAAGGGCAAGGCTGCGACCAGTGTCAAGGAAGAGGATTTCATCGACAAGCTGTTTGTTGCCAATACCCATGACACAATTCTATGTTTCTCAAGCCTCGGCAAGGCCTATTGGTTGAAAGTCTATGAATTGCCTCAGGCAAGCCGTACTGCCAGAGGAAAACCGATAGTGAACCTGCTGCCGTTGCAGGAAGATGAACGCATAACGGCCATTCTGCCAGTGACCGAGTTCAGTGAAGAGCGTTTCATATTCATGGCAACAACCAGCGGTACAGTCAAGAAGACGCCGTTGTCGCATTTCTCCCGGCCACGCTCGAATGGTATTATCGCCGTCGAACTGCGTGACAATGATCACCTGGTTGGCGTGGCCATTACCGATGGTGATCAGGACGTCATGCTGATGAGTAGTGCCGGCAAGTCCATTCGCTTTAATGAAAAGGATGTGCGCCCGATGGGCAGGACGGCCTGTGGTGTTCGTGGCATCAAATTGCAGCAAGGGCAGTCGGTGATTTCACTGATTATCGTCGGTGAAGGAGAGATTCTAGCCGCAACCGTGAACGGTTACGGCAAGCGCACATCGATTGAAGACTTTCCCGTGCACGGGCGTGGTGGCCAGGGCGTTATTGCGATAACTGTCAACGAGCGTAATGGCGAGGTTGTCGGTGCAGATCAGGTCTGTGAGGATGACGAGATCATGTTGATCAGTAATGCAGGCACCCTGGTCCGCACACGCATTCAGGAGATTTCAGTCATGGGTAGAAATACCCAGGGCGTGCGTCTGATCTCGCTGGGCGAGGGTGAAAACCTCGTTGGCATTGAACGCATCGCGTCCCTAGACAGCGACTCTGAAGAGGGCGATGAACAGGTGCCGGTATCACAGGATTCAGAACAACAAGACTAGATTCAATTCAGGAGTTAACAGATGTCACGGGTATATAATTTCAGTGCGGGTCCTGCCATGTTGCCGGAAGATGTATTGAGTACAGCCAGGGAAGAAATGCTTGACTGGCAGGGTAGCGGTATGTCGGTGATGGAAATGAGCCACCGTGGCAAGGAATTTATGTCGATTGCGACTAAGGCCGAGTCAGACCTGCGCCGGTTAATGGCCATACCCGATAATTACAAGGTCCTGTTCCTGCAGGGTGGTGCCAGTAGCCAGTTTGCAATGATCCCGATGAATCTGGCAACGACGAAAAAACAGGTAGATTATTTCAATACCGGCGCCTGGTCCAAAAAGGCCATTGCCGAAGCTAAGCGTTATTGTGATGTCAATGTCGTCTGGAATGGTGAACAGGGTAATTTCAGTGCGACGCCGGAAGCGGGAGACTTTCAGTTAAACGCAGATGCGGCCTATGTACACTATACACCCAATGAAACGATTGGCGGGGTCGAGTTTCCATATATACCTGACTGCGGCGATGTACCGCTGGTCGCCGATATGTCTTCAACGATTCTGTCACGACCACTGGACGTATCACGCTTTGGTCTGATCTATGCCGGGGCACAAAAGAATATCGGCCCTGCGGGTCTGACCCTGGTGATTATCCGCGAAGATCTGATTACAGATAGCCTCGACTATACACCGAGCATGTTCAAGTATTCGATCCATGCGGATAACGACTCGATGTATAACACTCCGCCTACCTATGCGATGTATCTTGCCGGTCTGGTATTTGCTTCATTGCTGGAAAAAGGCGGACTCGAAGCCATGGCCGAGACTAATCAACGTAAGGCCGAAAAATTATATGCAACGATTGATAATTCATCCTTTTACCAAAACCCGGTAGAAATCCGCTCGCGCTCGTGGATGAATGTCCCCTTTACACTGGCCGATTCTGAACTGGACAGTGTTTTCCTGCAACAGGCTGCTGAACGCGGTCTGATGACGCTGAAAGGACATCGTTCCGTGGGCGGTATGCGTGCGAGCATATATAATGCGATGCCCGAACAGGGTGTCGATGCGTTAATTGATTTCATGCAAGCGTTCGCAAGCGAGCATGCCTGAGCAGACTACAAAAACAAAGACCAGGTTGCAGATATGTATAAGATCCTTACACTCAATAATATTTCGGTCAAGGGGCTGGAGAAACTGCCGCGTGAGCGTTATGAAGTGGCATCCGAGATCCAGCATCCGGATGCGATATTGTTACGATCCTTCAAGATGCACGATATGGAATTACCCGAATCCCTGAAGGCTGTCGGTCGTGCGGGTGCGGGAGTCAACAATATACCGGTTGATAAAATGAGCGCGCGCGGCATCCCTGTTTTCAATGCGCCGGGTGCCAATTCCAATGCGGTCAAGGAACTCGTCATTGCCGGAATGTTAATGGCCTGCCGTAACATCTGTCAGTCATGGCAGTTTGCCCGTGAGCTTGAAGGCGAGGATGCTTCGATTAACCGTAACGTCGAAGCTGGTAAAAAGAAGTTTGTCGGTTTTGAACTGCCCGGTCGTACTCTTGGCGTAATCGGTCTGGGTGCGATAGGTATTCGTGTGGCCAATGCGGCGCTGTCTCTGGGTATGAAGGTGATCGGTTATGACCCGCAAATAACCGTGCAGGGTGCCTGGCAATTATCCTCCAGTGTGCAACAGGCATCCAGTGTCGAAGACCTGCTATCAAAATCGGATTTTATCAGTTTCCATGTGCCGCTTGTGGATGCTACACGCCATCTGATCAATCACGACAGGCTCAGTATCATGAAAGACAATGCGGTGATATTGAATTTCGCCCGCAATGGCATAGTCGATGACGAGGCCATGGTGGAAGCGCTAGATAGCGGCAAGGCCTATGCGTATATCTGTGACTTCCCCAGTAACCTGTTGAAGGATCATCCGCGGGTCATCACGTTGCCGCATTTAGGCGCGTCGACCAAGGAGGCAGAGGACAATTGTGCAGTCATGGTTGCAGATCAGGTCAGGGATTACCTCGAAGACGGGATTATCCATAACTCGGTCAATTTCCCCGAAGTCGAAATGCCGCGTGTCGGTGGCTATCGTCTCGCCATTGCAAATTCCAACATGCCTAATATGTTGGGACAGATATCAACGACGCTGGCCAATGCTAACCTGAACATTATCGATATGATCAATAAATCAAAAGGCGATGTAGCCTATACACTGGTAGATGTTGAGGCTGAAGTGCCGCAGGAAGTCATCGAAAAGATCAAGGAAATCGACGGTGTCCTGTTGGTGCGCGCGCTGTAACAACAGTGATCATGGTATGCATACATGAGTAATGAGAAAAAACTCGCTGAAATACGTCAACGTATCGATTCTCTGGACGTTCAGATCCAGGAACTGATAAACGAACGTGCACGTTGTGCGCAGGAAGTTGCCGAAGTCAAACAGGCTGCGGGCAAGGAAACGGTTTTTTACCGTCCGGACAGGGAAGCGGCTATCCTCAGGAAGGTGCAGGAACGTAATAGCGGACCATTGAGTAATGAAGAGATCGCGCGCCTGTTCCGCGAGATCATATCCAGTTGTCTGGCACTTGAAGAGGTCCTGAAGATCGCTTTCCTGGGTCCCGATGGCACCTTTACCCAGGCTGCCGCACTTAAACATTTCGGCCATGCGGTGGACACCATTTCACTGGCAGATATCGACGAGGTGTTTCGTGAAGTCGAATCAGGGACGGCCCATTACGGCGTCGTGCCGGTGGAAAACTCTACCGAGGGTGTTGTCAATCATACCCTCGACAGATTTATGCATACCAGTCTGAAAATATGTGGTGAAGTGGAGTTGCGTATCCATCATCATATAATGTCAACGGCAAGCGAGCTCTCGGCGATCAGGAAAATATATTCCCATCAGCAATCACTTGGCCAGTGCCGTGAATGGCTAAATCACAATCTCCCGGATGTGGAAACCGTCGCAGTCAACAGTAATGCCGAAGCAGCAAAACTGTGCATGACCGAGCCAGGTAGTGCGGCCATCGCCAGTGACAGTGCCGCAGAAATATATGGGCTGCAAATACTGGCAGCAAATATCGAGGACGAGCCTGACAACACCACCCGTTTTCTGATTATCGGTCGCCAACAGGTGGGCTCCAGTGGTCATGACAAGACATCATTATTATTGTCTGCAGATAACCGTGCAGGTTCTTTATATCATCTGCTCGCTCCGCTGGTTGAGAGCAGTATCAGTATGACCCGGATTGAGTCCCGTCCTTCCAGAAGAGGAATGTGGGACTATGTTTTTTTCATCGATATAGAAGGCCATATATCGAATCCGGATGTTGCAGCAGCCCTGTCCATTCTGCAAAAGGAAGCCACGTTGTTCAAGGTGCTCGGATCCTATCCACGGGCAGTGTTGTAATCGTTCCATGAGTAAGCAAAGCCATAATTTTACCGCACTGGCCGTAGAGGGGGTGCGTACATTACAGCCTTACGCACCGGGCAAACCGATCAGTGAACTGCAGCGGGAATACGGTGTAAGCGACATCGTCAAACTGGCCTCGAATGAAAATCCACTGGGTTCGAGTCCGCGAGCACTGGATGCCTGTCGTGCAGCGCTACAGGAACTAGAACTGTATCCGGATGGCAACGGTTTCGCATTAAAGCAGGCATTGGCAGATAAATATGCAGTAGACAGCGCCTGTATCACATTGGGAAACGGATCGAATGACATCCTCGAGTTTGTAGCGCGGGTATTTCTTTCTCCACGATACAATGCGGTATTTTCGCGCCATGCATTTGCTGTTTATCCATTGGTCAGTCAGGCTGTTGGTGCAACGCTGCATGTTGCCGCTGCCAATAGTGCTGATGCTGCGATGCCTTATGGACATAACCTGGACAACATGCGTGCCCTGGTCGATGCCGATACGCGAGTCATTTTTATTGCCAATCCCAATAACCCCACTGGCACCTGGCTTGATGCAGACAGCCTGGAGTCCTTTATCCGTGACGTGCCCGTCAATGTCATAATCGTACTGGACGAGGCCTATGTAGAGTACGTCAGGGAAAAAGACTATCCGAATTCACTCGCATGGATCGACAAACACCCAAATCTTGTCATCACCAGGACCTTCTCCAAAGTTTACGGGCTCGCCGGTCTGCGTATCGGCTATTCAATTTCACACCCGGATATTGCCGATCTGCTTAACCGGGTCAGGCAACCCTTCAATACCAATACCTTGGCACAGGTCGCTGCTACGGCTGCATTGGCAGACCCGGAGCATATCGACAGGAGTGTGGAAGCGAACGCCAGCGGCATGCAACAGATCACGACAGCTTTCGAGCGTATGGGCCTTGAATATATTCCATCAGTGGGTAATTTCGTCAGTTTTAAAACTGCACTGCCCGAAGCACAGGTCTATGAATCAATGTTACGCGAGGGAATTATTATCCGTCCGATCGGGAATTATGATCTAGCCGATTTTCTACGCGTGACAATTGGAACAGAACAGCAGAATGAACGTTTTCTTAAGGCGCTGATGAAAATAACGGAGGCCGGATCATGATCAATCGCCTTTGTATTATCGGTGTCGGTCTGATAGGTGGTTCTCTGGCGCGTGCATTGCGGGGCGCGCAGGCGTGCGCGCATATAACAGGTTGCGGGCGCAGTGAAGAAAATCTGCAACGTGCGTGCGAACTGGGCGTTATAGATGATTATTCCACCGATATTGCCGAGGCTGTAAAGGGTGCGGACATGATCGTCCTGTCAGTACCGTTGCGGGCGATGCCGGCCATTTTCAGGATTATAGATGTCCACATCGATGCGCAGGCGATTATTACCGATGTCGGTAGCGCCAAATCCACGGTTGTACAGGCTGCAAGGGATAATCTGCATAACAATATTGCGCGCTTTGTCCCGGGGCACCCGATCGCGGGCACCGAGCAAAGCGGGGTAGAGGCATCGTTTGCTGAACTTTTCAACGAGCGTCGTGTCATTCTGACGCCGTTGCCGGAAAACAAGACGGAAGCGGTGGAGCGAGTCAAAAAAATGTGGGAAGCGGCAGGCGCCCTGGTGCAATTGATGCCTGTCGATCATCATGATGAAGTGCTCGCTGCCACCAGTCATCTTCCGCATATCCTGGCATTCGGGCTCGTCGATACCTTGTCGAAGATGAGTGATCGGGATGAGATATTTCAGTATGCCGCGGGTGGCTTCCGTGACTTTAGCAGGATCGCCTCCAGTGATCCACTTATGTGGAGAGACATCTGTATTGAAAACAGCGCAGCCATTATTCAAATCATGGATAACTTTCTGCAGGATCTGGAAGCATTGAAGCAGGCCATCGCAACGGCCGACCTGGACACGGTGGAAGCGATTTTTCGCCGTGCCAAGGAAGCGCGTGACCGTTACACGGAACAGTTAGCCCCATCGTCAAAATAAGAATTATTCGAGAACAGTCCTATGTCAGCACATACAGGTAAGGATATTACTTTTGTAGTACAGCCCGGTGGTCACATACAGGGTTCGGCACGGGTGCCGGGTGATAAGTCGATTTCGCACCGTTCGATCATGCTCGGCGCGCTGGCCGAAGGCGACACGCATATCAGCGGTTTCCTCGAAGGTGAGGACAGTCTGGCCACATTGAAGGCCTTCCAGGCCATGGGCGTGCATATTGAAGGTCCGGATAATGGCTGCGTGACGGTGCATGGCGTGGGTATGAAGGGTCTGCAAAAGCCACAGCAGGATCTGTATCTGGGTAATTCCGGCACATCAATGCGATTAATGTGCGGACTGTTGAGCGGGCAATTATTTGATACTGTCCTGACTGGTGATCAGTCTCTGTCAGGGCGACCGATGGGGCGTGTAATAGATCCGTTATCCCAGATGCATGCCGAGATCAACGCTGCGGAAAATAAAACAGCGCCGTTGTGTATTACGGGCAACAGGATACTGCAAGGCATCGACTATCTCCTGCCGGTAGCCAGTGCCCAGGTGAAATCCTGCTTGTTACTGGCGGGTCTGTACGCCGAAGGCATGACCTGTGTGACCGAGCCGGCACCGACCCGGGATCATACCGAGCGTATGCTGCAAGGTTTTGGTTATGCGCTCAAGCGTGAGGGCTCAACAGTCTGTTTGCAGGGAGGTGGCACGCTCCAGGCCTGTTCGATCGATGTACCGGCCGATATCTCGTCGGCAGCCTTTTTTATCGTAGCAGCAAGCATTGCTGAGGGTTCCGACCTGACCCTCGAACATGTCGGCGTTAATCCGACACGAACCGGTGTCATCGATATACTCAAACTGATGGGTGCTGATATCGAGATTTTCAATCAATGTGAAGTCGGCGGTGAGCCGGTCGCCGATATACGAGTGCGTTCCAGTAGTCTGCACGGTATCAATATACCGGAAGAACTGGTGCCACTGGCCATTGACGAATTCCCGGCCTTGTTCATCGCGGCTGCCTGTGCACAAGGGCAAACGGTTTTAACCGGCGCCAGGGAACTCCGTGTCAAGGAGAGTGACCGTATCCAGGTCATGGCCGATGGCCTGCACATACTCGGCATTAACGCCCAGCCGACCGCCGACGGTATTGTCATCGATGGGGGCCAATTGCATGGAGGAACGGTGCTTAGTCATGGCGATCACCGTATTTCGATGTCTTTTGCTATTGCGGCGCTGCGCTGCAACGAAGCGGTCATCATTAAAGATTGTGCCAACGTCAATACCTCCTTTCCGGGCTTCGTGGCCCTGGCGCACGGACTGGGTTTGTCCATCGAATTAGAATAGCAAAACAGGATTTTCTCATGATTGACAACACACATGCAGACGCACCGGTAGCGGTGGTCACGATTGATGGCCCCAGTGGTACCGGTAAAGGCACTATAGCCAGAATCATTGCCGACAGACTGGGCTGGCATTTGCTCGATAGTGGTGCATTGTATCGCGTGCTCGCGCTCGCGGTAATTTCCCATGCTGTTGATTTTGAAGATATAAACTCCATTACAACAATGGCCGAGCACCTTGATGTCGAATTCAAGCCGAGTGGCGATATGAATATGGAAACCGACATATTTCTTGAAGGGGAGGAGGTCAGCAAGTCCATTCGCACCGAAGAAATGGGGAATTATGCATCGATTGTGGCCACCATACCCAGTGTACGCGAGGCCCTCAAGTCCCGCCAGCGCTCGTTTCGCCAGTCCCCGGGTCTGGCCGCTGACGGGCGCGATATGGGGACCGTCATCTTCCCGGATGCCGACCTGAAGATATACCTTACAGCGAGTGCAGAAGAACGTGCCAAAAGGCGATATAAACAGTTGAAAGAAAAAGGATTAAATGTTAATATTCCGGCCCTTTCCCGAGAGATTGCCGAACGGGATAACAGGGATGCCTCAAGAACCGTTGCGCCGCTAAAACCGGCGGAAGATGCAGAGATTATCGATACATCAGACATGACGATTGACGAGGTCATACAACAGATCGGTCTTTTGCTTGAAGCGCGTGCGCTTATGCCGAAAGTCTGATGATTATTTTTTATGGTCACATGCAGTCCTGGCAAGACCGTTGCTGATCGAATTTAACGTACCCGTGAACTGCCGTATTACCCTGTCACGGACACAACGCAATGACAAAGCCACTTGTGGGCTTGGGAATTTAAACCAATGACTGAAAGTTTTGCACAATTATTTGAAGAAAGCCTCGCTACCAACGACATGCGTCAGGGCACGATCCTGAAGGGACAAATCGTCGATATTCGCAACGATGCCGTCGTCGTCAATGCTGGCCTTAAATCCGAGGGTAGTATTCCGATAGATCAGTTCTACAACGAAAAAGGTGAACTGGAAATTAATGTCGGTGATGAAGTAGATGTGGCGCTTGAATCACTGGAAGACGGTTACGGTGAAACCCGACTGTCTCGTGAGAAAGCCAAACGTGCAGAAGCCTGGAAATTTCTGGAGAAGGCCCAGGAAGACGAAGAGATCGTTACCGGGATTATCAGTGGCAAGGTCAAGGGTGGTTTCACCGTTGAAATCCACAATATTCGTGCATTCCTTCCCGGTTCACTGGTCGATGTGCGTCCAGTCAGGGATGCAACCTATCTTGAAGGAAAAGAACTCGAATTCAAGGTCATCAAGCTGGACAAATTGCGTAACAATGTCGTTGTGTCACGCCGCGCAGTGGTAGAAAAAGAATACAGTGAAGAGCGTGAAACCCTGCTGCAGAATCTTGAAGAGGGCAGTATCACCAAGGGTGTTATCAAGAATCTCACTGACTACGGTGCGTTTGTTGATCTCGGTGGAATTGACGGTCTATTGCACATTACTGATATGGCATGGAAACGCGTCAAGCATCCATCCGAAATCGTCAATGTAGGTGATGAAATCGAAGTCAAGATCCTGCGCTTTGATCGTGAAAAGAATCGTGTTTCCCTGGGTCTTAAACAAATGGGTGAAGATCCATGGCAGGGTATTGCACGGCGCTATCCTGAAGGCAAGCGTCTGTTCGGCAAGGTCACCAACATTGCCGACTATGGCTGTTTCATTGAGCTTGAAGAAGGCGTGGAAGGACTTGTTCACGTATCCGAAATGGACTGGACAAACAAGAACGTGAATCCTGCCAAGGTCGTTCATCTGAGTCAGGAAGTTGAAGTCGTCGTCCTCGATATCGATGAGGAACGTCGTCGTATCTCTCTCGGCATGAAGCAATGCCAGACCAATCCCTGGGAAGATTTCTCGAATACACACGCCAAGGGTGACAAGATCAGTGGTGTTATCAAATCGATTACCGATTTTGGTATTTTTGTCGGTCTCGAAGGCTATATCGATGGTCTGATTCATCTGTCGGATATCTCCTGGAATACGACCGGAGAAGATGCGATCAGAAACTTCAAGAAGGGCGATGAAATAGAGGCCGTTATTCTGGCTATCGACCCGGAACGTGAAAGGATCTCTTTGGGACTGAAGCAAATGGACAAGGACCCGTACTCGAATTTCGTCGCTGAACATGCCAAGGGCTCGATCGTCAAGGGCACGGTAAAGGAAGTGGACGCCAAGGCCGCTATTATTGACCTGGGTGACAGTGTTGATGGCATTCTGCGTGCATCTGAACTGACCCGAGACCGTGTTGAAGATGCCCGCACCATGCTCAGTGTCGGCGACGAGGTTGAGGCCAAGTTTATGGGTGTAGATCGCAAGAACAGGTCGATCATGTTGTCCATCAAGGCCAAGGACTCTGAAGACGAGGCCAGGGCCATAGAGGACTACAGCCGTCAATCCGAAGGTGCAGGTACTGCAACACTGGGTGATATATTAAAGGAGCAAATGGATAATCAATCCGAATAAGGCATTGACTTTTCATTGATTTTTCTCTAAAACTTGTCTAAGGTGTATGTAGATATCGGATTAACGAGAGACCAGGGAAGGTCTCCCAGTACTACGGGATAAAATAATGACAAAATCAGAACTGATTGAATCTCTCGCCAGGAAACAGGGGCATCTTGCTTATAAAGATGTTGAGCTCGCGGTTAAGAGCCTGCTGGAACAAATGAGCCAGGCACTGGCCACCGGGCAGCGGATAGAAATCAGGGGTTTTGGAAGCTTCTCATTGCATTTCAGACCCCCGCGAATCGGTCGAAATCCGAAAACCGGGGATTCCGTTACATTACCGGGTAAGCATGTACCGCACTTCAAGCCGGGTAAGGAACTCCGCGAACGTGTAGATAAAAGCAAGGCTGATTATCCGGTTCTGGAATCGACCTGATTTATAACAGAATCCGCATAACAGAAACCGCCGTCATCAGGCGGTTTTTTTATGTGTGTATAATGAAATTCATATCTAAACTAAGTTATCATGGAGCTGTTGTTCAATTGTACATAAGCATATGATCGAATTGAGATTTCCGGTGGACGCGTGAAAATACCAGGTATTATGATAATTAACTGGATCGCTTTGACGGCGGCCCTGTTAACACTGCAATACACAGTGCCAGCTGATTTAAATTGTTGCATTATACCAGCAGCCAATTCGCTGTCAGCGGTGGTCGTAGTGGTGCTCATTAGCGCTGCCATCATGGGTGTCATGGCGCCTGCGGCTGATAGTCGGGCAGCAGCGTGGACATATGTGGCTTCAAAAGCAAATCGTGCAGCAAGTGGCCAATTTCACACGCTTGCCTCTCAGGGATATTGATTGATGCAGGAACTATTATGGTTATTATTGCCTGTTGCCGCAGCGTCTGGCTGGATGGCAGCACGCCGTAATAAAAAAGAAGACAATAAGCCTTGTTTTGATGTTAGTTCCGATTATTTCAAGGGCTTGAATTATTTACTCAATGAGCAGCCCGACAAGGCCATTGAAGTATTCGTACGCATGGCGGAAGTCGATAATGATACTGCTGAAACCCATCTCGCCCTCGGTAGCCTGTTCAGACGCAGAGGGGAAGTGGACCGGGCAATACGTATTCATCAGAACCTGATTGCCAGGCCCACACTCAGTCATGAGCAGAGGTCACATGCGCTGTTCGAGCTGGGCGAGGATTACATGAAGGCCGGATTACTGGACCGTGCTGAAGATCTGTTTCAGGAGCTGATTGAACTGAAATCGATGGTACCAAAAGCATTAAAGCACCTGATTGATATCTATCAGCAAGAGCAGGACTGGGAAAAAGCGATCGAGATATGCAACCAGTATGACAGGGAAACCGGCAAGGATAGCGGTGTAGTCATTGCCCAATACTATTGTGAACTGGCCGAAAAATCACTGCAAACGGGTGACAAGTTACAATTCAGTCGCTTCATTGAGCAGGCCTTCGCGCATGATAGCAGTTGTGTACGCGCCAGCATATTGGTGGCTAAAAAGGCGATGAATGAAGACAATTATGATCGCGCCATCAGTTATTTTTTGCAGGTTGTCAGTCAGGATGTCGAGTATTTCCCTAAAGTGATTCAGTCGCTGAAAGAATGTTATACAAAGACCGGTAAAGAAAAGGAAATGTCACAGTTTCTGAATGGCATCCTCGAACACTATGGCGGTATTACACCTGTGTTATACCGGGCAGAGGAAATCCTTTCTGAAGATGAAGGCGAGGCTATTGCATTTATGGTCGAGCAACTTCGTCATAAACCTTCGGTACGCGGTCTGCAATGGCTGGTTGAACTCAATCTCGACAGGAGTGAAGGCAGGGCACGGGAAAATCTGACGATTTTAAGAGACCTGATCAATACATTAA
The DNA here is from genome assembly GCA_947258655.1 of uncultured Gammaproteobacteria bacterium. Taxonomy (GTDB): domain Bacteria; phylum Pseudomonadota; class Gammaproteobacteria; order JAADHQ01; family JAADHQ01; genus JAADHQ01. The sequence continues at coordinate 12,616 of CAMYJD010000031.1, read as the reverse complement.
TGCAAAACAAGCCGGTATATGAATGCAATCATTGCGGTTTTAGTGGTAAATCCATGCACTGGCAGTGCCCCGGATGTAAACAATGGAATACGATCAAACCCATTAAGGGCGTGGCCGCAGAATAAAAGCAGGAGTCAGATATCTCATGACAGCAACGAATAATATATCCCCGGTCATTGTGGCGCTGGATTTTTCAGACGAGAACAGGGTGCTCGAATTTGTCGATCGCTTACCTGCAGGATCGTGTCGCCTGAAGGTTGGCAAGGAATTGTTTACCCATGCGGGACCCGGCCTGGTCAAATCGCTGGTTGGGCGTGGATTTGATGTGTTTCTGGACCTGAAGTTTCACGATATCCCGAATACTGTTGCCGGGGCATGTGCAGCCGCTGCTGATCTGGGTGTATGGATGCTGAACGTTCATGCCTCGGGCGGTCGAAAAATGATGGAGGCGGCCAGACAGGCCCTTGATGAAAGTGGCAAGGAGCGGCCGTTGCTGATAGCTGTAACGGTACTAACCAGCATGGCTGAGCTTGACCTGCGCGAGGTGGGTGTACAGGATAGCCCTGCGCAACAGGTATTGCGTCTGGCCGCCCTGAGTCGGGACAGTGGTCTCGACGGTGTTGTCTGTTCTGCGCAGGAGGCCGGCGAACTGAAGTCGCAGTTGGGCGATGACTTTATACTGGTAACGCCTGGTATACGGCCGGCTGGGAGCGCTGTGGGAGACCAGAAACGCATTATGACGCCACAACAGGCCATGCAATGTGGTAGCCACTATCTGGTTATAGGTCGACCTATAACCCAGGCAAAGGACCCTCTCGCAGTGCTGAACCAGATTAACCAGCAATTGCAACAGTCTGATGCGTGATCGGCATTTCTATCAATCCCTATTACATTGACAGACAAGCAACATCCTATTCATGACAGTATCAGGGCGGAAATCCTGAGTGCTGCAGATATGTGTGTGGCCTGTGGTATGTGTATACCGCATTGCCCCACGTATCAACTATCCCGGCAAGAGGCCGAGTCGCCGCGTGGACGGCTGTCGTTGATCTCGGCGTATCTTAACGGGGATCTGCAGATGGATAATATCTTGCAGCAACATCTTGATCATTGTCTGTTATGCAGGTCTTGTGAAAATATCTGTCCTGCCCAGGTACCTTTTGCACGGATTATGGATTCAACCCGCGCATCCATGCCGCGTTCGGCGTTACCCGGCTCCTGGTATAAAAAACGGCTGCTGAATTTTGTCAGTAAACGTAAATTCGCCAGGAGTCTGGTGACAATAATAAAGCGGCTGAGACTAGTTGAGCTGATGAGGCTTATGCCTTCGTCTAAATCCACCACCCTGGACAGGTATCTGCAGTTTGCCGTTGAGATGAAGCCTGCACCACAGTGGCAGGAATATTACCCGCCTGTAGCGGAGCAGAAGTTTGCGGTCGGGCTGTTTCTTGGTTGCGTCAATGAATTCTTCGACAGCAGCAGTCTGCAGGATAGTATCCGCGTGTTGAACCACCTGGGCATTGGTGTATTTATCCCTGCCGATCAGCAATGCTGTGGTGCGCTGCACTTGCATGCCGGTGAAAAGAGGGCTGCTGATAGATTCTATCTGGACAATGTCCATGCATTTGAACGTTATGATATCAAGGCCGTAATCAGCCTTGCATCGGCATGTACTGCAACCATGATCGATCAGGCCAATGCCGCTTCATCTCAGGCACAGATCCCATCCTGGTCGATGGTGGATATGTGTTCGTTTCTGGAAAGTATTGCCTGGTCCGAAGGCATGGAGCTGCAGCCGATTAACAGCGAAGTACAGTTACATTACCCTTGTACGCAACGAAATGTGTTAAAAAATACAGACGCTGTATATTCCCTGATTTCCAGAATACCTGGTTTGCTCATTCACGATTTTCCCCGTAGCGGCTGCTGTGGTGCGGCAGGTTCCTATACGCTCGATTATCCCGAATGGTCCGCGCGCATAAGGGATTCCGCTGTCGATGCGATAGAGATACAGACAGGATTGATTGTCAGCAGTAATATCGGCTGTATTTTGCAGTTTCGTAATATTTGTAATAAAAATGACAACTTAGAGGTCATACATCCGATAAATCTGGTGGCCAGGGCTTTGGGAATGTAGTAACCTGTATGCTAGTATGTTTTTTAATCAGGTGAATATATTCACTTAATCGTCAATTTCATATTAGAGAAATTAGAGAAATTACATGAAGATCAAGAAGGCAGTATTTCCCGTGGGGGGATTAGGAACTCGATTCTTACCGGCTACCAAGGCCAGTCCGAAGGAGATGTTACCCGTTGTTGATAAACCATTGATCCAGTACGCGGTCAAGGAGGCCATCGATGCCGGTTGCGATGAGATCATATTCATCACCGGGCGTGGCAAACGCGCGATTATGGACCATTTTGATGTATCGGTCGAACTCGAGGTGCAGCTGGAGGCAGCAGGAAAATTTGATCAATTGGAAGAAATCAGGGATATCATGCCTGAATATGTCACTGCCATGGGTATCAGACAGTCGCGCCCACTGGGTCTCGGACATGCCGTGTATTGTGCCAGAAAGGTCATCGGTGATGAGCCGTTTGCAGTGTTGCTGGCCGATGACATGATTTATGGGGGACGCAATCCGGTATTATCTCAAATGACAGACCTGTTCGATAAGGTACAGAGCAGTATTGTTGCGGTGGAAGAGGTTGATCCGTCGGAAACCCACAAGTATGGTATCGTTAGAATAACGGATGTCGACGGCAGGACAGGCAAAATACAGGAAATTGTTGAGAAACCCTTGCCTGAACATGCGCCGTCAAATCTGGGCGTAGTAGGGCGCTATATACTGACCCCGGAGATCTTCGGGATCCTCGAAAATCTTCCCAAGGGCCTGGGTGGAGAAATCCAGCTGACTGATGCCATTGCACAACTGATGAAAACCCAGGATGTCTATTCCTACGCTTACCGTGGCAAGCGCTATGACTGCGGTAGTAAACTGGGCTATCTGGCTGCCACGGTCGAATATGGTGTTAATCACAAGGATCTGGGCGAGGATTTCAAGGTGTATCTGAAAGAGTTTGTCGAGAGCATGGACGAATAGTACGCATTGCCATTTCAAGACTATACTTGGCGGAATATTATGTGCTGAGCAGATCTCAGGATAGGAGCTATCAGTTTTGTTGGATGCTTGCCAGGAGGGTGAAATCTGCAGAATTGAACCTGGGCTCGAACCAGGGACAAACGGATTAACAGTCCGTTGCTCTACCAACTGAGCTATTGGGGATCAGTTCAGGGCGCTAATCTTACTGATTGTTCTGTCCCTGGTCAATAGTGAAACGGCGAATTTACAATAAAAACCGCTATCTGGACAGTGCCTTGCCGATCCTGGCTATAGCCTCCTTGAGTACATCCAGACTGGTGGCAAACGATAGCCGAATGTAGCCTTCGGCACCGAAGGCCGAGCCGGGAACCACTGCGACTTCGGCCTCATTGAGCAGATACTCGGCCAGCTCCACATCGTTGTTGACACCCTCAATATTGGCAATGGCCGCACTGACCTCGGGGAAAGCATAGAAAGTGCCATCGCCCTGCAGACATTGAAAACCGGGTATCCGGTTTAATGCCTCGACCAGGTATTGATTGCGTTCGCGGAAAGCCACCATCATTGTGTCAATGCAGGTCTGTCCACCCTCCAGCGCGGCCAGGGCTGCGGCCTGCGAAACAGATGACGGATTCGAGGTACTCTGTGACTGGATTTTCTTCATGTTCCTGATCAGATCAGCGGGGCCTGCGGCATAGCCGATCCTCCAGCCGGTCATTGAATAGGCCTTGGATACTCCATTGAGGACAATTGTGCGCTCATACAAGTCCGGGCATGCCATCAGGATATTCATAAACGCTTCGTCCATCCACAGGATATGTTCATACATATCATCGGTCGCAATAAGGACATCGGGGTATTGCCTGAGTACTTCTCCCAATGCCAGCAGTTCCTCGCGTCGGTAGGCAACGCCGGTTGGATTGGAAGGACTGTTGATCACAAACAGGCGTGTTTTATCATTCAGGGTCTGCTCCAGCTGATCTGGTGTTATTTTGAAACCCTGTTCCCGACCTGCCATGACGATAACAGGTGTCGCATCGGCCAATAACACCATATCGGGATAGGAAACCCAGTATGGGGCCGGTATGATAACTTCATCACCTTCATTCAGCATGGCCTGACACAGGTTATAAAAGCTTTGTTTACCACCGCATGAAACCAGTATCTGCTCAGGCTGATAATCCAGCTGATTATCTCGCTTGAACTTGTTTATAATGGCCTGCTTCAGTGCCGGTGTGCCATCGACTGCGGTATACTTGGTTTCGCCGCGCTGGATAGCATCGATAGCAGCTTTTTTGATATGTTCAGGTGTATCAAAATCCGGTTCGCCTACGCCCAGGCCGAGAATATCCTTGCCGGCAGCGCGTAATTCCGCTGCACGTGCCGTGATTGCCAGCGTTGGCGAGGGTTTGACGCGTTTGACGCGCTCAGACAGTTTTATGTCCACATTGATTCCTTGGTATGAAAAAAGTGTAACTGAGTGTAATAATACTGTAAACAATAGTTTGACTGAATCCCTATGAGCAAAAGATTTAAACTGACGACCGAATACAGCCCTTCAGGCGATCAGCCCGATGCAATCCGGGGCCTGATTGAGGGGATTCAGGACGGATTATTACACCAGACCCTGCTGGGTGTGACCGGCTCCGGCAAGACCTTTACCATTGCCAACTGCATCCAGCAATTGCAACGGCCAACCCTGATTATGGCGCCGAACAAGACCCTGGCAGCACAACTGTACGGGGAAATGAAGGACTTCTTTCCTGAAAACGCCGTCGAATACTTTGTTTCCTATTATGATTACTACCAGCCGGAAGCCTATGTGGCGGCATCGGACACGTTCATTGAGAAGGACGCCTCAATCAATGAACATATTGAGCAGATGCGTCTGTCCGCAACCAAGGCCCTGCTGGAGCGCGAGGATGCGATCATTGTCGCCACCGTGTCGGCGATTTACGGCCTCGGTGACCCAAAATCCTACCTGGGTATGATGCTGCATCTTGATCGTGGCGATCAGATAGACCAGCGCAGCATACTCAGGCGATTGGCCGAGTTGCAATACACGCGCAATGAAGTCGAACTGCATCGCGCAAGCTATCGCGTACGTGGTGATGTTATCGATGTCTATCCGGCCGAATCCGACAGCGAGGCAGTCAGGATAGAACTGTTTGATGATGAGGTCGAGAATCTCAGCTATTTTGATCCGCTTACCGGTGAGGTCCTAAGACGCGTGCCGCGTCTGAGTATTTATCCGAAATCTCATTATGTAACGCCACGACAGACCTTGCTGGATGCAATTGAACTGATCAAGGCGGAATTACGCACACGCCTCGAGCACTTACGTGACAATCACATGTTGGTCGAGGCACAACGCCTGGAGCAACGAACCCAGTTTGATATCGAAATGATCATGGAACTGGGTTATTGTTCCGGTATCGAGAATTACTCGCGTTATCTGTCCGGCCGCAATGAAGGCGAAGCACCGCCGACCCTGTTCGACTATCTGCCCGATAATGCGCTGTTGGTACTGGATGAAAGCCATGTAACCGTGCCTCAGATCGGTGGTATGTACAAGGGTGACCGTTCACGCAAGGAAACCCTGGTGCAGTATGGTTTCAGATTGCCATCGGCGCTGGATAACCGGCCACTGCGTTTTGATGAGTTCGAACAGCGCTCGCCGCAAACGATATTTGTATCGGCGACGCCGAGGCCCTATGAGCTTGAACATTCCGGTAAAATCGTCGAGCAGGTAGTCCGGCCGACCGGGCTCGTGGACCCGGATGTGGAGGTGCGTCCGGCCACATCCCAGGTTGACGATGTTCTGTCAGAGATCCATAAACGTATCGAGGTTAATGAACGCGTGCTGATCACAACCCTGACCAAGCGTATGGCTGAGGACCTGACCGAATACCTGAATGACCATGGTATTCGTGTACGTTATCTGCATTCGGATATCGAAACCGTGGAGCGTATCGAAATCATTCGTGACCTGCGTCTGGGTGAATTTGATGTGCTGGTGGGTATCAATCTGTTACGTGAGGGTCTGGATATGCCCGAAGTATCACTGGTGGCGATCCTGGATGCGGACAAGGAGGGTTTCCTGCGCTCTGAAGGTTCATTGATTCAGACAATCGGACGTGCAGCGCGCAATATTCATGGCAAGGCGATCTTGTATGCCGACAAGGTCACCGGGTCTATGCAGCGTGCTATCGGGGAGACCGAACGTCGGCGCAGAAAACAACTGGACTATAATGACGAACACGGCATCACTCCGAAAGGTGTTGAAAAAAAGATTGCCGACGTTATGGAAGGTGCCTATGCAATTGCTTCCACATCAGCGCACAAGTATGCGCAGGTGGCCGATGAGGTCGTTCACTATGCGGCCATGTCGGCGAAACAACTGGAAAAGGAAATCCAGAAACTCGAGCAGCAAATGTACGATCACGCCCGTAACCTCGAATTCGAGCAGGCCGCCGTGATCCGCAACAAAATCAGGGAAATCAAGCAAGAGAACCTCGGTTTTAGTGGCAATATGGCGGTTTAAATCAGTTGCTCAAGCCTGCCCGGAAACGCTCGGGAAAACATTTCATCGGTGTATGAAGTTGGAACTTAGACGACTGATGCGCGACTACAGAGAAACCTGGTGTATGTTATCAATGATAACGTGGGTAGTAAGACCATGCCGGGATCTTTAGCCAGATGTGATGGGCAGTAAAAGGGGTAATCTCCGCTCGCTTTCACAAAGCGTATACTGGCTTACAGATGTCCTGCAGGAGTTTTACTCGCATGGAACATTTTTTCTACCAATGTCGCGGTATTTTCGTTTGAGTCGATGCAATGCATAATTACAGATGCCTGTTCAAAAAATCTACGTGCCCAGGTGGCTGGTTCGGATTTCCTTGATTCGGGAAGTTTGATTCCTGGACGCAAATGGACTGTCTGCCATTTTATTCCCTCAAGAACATTTCGTAGAAATAACCATTGGTTCCGGATCTGCATCCAGATTTCGTAGAATTGAGGTTGTAATGAAAAATACTGTTCTTCAAAAGCATTGATCGCAACAGATGAATTCTGGTAACTGAACCTGCACATTATTGTTGCCAGATCGTGCCAGATTGGCCGTAGTCCAATCATGTCCATATCGATCCAATATACCTTGAAGTCCTTCTGGATGATAATGTTATGCGGGTTTATATCACCATGAGAAATGCGCAATTCTCCGAATAATGTACTATCGTCAATTAAGTATTTGGCATAATCAAGTAAATCTCGATATTGCGTAGATTGCGTTCCAGTTAATTGTAATAATCGACTAAAGTGTTGTTGATAATTAACCTGACGTTTATCATTCATGATGCATTGATACGGACGATAATTATCCAGAGATATTCCATGCCATCGTGCAAGGCCGGATGCAAAATTTCTTGCCAGTTCAACAGACCATGGTGTTTCCCCTATCTCTCTACCGGGTATTTTCTGCTCAAGAATAGCATAATATTTTTTACCCGAAATGCTTGTGACACATGTCTGTTCGATTGCAGGAGCCGCTATATCGAAGTGCAGCATACAACGCGACGCCCATATGTGTCGCGCAGCAGTAATCAACTTCGCCGGCCCAAATAATTTCAGGTAAAACTGGTTTCCAGCGATATCAAATTCTGTACATGATCCAGATATTTTTGTACTGCGGTTTATAACCGCTGAAGAATAATACTCGCGAAGAATATGTCTAAGCTCACTGACTTGTATTTTATTGCTGAAATCTGTGCTCAATAGGCGTACAGAACGTGTCAGGCATATGGGTGACTGAATGCCTTGCAATAGATATTTTTTTAGATGCATTGGATAAATTTCAGCAAATTTATAGATCTTACTTATTTGTAATCAATAAAAAAATACACATCCGTTTTTCAGACGAATACATAAGTTAAATATATTTTAACGCATATTACACCGGTTTGTAACTAATAAATTCTCATGTTCGGCTAATCTTGCGGGAATTTATGCATAAAACAAATTTCAACTACCAGTCAGTGAACTCATTGTTTTTAGCAATATGAACATATGGGCCTTATTCTTCATGGCCCAATAATTTCTCAAGTGCGGATGCGAATGAAGGGTAGAGTGGAATAGCGTGTTGTTGTGCATATGACTGTAACTCTGCACGCATGTCCTTTACTTCATCGAAGCTGGTCCAGCTGCCGTTTGGATGCTGTCTTTTACGTTCGTTACAGTTGCGTCTATGTTCTGCTTCAGGGATAAGAACAGCTGCGATTGTTATATCCTGATATTGTCCGGGTTCAGGTAAACCCATGCGACCCAGTACGACTACAGGGCCTGATGTCGCACGAATATAGGAAATGATTTCCTGATGATAACTCTTGCCAGTATATGGAAGTCGTACAGGTTCTTTGCTGTTATTTGTTTTCAGATATTTACTCAATTTCCTTTTGGATATACGGATTAGATTGCGTAGAAAAATGAATGGATTTTTTCGAGCCGGCTTGTTTTTCCGTTCAATCTCCAGCTTTGCCTGCTGCCGGGTTTTGATGCTGGCGATCGCGGAAAAATCTACAATCCTGACGTTTTTATAGTACGGATGTTTGTTCGTGAATGTGGATTTTCCCGATGCGGACACCGTCATGATATATATTTTTTGGGCAATTTCCATTAAGCCTGCTCCATCCAGTTGAGAAACGCTGCGTGAGCAGATGGCCCAGCCTTTGATACATCAGTTTCTGCAGTGATTGCTGTTAAAATGCCTCGACTGTAGCCTGACGATTCAGTATTAGATAAAACAAACAGGCCCATCATGAGGATGGGCCTGGAAGGATTGCAATAATTGATAGCTTCTGTTTTATGTTTTTATTTCACGGTACCTGTTACTTGATTACATTGATCGAGTTCAGATTAATACCGCTGTTCTTGATGAACACACGCATGACCTGCTGACCGGCATTCAATGTCACGGGTACATTAACGGTTTGCCAGACATTCCAGGCCCCGGTATTGGGTAATGTAATATCACCGGTAACGTCTACACCATTATATTCAATGTGTATTTGCCTGCCGTCTTTAGCTGTTGCATAGCGGATTTGTAATGTATGGTTGCCCGCACTGGCGACATCAACGGTGAACTCAAGCCACTCACCTTTTGTATTGGCTCCCGTGTAATGGCCTTCGCCACCAGTGAGCCAGATATCGACATCATCATTACGATACTTGCCGCCTGTATTGCCCGCGCTGGTATCGTGGTAAGCGACACCTTCACCGCCGAGGTCATAGTTTTCCATCTCTATCACGCCAGGAACGGGGTGGGGTGTGCCACCATAGGGTTGCTGACCTGCAGCCACCTGTGTGACGGTGATGGGCACGACTTCACTGTCAGATTGCCCAATACCGCTTTCATCGGTCACCGTGAAGGTCACGTTATAGATTCCGGCGCTACCACTGCCCGGTGTCCACTTGAACGTCGCGGTACCATTTTTATTATCGGTAAATGTGGCGCTCTGAGGCAGACCGCTTGCACCGAATACCAGACCTGCTGGACCTTCGTCATCGGTTCCCTTGACCGTGAACTTCAATGTGGAACCTTCTTCAACAGTCTTGGCTCCGATTGGTGCCAGTACCGGTGCTTGAGGCCCGCCGCCGCCACCGCCACCACTACTGATGTTGATGGAGTTCAGGTTGACGCCAGTCTCGTCGATGGCCAGGCGCATGACCTGTTCACCGGCAGCCAGTGTTACGGGTACGCTGACAGTCTGCCATGCTGTCCATGCTCCGGTGTTGGGTAAAGCGACTGGCCCGGTGACATCGACACCATCAAACTCGACATGCACGCTACGACCGTCTTTCTTGGTCGAGTAGCGAATCTCCAGTGTATAGTTACCGGCACTCGCTACATTGGCCGTATATTCCAGCCATTCTCCCTTTGCATTGGAACCGGTGTAAAAACCCTCAGAGGCATTGTTCCAGATATCGACATCGTCTGTGCGATACTTGCCGCCCGTGTTGCCGGCGGTTTTGTCATTGTAGGCAACACCCTTGCCACCCAGATCATAGTTCTCGACCTCGATGACGCCAGGTATCGCTGCCGGTGAACCAAGATAGGGCTGCTGGCTACCGCCGCCGCCACCGCCACCACCGCCCGGTGTACTGACATTGATCGTTGCCGAACGGGTACCGGATGCTCCGGCTCCATCAGTGGCCTTGAATTTCACGCTGTATGGACTGTTGGCTGCGGCACCGCTGCCTGGTGTCCATGAGAAAGTGCCGTTACCATTGCCGTTATCGGTAAAACTGGCGCCGGCAGGCATATTCGATGCTGTCAACGTCAATGGTGCCGGACCATCGGTATCGCTGGCAGTGACCGTGAAGCTCAGGGTCTGGCCTTCTTCGACATTTTGTTGACCGATAGATGCAATGCTGGGTGCCTGGTTGCCACCACCGCCACCGCCGCCGCCAGAGCTGGCATAGACATCAATTTTGTCTATCTGTGGCTGTGAGTTGATGCCACCGGTCTTGCCGATCTGCAGACGTACGGTATTGCCGCCTGACGGCAGGTCGACATTCCAGTCCATACTGGCCCAGCTTCCACGACGTCCTGTCAGTACGGGTTTCTTCGCACCCTGGCTGACACCATTGATGTACAGGGTCATGTTTCTCGCGTTGCCTTCATAGGCATAGCGCACGGACAGGATCCTGGCACCGCCGCCGGTCACATTATTCCATTGCAGAACTGCGCCGTTATTGGTGACATCGAAGTAGCCGGAACCGGTGAAATCGGATTCCTCATTGTGTACGGAGCCGCCAGATTTGGTATTAGCATTTTCTGCCTGATAACTGTCCAGCAGATTACCGCGGTTCGGGAACGTACGTGGGACCAGGGAGACATCATCCCAGTAGGTTGTGCCGGAAAGACAGTCGTACCAACTGCGGAAAGATGAATCTACCTTGGCAGCATTGGCCGGCGCCTGTATATGGATAAACATCGGACGCCAGTCATAGGTGTTATAGGGTGCCCACATATACATCTCTTTGGCGATCTTGTTGGAAGCGCTGTTGCGCCAACGTGTGACCGAGAGTGGTTTACCGCCGTTGCCGACACCCTGAACGTTGTTACCTCTGACCCATACTGTATAGACGTATTCCTGATTCGGGGTGACGCCACCGATATTATACTGGCCGAAGTTATGGCCTTTGGCGGCACCGTCATTGATTAGCTTTACTGCCTTTGAACCGGTGCGGGTAGGTGAATTGACCAGCGATGATGCATAGTCAGCCGAGATCCAGTTTTTTCCGTTCTCGAACGACGCATCAGGTATCACATTCGCATGTGTGAATGAAGCCATCCCGGTCAACAGCAAAAGAACAGGCAGGCGGTTAAGGGTAGTGCTGATGTTTTTGTTCATAACTGTGATCCATGCTTAGCTATATATGATTAATGTGATTACTGGCAGTGTTCCCGATTTTGTGAAACTGTGTAGCCGTAAATATCATTCTGTGCAGGGCCCCCAACTGATATCAATACATCCAACGGCTATTAAGTGCTATTTTACAACTATTTGACAGTTCAATAAAGCAAAATATTAACTCTTCAGTTGCAGCAAAGTATGCAGATGGTGTGATTTGACATATGTGATGTCCGTCACATTTTACTAAATGAGCGGACAGCTTAAAGACAGAGTGAAATACTATGAAGACAGCTTATTAAATTCGTAAATTATAACTTTAACTACATGCTCTAAGTACATAAAAGATCAGCGACAAACACGAATCACTCATGTCTGTCGCTGACTGCTTTTCCTTGTTGAGTTGCATTAGTCCTTATGGAGGCACGATACCGTTCTGCACGTTGATCCAGTTCAGGTTCAGGCCACCGCTGTCAAACATGATACGCATGACCTGCGGCCCGGCATTAAGCGTAACCGGCACACTGATGGTCTGCCAGGTCTGCCAGCCACCGGTGTTCGGGATCGCGATCGGACCACTGACATCGACGCCGTTCATCTCGACATGCACCTGTTTGCCGTTTTTCGGTGTCGCGATACGCAACCTTAGAGTATGCGCACCGGCAGCAGCGACATCGACCGTATGCTCGAGCCACTCGCCGCTGCTATTGGCACCGGTATAGAGGCCTTCGCTGGCGCTGTTGAAGATATCGACATCATCCGCGCGCAACTGACCGCCGCTATTGCCGGCCGTGTTGTCATGGTAGGCAATGCCCTCGCCACCGAGGTCATAGTGCTCGGCCTCGATCTGGCCCGGGATCGGGGCCGGGCTGCCATTGAACGGCAACTGCCCGCCGCCGGGCGGATTGACCGTGATCGGCACGAGTTCGTTGTCGGACAGACCGAAACCGTTGCTGTCGGTGACGATGATATTGACGTTAAAGGTACCGGACGTAGCCGGGATCCAGGTGAAGCTGCCGGTACCATCGAAGTTATCGACAAGGGTTGAACCAGCCGGGGCACCCGGAGCACTGAAGCGCAACGCGCTCAATGGACCGTCAT
>CAMYJD010000030.1:3746-43081 GCA_947258655.1 uncultured Gammaproteobacteria bacterium | reverse complement strand
AGGCATCTCCGACTTTTAGCACATAATCAGAAACACCTGATTTATGCGCCCGCGCTCTTGCGCGAGACAACATTTGCTCCGTGAGGTCTATGCCCTCATTTCTTCCTGTCGGATTCAACTGTAGGATTTTCTCAAACAGTATGCCGGTACCCACCGCCACTTCCAGAACAGATTCACCGCTCTTTATATCAGCCACCTCTAGACAACGCTGTCTCGCTTTGGATTCCATGAGGCTACTCCAAATGTCATAAGTCGAGGCATGTTGTGTATAGGAAGTATAAACACCCTTTTTACCCAAAGTCCATTCATCCAGACTGAATCCAACCCCGCGTTTTCCTAACCCGTGCCCCCAGTTTGCACTCCTCGGTGCCGTCAAATCACTCAACACTCCGCCCGGAACCGGCGTTTTCACGCCCCACCCAATGACCAGGCCGCGGTTATCCCTTGCCCTTTATTTTCGACAACGTACCTGTACTTATCTATTGTATTTTCCCTAATCGAATAACCGGCCTTGCGGCGGCGCACGCGCAACAGGCAATTGAACGGCCTCTTGTGTATCGTTTTTTTTCTTCAGGTGATCGAGGATCTTCTTGATAACATCAGGGTCTTCGATACTGGCAATGACTTTCACCGGACCGCCGCATTGGGTGCAGACTTCGATGTCGATATTGAATACGCGTTTGAGGCGTTGGACCCAGGTCAAAGCTGCGCGTCTTTCGACGGGTGTTTTTTCTTGTGTTTCATCCGCACCCTGAGTCGTGTTGCCTTTGCCCCGCTTGCCCAGGATCACGAATGCGCGATGCTGACTGTTCGGTGCAAACACACCATGGTAACGGGTTAAGTTCACCCGCGGTGCTGGGACAAGGGCTGCTAAGCGCGCGATAAAATCCAACGGCTCAAAGATAACGTGGGTCGTTCCATCACGGTATGGGGTTTTGAGTTCATATCGGATATTGCCGCTGGAAGTAAACGAAATACGTTGTTCGCTCACTGCAGGGCGGGTGATATATCGGCATAACCGTTCGAGCTTTTCGCGTTGATGGGCTTCGGCGCACACGCCGGCATGCAATGAAAACCCCGCCTGCTTAGCTACCCGATCCGATGGGCGCTCGTTATCGATTCGGGCGGGTACCGTTTGCAGTGTAAAGACCTTGCACCCTTGTTGCGGGCCTATGGCAATTCGATAAGTAATGGAGTGCCCTTGCAAATCCTGCAGCGGATCGTCATCCAGGCTATCCAGCTGCAGATAGGTGTTTTCATCATCACGCACCAATAAACCCTGGCGTTCCAGGTAACGGGCCACACGATGACACAGGGTGTGCACCAGTTTGTAGAGTTCGTCCAGTGTCGGCGCTTTGGTGCGCACAAAGATGGTTGCTTTTGTTTCGTTGTGGTAAACACACCATCTAAAAACAACATATGAAAGTGAAAATTGAGATTCAGTGCACTGCCAAAGCGTTGAATCAAGGTGACGGCACCTGTCTTAGCTGTGCAATGGGTGTGACCGGCTTTTTGTATTAGTGATGTCGCCAATGTACGATACACGATGCCCAGCACTCTCGACATTACAACAGGATAACGTGCCAACAAAAAACGTAACTGGAATGGAAAACTTAGCACCCATTGCCGCATCGGCTGTTCAGGTAAGACTTCATCCACCAGTAACGCTGCGCTGCCGGCCATGCGCCGTGTCCCGCAACTGGGACAAAATCCACGGCGCTTACAACTAAACGCAACCAGCCGCTCATGGTGACAGTGCTCACAACGCACACGCAAAAAGCCGTATTCCAGCCGACCGCATTTGAGATAGTCGTCGAATTCCTGCTCGATGTATGCAGGCAGGCTTCGACCTTGCTCAGCTAAGTGAGTAACAAACTTCGGATAATAGTGTTCAACAATATAATAGAGTCGGGTGTGCTCGGGCTTGTGCCTTTGATAGGCGTGCGCCAACCCGTGCCACTCGGCACTCCTTGCCAGGGTCGACTCCGGAAGTTGGACCATAACTCTATTAGGTCCGGTCCTGGCTAGCTGAGATCATCATTAGATTATCTAATAGTTTGCTTCAGACGACACCCGCTGTATCGATTATAACGCCCGCATATCCACTCCTAGCTAATCTCGGACAGGCTCAATCTTTTCCTCTTTTCCCATCTTATATACTTTTAGTTAGAGCGTAGCTTAGGTTTACTTCAAGAATGTATGACTTGCCCTCTGATTTTCGTCCATTCCCAAAGTGAGGATGACAACATCATGCCACCTGTTTTCCCCTTTGGATCAGATTGAGTTACCGGCTCAGGTTTGGGACAAAACGAAACACAATCACCTATCGCCAATATGGACACACTAATTAAAATAAATGAGTATCTTTACATTAGATTTCCCCCCAGGGTTTACAAGGTCTGGAAGTAGAAACGATAGTTAACCCCATCATGAAGCATAGCCGGACGTCCCACATCACTATCTAGTGGAAAACCAACCAGGTCCAGTTCATTAATTGAGTTGAAGCCGAACTGATAGGTACGAATTGCCGAGTTCCACGAACCTTGGTAGAGTCTGTCGTTTGCACCATATGGGAAGGCGTAAATACGATATGCATTGCCATCATGTAACATCTGCCAACGCGACCAGTCGGTGTTGTTGGGAAAATCTGTCACCCTTAGCGACTTCAACCATGTACCGGGCCCCCAGGTGTATGTCGTAGTACCCGGTTCCCAGATGAACTGATAAAGTGTCCTGGGCTCGCCGAGCCGCCGGAGATATAGATGGTAGTTACCACCGCTATGCAACATTGAAAAGCTCGACGCGTCGGCGTCAGTGGGAGCTCCCACCAGGGTCAGGATCGGAATCGAGTTGTGACCAAAGGCGTACGAGCTTCCATTCCACGAGAACTGGTAAAGTGTATCGGACGAGTTCCCCTGAAAAAAATACATTCGGTATGCGTTGCCATCATGGAGCATGGCCCAGCGACGGAAGTTTGTGTCGGCGGGGGCTCCGGTGATGGGAATGGTATCAATTGAGCGGAAACCGAACTCATAATTGTTGGTCCCTGGACGCCAGGCGCCCTGATTGACCCAGCCAAAAAGGTCCGCATCCTGGACACTATCAAGTACATCGAGCCGGCCGAACCCGTACCATTGGCTGAAACCGTTTGCCCACTGACCGACAGGATCGGTATTGGCACCATCAATCACCACGGCCTGACGCCGGAGCACATCACGGAGCTGGATCCGGGTCAAGTTGGGCTTGGCAGATAGCATCAGACATGCAGCGGCAGCTACAGTCGGTGCCGCCGCTGATGTTCCCCCGAATGTTTGTTCACCACCAGTGTCGTTGAGCGATGGAGCATCGGTTCCCTGGGCACAGATGTCAATCTCGGCACCGAAGTTTGAATCAGCATCGCGCCTCTCCACACCCGCGGCATCGGGTTGTAAGGAATTGGCGACTGCTATAGTGCGGGGATGTGCCGCCCAGGTTCGGAAGCCGGTAATAAGTCTATCGCTATTACCGGCGGAATAGACCACGAGAGTACCGCGACCGCCTCGACCTTGAGTCGCCAGCGTATTAAGTGTGTCATTCATTACCCCCGACAATGCGAGGTTGTTACTGCCGTGGGAACAACTGATCACATCGGCGCCAGGGGCGATTGGCTCAGCCGGCCACCCCGCTGACGTGTTGTTGGTGGTAAAACCGGCCGCCCACAGGAGGACATCAGGATAGTTGGCCGATGTCAGGCTAGGCCGCTCCATACCGATGTGGTGAACATTGGGAGCGATACCGGCGATGTCCTCGGCATTGTTAGTGCGGGCCGAGATAATTCCATAGACACCCATACCGTGCGATGTGTCAGGTGCGTATCCCGCCACCGTGCAGGCCCGAAGACCGGAGAAGTCGTAACACCGGGCGAGCTGAGCTGTTCCATCGGTGAGATTACCTCCGATGTCGGGGTGATCTGTATCGACACCGCGGTCAAGCGTCGCCACGTACACATCGGGACTTCCAAGCGTAAGTGTTGTTGCCTTGGCATTGAGATACTGCCAGGCGTCATCAACATTTTGCAGCGTCAGGTTGGCCTGGGTGCCAAATGTTGGATCGTTGGGAACAGTACCAGGAAAAACATCATCGGTGATCTCGGCCATCAGATCAGGCTCACCGTACACCAGGAGATTCCGCTCATACCAGTCCTCGATAACTGCCAGATGCTCCGTGTAGATGCCACCGGTGAACTCGATTAGCCGGGTATTCTTCGCCTGAACAAGGCTGCGGAGCGCTCGACCGCCGGCCTTGGCGACCAGGCGTTCAATATCGACATCTGAGATGTCGTCCCGAAAGCGGACGACGAAGCGGTTGTCGAGGATCTTCACCTGTTGCTTGTCGAGATCAACAGGCATACCGATCCGCACTTCAGGTCCCAGAGCCTCTCGCAGCCCCTTCATGGCAGGCTCACGCTTCTCGGGACTACCAGCCAGGCGGAACAACCAGATGGCCCCGTTGGCCACGATGTGTCCACGTTCACCCTTTTCGTACTCGACCGTGAAAGGCTCAAGTGAAAGACGATCCATTAGACGGCTGACCAATTTCTCAGTCTCATCACGGTCCGGTTGCCGTTCAGGGAATGCCAAGCCAATCAGATCATCATGAGGCTCGAAGGGCACACAGTTCTTTCCATAGCGGTAGAAAGGCCAGTCCGGCTTACCGAGGTAGACACTCTCAGTGGTGGGCTCGGATCCTACTGAAACAGTACGCGGTGGGCTGACTAAATCGCCGGCCGTGGCCTCTAGCCGGTAGTTCCCGACCTCGACCCAGGCCTCGTAGAGTGCAGAAGATGGTGAACGCTCGAGGGTTATCTGCTCCTTCCCCCTTGTGAGGACCACTTTGGCCCCCTTGTCGCATAACTTCCCGTCTGGAAGGTGCACCGAAACACGAATATTCGGAACTCGTTGTTCCTTGGACTTTTCCATTGTCGCCCCCTCGGTTTGGAGTAGGGAATTTAGCTCATCCCTTACCAAGTATAAATGAAAATAAGTTTCCCTTTTCTAATATTAAAGAATAGAAGCGCTTTCCCCCCAAGTCAATTACAAATGGAATTATCTTTTTCAGTTATTAAACTTAAAAGTATACAAACTCTAAACTTGTGTTTGATGATACTCAGCCATTCAAGCTTCATTTAATTTTCTATAATCCATCTGAAAATATTATAATTAGATTACATGATGATATTCTATGGTCTCGTGTTCAGAAAATAACATCATGACGTAATTCAAGGAGTTCAGTTCAAGGGGTTAATTCCCTATAAATATAGTATCTCCGATTTCAATATTATTGTAGAAAACCAGATAGTTTATTTCCATTCTTCTTAGTCTACGCCCTCTTTTCCCATCTTCTTCCACCACCTTGGAGCTGCCGTTCAGACTTTTAAATTGTTAGGCATAGAACGGCCAGAAGCTGACGTTGAGTTAAAAATCTGGCGTGGCCAAAAGAGGATCAACGGGGTCTGCCCACTTTTTTCCTGGCAGTCCCTGCGACACTGAATCAGTCCTGGTCGATTGATTTTATAAGCGATAGCTTGTTCTGTGGCAGGCTGTTTAGAACGTTTAATGTTGTAGATGATTTTAACCGGGGGCATTGGCGATTGAAATCGATCTGAGCCTACCGTCACAACGTGTGATCAGGGTGATGGAACGATCGTTGCCTGGCGAGGGTATCCAAAACAACTACGCATGGACAATGGGCCAGAATTTATCTCTGCCACACTCGCTGAGTGGGCTGAAGAACATAACATCAAGCTTGAGTTCATTAAGCCTGGCAAGCCGACACAGAACTCATACATTGAACGTTTTAATTGAACCTATCGGAATGAAATCCTGAACATGTATGCATTTAAAACATTAAACGAAGTCAGATAAATGACTGAAAACTGGATCAGAGAGTATAACGAATAACGACCACATGACTCACTGAATGACCTCTCTCCCTAGGAGTATCTGGCCATTCATAAAAAAGGAGATAACTCTAATTTAGGGTGCCACTAAAAGCGGGGGGTTTACAAATTATCTTCATTAAGCGGAATTGCTTTTGGAAATTCATATTTACCTAATTTAGGTACGTATACTGCTGTAACTCCACCTTTAGGTGCTGTGAAATGAGAATATTCATATATTTTTTTATCCTTGTTCCACATATCCCGCCAGAAGTAAAGCTGATCAAATGCATCAAGAGCATACGTACGAGTAATCCACCCACCTAATTCGCTAGCAAAACTTCTTCTATTTTCATGTAGAAATTGTTCCCAATATTCTCTCCCTACATTAAAGTGAACTCGTGTATCTACTGGGGCAGAAATATGAACTTTGTTAGCAAAGATATATACATTACCGCCATTACTTTTTATTTCAGAGTTAATGTGAATTACATCATCTATCCACACAATATCTCTTTTGGTACTGTTTTACCGTAATAGCCTGTATACTCATTTTTTAGTACCTGCTCAACGTATGGATATTCAATCCTATTCGGAATACTTGCGATACATGTATTAATAAATAAAGACAATACTGCCAGAACATTAGTTAAACGCGTCATAACACTACTCCTTTGCATATATACATTGGTTATTATTTTTTATGATAGTAGTTATAGTTAGAAAACAACTGATATTCTAGTTATGCTAACAATTTAGTTTTCTATTACATTTATTTTCTATTTTAGGTCACTGATATGCGTTTCACTAGATTAAAACCTGAGTGTTATATTTTGACTGTATGAAATATAGAGTATGTTTTTATTGTTTGAAAACATTGAGCTATTTAACTTAAGACGCTAGATGCGGCATGCGATAATAATATTATTAATTATGTGGAAAATCATGTCGCTCTATTTATCTAATGTTTCATGATGAACAGCGATATGAAAAATATGATTATACTCCGATTGAGGGTTTTCACACAGTCTGGACCGGCTCCGGCCTTACAGCCTCATAGTTGTGAATGTCCGCTTTGTTGGTTTTTCGGCATCTTGACTGTCAAATAACATTGAAACTGGTCTATCAATCTGCCAGATCGCATCTGAATTTACACATTACATAATGATTTACTTTTGTAATAATTTTTCCGGACGCTATCCCCTGCTACAGGTCCGACATCGGCGCCACAACTGTGCATTCCTCACTGAGGAGGTTAAATAACAGCATGGCCCTTTCCTGACCGCTCTAGGGAATGGCTTCCCGGTGCCGGCACTAACCCGACACGGACACAATTACCGGTCACTCACAAAAATGTGTGTGCAATAAGTGCCGCCAGTAGCGATAGCTTCCAGCATATCTATACAGCTATATTGTGTTAGTGAATGCCTAGTAAAAATTATTCTGGTTCTGTAATACATCCACAAGCACACCGCTGGTTTGCCTTAATCTCAGGCTGACCAGGCGCGCAATGATTTTCAGAATCTTGATACCAAGCGCCATATTTTGCGCAATCATGTCATCAAACATCGATTTGGTTAAAATAAGAAAAATAGAATCTTCGGATGTGACGATTGTTGCCGAATGCGGCAGTTCGTCCAGCAACGTCATCTCGCCAATGGTTCTGCCTGCACGTATTACAGCGATACGTTGATATTCATCATCCGTAGCGCCGTTTTTCATCACTTCAAGCTTTCCCTTTACGACGATACACATATAGCCCTCGGTATCACCCTCACGTGTCACCTCAACGCCACTGACTGCCTTGTATTTTGATAAATATTTTGATAGATCATCAATATCGTCTTCAGTGAGTTCAGAAAACATGTGAATATCTGAAATAATGCTCCTGAAATTATCCAGATACTGTGCATCCTTATCGACTTCTTCCAGACCATTCTTGTTAATATCATCCATAAAATCTCCCCTTTATTAATTATTGAAAAGCTGTATTGAATTATTTATGTTGCCCCCTTCTCCAGTAATTGTTGTGCATGCTTGAGATCCAGTTTTGCGCCAATTCGCTCAAATATTTCAATTGCACTATTTATGTATTTACTGGTCAGATGACTGAATCCGGCCAAGTCTTCCATGGAGAGTTTTGCCAGTGCTATCAGTGATCTGGCATGTTCAAGGTCCGCACCGACCTTTTTGCCTAGTTCAACACTTTCCCTGATGTGTATGGTTGCTGCCTCTATTTCACCTACCGCAATCAGACACATCCCCATTAAACGCTCGCCTTTTACCTGGAGCATTTTTGCATCAAGCTCCTTGATCTTTTTCAGGACCTGTTTGCAACTTTTTAATGCATCAGAAGCCTTACCTTGTTCAAGCCAGAGCTCTACCAGTTGCAAATCCGCCTCGACCAGCAATCCAGTTGCGCCTAGCTCCTTGAGGATGTCTATACCCTTGTTCAGGCTATCCATGGCTGCCGGATAGTCTTTCTGTGCCATATGGCAACGACTCAGGTTGATAAATGAAAATCCGGCTATTGCAGGCGAGCAGAGATTATCGTTATAGGCATCGGCCACTACATTAAGTTGCTTTATGGCTTCATCGATTTCCCCCCAGATAATATACAGTTCGGCAAGATTACTCGAACTGATTGCCACCCACAGGACATTATCCATTTGCTTACTGACATCCAGCGCGATTTTATAATGTCTGGCCGCTGCATCGAAATCACCGGTATATTGCAGGCAACCGCCCAGGTTACTGTTTGCGGTTAGCAGGCCGGAATAATCGCCCAGCTCTTCATATAATGTGATGGCCTTTTGCAAACACTCGACAGCGTCAGTCAATTGCCCTGATTCTATATAGGACAGGGCTAGCGCATTCCTCGCATGCGCCTTTGACTTGGTGTCCTTGGTTTTTTCCGAGCGTTGCAGTGCCTCTTTTGCCCATTTGATAGCTTCCTGGTATTCACCTTTGCGTAGCAAAATTCCGCTCTTGGTGGCACATATCTGCGCAGCAAGACTGCCTGGCCGGTCCGGAATGGCATCGAGTGCCTTGTTGACCCAGTCTATGGATTTGTCCCACTCTGATTTTCTTTCGCAGGAAATGGCTATTTTATGACTTATAACAGATTCACTCAGACGGCCAGGATGATCATGTTTTATAAATTTTGATCGCCTGCCTTTGGTCGTTGTATGCCATGCTGTCAATGCCTTCATGTAACTGGATTCAGCCTCATTATCATGCCCTGTCGTCTGATATACATCACCGATCCGTTCATATAATGCGCTGAGATCACCGATATAGTGACTGTAGTTCTGTTTTAGGGAATGGAGTGTCTTTTTATAATAATCAAACGCTTCATCATTGGCGAACATGGATGCGGCATGATCACCGGCCAGCACACCATAATGGATGAATTTGTCCTGCATTCCCGCCTGTTCATAATGATGCGTCAGCAAACCTGCAATGGGCATGATATTATCGGTGTTATTTTTCTCGATTGCCTCCGCAACCCGCTTGTGAATCCGTCTGCGCGAGGCATAGAGTAATGTTTCATACACAACTTCCCAGGCCAGGTTGTTGCTGAATTCATAAATCTGCCTGTCGGCATGTGGCTCCAGAAAACCGTCATCGACCAGACCAGAAAGAATGATATTCAGCTGTTCATCAGCAATTTCACTGATCAGTATCAACTTCAGTATTTCATACTCGAAATTATGACCAATGACAGAAGCCAGTCGCAGGATATTTTTTTTCTCTTCCGTCAGCTGATCCAGCCTGACCATAATGACGTCATATACGGTCTCAGGCAGTGCACCTGCACCGGCTGCATGGCTTTTGAGTAATTCACTGATAAATAATGGATTACCGCTCGACTTTTCTACGATCGCCGATATCCGCTCCGGTTCTATATGCGGGTATGATGCGACCAGTTCTGTGGAGATATTTTCCGTCAGCTCAGGCAGGTTTATTTCGAGGTCGGGTTTAAGTGTAATGTGCTCGGGTACTTCAACACTGCGTGAGTTAAGACATATAAGGATGCGACTGGATTGTTTCGACAGAATGGTATTGACCAGTTCGCATGACGGTCCGTCGATCCACTGCACATCCTCGATCAAAACGACAATGGGATTGATACGGGCATAATGATTGAGCAGTTTTACGATCGTGGACAATCGTCTCTCGTGACGGGTTTTGCTGTCCATTGAATTGACAACGGGGTTTTCTTCCCCGGATATCAGCAAAACGTCCGCAACAAGAACGGCAAAATCTTTCAGGCCGGGATCAATTTCAGTAACCGCAGCATACAGTTTTTGCCAGCAGACTTCAGGAGGGTCTGATACCTTTAGTCCAAACAGAACACGTAACGGTACTCGCCATGCGCTGAAAGGCGTGTCGGCAGTATGACGCTGACATAAACTTTTCAGGTATTGCCAGCCTTCTGCTTCCAGTGATTGTGAAAATTCTTCACAAAGGCGTGACTTTCCGATACCTGGTTTGTCTGATACATAGGCACATGCTGACCTGTTTTCCAGTGTCTTCGCGGCCACTTTTGACAGTAGCGCCAACTCGGCATCCCTGCCAAGAAACGGTAATTCATCGTGCTTCTGGGCGGATGCTGATTTGAAGCCATCAAGCCGGCAAATATCGATCGGCTGGCTTTTGCCCTTTACCCGGATCGGATCCAGTTTGCACAGGTCAAATTCTCCCCCTGCTCGGGTTGCTGTCGCCTCTGATACGAGGATTGTATTCATATCCGCAGCGGCCATTAGACGGGCGGACAGATTCACACTGTCGCCTATCACGGTATATTCGCGACGATTGAGCGAGCCTATTTCACCTGAAAATACATATCCGGAATTAATGCCGATATGCTGTTTCAGATGTAAACCGGAATTCAAGATACTGTCGCGCAGGCCCAGCGCAAATCGCATCGCACTGGCTTCCGGTTTGTCCAGTGAAACCGGTGCGCCAAATAAAACAATCAGTTTATCGCCTTCCTCAGCGACATCACTGGCAGACAAATAACCTCCATGTCTGGAGACCAGATTAAACAGTATATCCATATACGTATTCAGTTCCTGAAGTGCTACGTTCTCTCCGTCCCGATCAAGCAAGCCGGCTGCACCATGCAAATCAATGAATACTATGATTACCCGCCTGTTCTCGCCCTTCAGACCCAATGTCATACCATTCGCAATGGGCGGCATCAGGTAACGTCGCAGAATTTCCACGGGCACTTTTGAGGTATCTATCTGCTCCAGCTGATCCTTGCTGGCTACAACTTTTTTCACCTTGTAAATACCTTGATGTGCAGTCGTACTCAGATAACTGCGCTGGTCCAGCAGATCCTTGCATGCCTCGCTGATAACCACCTCGCCCGGCTCCGCCATCGGTTCCACGAGTGCAGTTTCATTAACGTCTTTGCCAATAAGCAGATAATGAAGCAGCCCCTGCTGTTGCCCGGTTGAAGCCGAATAAAACCTACCACTGTGAATTCCGATACGCATCCGCAGGGTTGTGTAACCATCGAGCACTTTGACGCGATGAAATTCGCGCATCGCTTTTTGTAATTCCAGGCCACATGCAGAGGCACGCAGTGCATGATCATGTCCTGTAAAATAGAGCAACATGGCATCGCCGCCGAACTTCATCTGCGCACCACCCCACTCACCGGCCAGGCTGATCATGCGTTCGAAGAAGCGGTTAAGGATTGTCGCCATCAGCTCGGCGCCTTCCTTTCCAGTTTTTGCGAGAGCTTCTGACATGGCTGTAAAACCGGTGACGTCACAATGCATCAGGGAGCCGGTCAGCCATTTACCCCAGATCGGTTCCTGCGGGGTATTATTCACCCATTCCTGGATTAACGGTGAGGGGAGATATTGAAGAACAGTTTTCTGTGCTCTGCTATCGGGGCTTTTTGAAGAATCAACCACTGTTTTCAATTCCGTAATACATTCCAGAATCGGTTACCATCGGATTATTCCATGTCCATAATAGATTCAGGCTACCATGTTGGGATGGTAGCCTGAATTGTTTATAACATGTAGATTTACTTGATGGTATAGGTTTCTCCTCCGACATCTGGCATACGATCAACAAATCCCTGGCCTTTCCCTCCCTTGATACCATCCTGGGTTTCCGCATACCAGTCAATCGTACTCACAGATGTATCGACTTCTGTGCGATCAAATGTATAGACGACCGTCTGCGGGTCTTCAGGATCAATGAAGGCCTGTAAACTGCCAAGACCGGTCACATTGCCATCTGCGTACTTGATCTGGGTGAAACCGCCCTGCCCATTATCCAGATCAAGGTAGACACGGTACTGGAAGTCCGGATCGATGGTACCTGCCACTCTCACAGAGAGCCTGAATTTATCGGCATCATTGCTCAATGAGCAGCCAACCAGATCACCATTAGGGAAATCCGGTTGGTCGACCGCATCACACAATCTCCTGATCGTGACCTTATCGACACCGATGCCGGCATCCTTATCGGTAATCTTGACAGTTGCAACATATGTGTCAGGACCGGGATACGCGTGACTGACATCGAATGATGCTGTTCCATTTGCATCGACAACAATCGGCGCCGGCCTGTTTACATCAGTGGGTACAGTTACCCCGTCCTTGACCAGCAGACCGGATATTTCCTCACCATCACCAAAGTACCAGCTGTAGTAGACGTCATTACCACTGAATACCAGCTTATCGAATTCCTCGATAGTGGCAGTCAATGTTGTGGCTTGATTCGGTGTGTAATACTGGTCAGGTCCCGCATCGACTCTCAATGGTTTTGCATTAAGCCCCTTCGCAGTCCAATTGGACACATTACCGTTTCCATCCACGACCTGGATTGCAATCCTGGCATCTGTCGGATAAGAGTCAACTTGCAAGGTATAGGGTGCTACATCCCCGCTTGCAGGAACAAAATTTACAACCGGTGTTACCACTCCATTATTGAACAGTAATACGACAATTCTCGATATACCACTGTCATCAGTCGTATCAATATCCAGTTCAAGCGTGTTGTCTGGTGTACGTATGTCGACAGTCGTGATCTGCGGTGGTGTAAAGTCGTCAGAATCCGAGCGCAGTACATCCACATTCATGGATGTCATCAAACGCTGGGTACCGGTAACAACTGCGGCAGCTGCGCTGTCACACCTGAACTGTCCAGGCGTCACCACCAATGTCTGCGATGCATTGGCGTCTGAGCCGACCGTATTGATTGAAGCCATCAGCGAAGGCCAGAAAGCGGGCAGACAGATTTGCGGCTCCGTCACGGCTTGTTCCCATTCCTGGGTTGGACGTGATATGACCGGGTCAAGACCGGGCAAATCAATGTACGTTCCTGCAGTGACCAACACACCATGGGCCGCTGTTTGATTAGCGGCAGTGAGGCCCGATACAACAACGCGTGGCTGGATCGCGCGTCCGGCTGTTACCTGGGTATCACCATCGGCCGCGAAATACTCACCGAGACTGCCCTTTGATATGCCGGTCAGATTGACCGGTGCCTGTTGCTGGTCATCAATACTCAATGTAAAGGTGTAATCAGCCGGAGCAGCGGCGACAGGGGTCGGTACAGGGATATTTACCTGGGACATGGGCAGTCCGTACAGGGTCATACCGATAACCGACTTTTCATCATAGGCGGTCAATGTCGACAGGCTGGCGATATAGCGCTGTTTGGCCCTGAGCATTGCCTTGCCAACACTGATATTGGTTCCCTTGGCCATTTCTTCTGCGAATAAGGTCATTAACCTTTCGGTTCCTGCAGAACCTTCCGTTTCGCCGTAGCCGAATCCGGTCGATCCTGCAAAGATGGCGCCCTGCCTGGCCATGGTTTCAGCCAGATCAAGATTTCCATCCACCTGCAGCAAACCGGAACCCGTTGGTACCGAGGTACCATTCTGAACATTCAGGCCGGCATGACAACCAATCGAAAATACCAGCTTGTCTTCCAGCGCCGAAGGCACAGACTCAATGTCTGCACTGGTAAGGATATCCACCAGCCCGGTGTTGTATCCCAGTGCAGATAATGCTGCGTAATGCGAGTAATGTGCATTCGGATTGCTGATATCACTGACCGAACAGCCCTGCCCGATGCCCAGCAAGCTGCAGCGTAAGTCATCTGCAGTCCAGGTCTCACTGAACAGCGTATCCTGATCCAGTCCATTCAAGGCTACAGCAGTGTCTTCTGTACCATCACGGAAGAACTCGTAGGAGCTCAGCATTGCCGTACTGGCGGTCAATACCGGACCGTAACTGTTCAAGGCCTTGCTGATTTGTGCCGGGGTCTCGATCAGCCTGGCAACCGGCTTGTCGGCGATATACAACTCACGGCCGCGCCACGGGATCGGATCCTTGTCCACATAATAATCATCTGTCAGTATATTGCCTTCACGCAAACTGAAGAATAATGGTGTGCCCGGCGCCACAAACGATTGTGATGTATACAGGCTTTCATTACCGATCGAGGTCTCGTCCTTGACGCGTCGTGATGGAATAACCGAGTCCCCGCCAACAAACACAATGTATTCAAAATCATTCTGCGATAATTGATCATTGATGATGTCGCGGATTTCTGCCGTTACAGCATTGGCAGCATCCACATCACAGGGATTTATATCCCAGTTGTCATAAAGATCACTTGGGAGCGAGATGACCTTGGCATTGTGACTGGCACCAAAGCTGGCCAGGTCTGCCTCCAGTGCTGCCACGTCGCCATGGATAACGGCCATGCGCTCCAGCTGGGTCACTATTAACGTCTGTGTACCACCCCCTGTACCGGCCAGCGTTCGAAGTGGCGTTGCCGGAGATACAATAGGCGTACCCGTGCACAGCCCCTGTGCCTTGAGTTGTGCCTTGATGTCCAGCGGACGGGACATCTCAACCTGCAACCTGTATGGCTTGTTAATGTTGAAAGCACCGTTGGCACCCGCTATATATGCATAGACCTTGGTATCCGGGCGATCGGTACGAATAATAATCTTTTCGTTCTGCGTACCGCGTCCTGCTGAATAGGCGGCTATCCTGTAGCCATCCGGGAGTACGCTGCTGATTCCCAGTTCTGTCGGGCTCAGGTCAGAGCCACCCAGTTGCGAGCCTTCCGGCGTGGTATAGCCATTCCAGCTTAACGGAATTTCCGAGTACGTGGAATTCTGGTAGATATTGGTCAGCTGCGACTGATTAAGATCGGCGGGCAGGCCGAAGAATGGTAGTCCGAAGAATGGCAGGCCAAAGAATGGTAGGCCAAAGAACGGTAGTCCGAAGAACGGCGTACTCATGGTATCCAGGCCAAAGAATGGCAAGCCGAAGAATGGCAGGCCAAAGAATGGGGTACTTTCATAAGGCAAGCCGAAGAACGGTAGCCCGAAGAACGGCAGGCCGAAGAATGGTGCGCTCTGGACCTGCCCCGGCACTGCAGAACTCGGATCATCTGTAACAAAGATCAGGTCATAATCAGCATTCAAGCCGCTGAGCTCAACCAGTATTTCACTGCCTGCAGGCAAACTGTCTGCCTGGCCATTGCCGTCAAAATCCGGTTTCAATTCGAAGATATCGATATCACCTGTTTCTTCGATCTTGGCCAGATAGGACCAGTCACTTAACAGGACAGGCGCTGTGCTGACATCATCGCTACCGCTTTCATGCATGTCACCAGTTGCATCAACAACCTGCAGTTTGGCTGTACTGGAACTCCTGTCACCGACATTATCAATGACTGTCAATTTACTGGTCAAGCTGGTTCCAGCAACTGCATCGTCTGGAATGTCTATCAATTCACGTGTTATTCCGGTGGAAAATGATGGATCGTTTTCTTCCAGACAGGTCACCGCATCACCCGTGTCCGCTCCCGCAGTACATATCTGTATGATCCCGTTGTGGCCCCATTTGGCCTTATGTGTATCGAGAAAACCGGGGTCTGCAAACCGTCCGATGAGTCCTACCTGTTCGCCGGCGAGCACTTCATGACTAATAGCATTGACAAAGGGGGCAACATTATCGATAACAACTTCAGGTACAAGTGTACCATCTGTCGCAAGCTCGCCCGATCTGACTGTAGTACTCTCACCAAAGGAGTCGGTCACTGTCAGTTCAACCACATGCTCGCCTTCATCAGGGAAAGGGAAAGGAGGATGCTGGAGTTCTATTATGCCGTCTGGCACACCGATGATACTCCATTTCCATGACACGATTTTGTCGCCCGGATCCGGGTCATAGGATTTGTCAACAAACTGAGTAAAATCACCTTCCACGCCTGGCTTGGGTCCATAATCAAAAATGGCTACTGGAGGCGTATTCAAGTTATCGAAGTAGGCCCAGGACGCGTGTGCCTCGTTTTGTCCGCCGATAATGGCATATTCAACCTTATAGGTTTGACCGACAGTTAAACCGTCAATGGACGCCGAGACCCAACCCGTATTAACGAACTTGCCTCTTTTGCCCGCATCGATATTGAATTCGCAAGGTGTTACACAATTCGACAGGACCGTACCGGATGCAGCGATCGCACCTTTCTTGCTTAGCTGCAACGATCCGTTGCTATTCCCGCCAAGACTGACGTTGTATCCTGCCTGGCCGTTTGATGTCAGGTTTAACCTGAACTGATCGTCCCCCCTGTGCTCCCATGACAACAACCAGAATGCGAGATGTAATGAGTCACTTTCTGCAACAAATGTTTGCGATACGGAATAGGTGCCACGTTCCTGTTTCTCTGATATGTTCTTGGGATTCGCAGTGCGCGCCATCTGGTTACCGGAAAATGGCGATATGCTTATTCCCGTATCACTGTATGTCGGTGAAACCGAACCGTCTTCGGTACCCACTGCGGCGACCGATCCGGTCACCGTCTCAGTGACTGACCAGTCAGTCAGGCCTGATTCGAATCCGGGATTAACAAGACCGGTTGCGGCACTTGCCAGAGATGAAAAAAATACTCCGCATAACAGGAGGAAGATGATTCCCCATGAAGGAAGGCCTTTGCGATCAGATACTGATTTTTCAGAGTTAAGCATGACATACACCCCAATTTAATTTTGTAGTCTCGCTGGCATTAATAGAAATGCATCATACATTTCGTAAGATACATGTAGCCGGGATTACTGTTCATGGACTGTTCATTGATAAAACTTGAAAACAGTATGCCCGGTTAAACTAATTCATGGGCAACTTCCATTTGCGTTCAACTTCTCATCCACATCTCGTCAAAAACGAACTGTCAAGAACGTAACCTGTTTGGGGGGAACACGACTTTATTTTTTGTATAAACTGCTTTCATACATCCTGGCGAACACAGTTTATTAGTCGTTGCATTATTTGCCGTTAATTATTGTTTAATAATTTCTACGTGTCAAGTAAATATCATCAAATAATTTAGCCTCCTTAACATCGTGTTTTTATTGAATTACTTGTTTTTGTCACATGGTATTAGTTATTGACCACAGCTGTTTTGATGTGCTGTATCCATGTTGCTGTATCGCCCGTTACTCCTGTTGGATTCTTTATTTTCTGCAGTGATTTTAATGCTTTCTTGTACTGACCAACTTCGTAATAAGCGATGCCCTGGTGATAGTATGCTCGGTCAAGTTCGCTAGCATTACTACGATCGATTATTGTCTGGGTCAATGTTATGACGTCATTCCATTTTTGCTGTCTGAGAAAAACGTCCAGCATCCTCATTCCGATATCCGGATTATGATCAGAACTGAAGGCCCTGTTCAGAACCTGTATACCCTTACCCGATTCCCTTGCAACCAGCCATATATTTGCCAAATGTAGCCAGTTCTTTTCACTTTTGCCGACTATCCCCTGATCCAGTCCGGTAACGAACGCTTCTGCCGCTTTTAACGGGATATTATTTAATAAATAAAGATTAACCAGGTTTTTCAGTTCCGTTTCTTTTACATACAAGCCTCGCTGATAGGCCAGTTCCATTGTTGACAATGAGCGTAGTGGCATATTCAGACTGAAATAAACACTGGACAACTGGTTCCAGTAAATCTTTTTATCGGGAAATCGCTCAACAAGCTCTTCCAGCAGGATGGCTGCCTTTCTATATTGCTTCAGTTTATAGTACACAGACAATAACATTTGCTGCCAGCTTTCACGGGGTTTATTGACCTGTTTCAGTGCAGACTCGAGTAAGTTGACGGCCTTCTGATACGCCTTCAATTCAATGTAGGCACTTGCGGCAAGGATTTGAACATTTGGCGTTGACCTTTCAGCAGATTCAAGCATTGGCTCCAGTATTGAAATACCCTGCTTGTAGTCACCCGTCATAATATATATCTGGCCTAGCGAAAACCTGATATCGCTGACCAGGCGTTTGTCCAGTGCGCCACTGGTAAGACTTTTTTTATAATATGCAATGGCTTTTGGATAATTTTCCCTGGATGCATATATATACGCGTAGGTTTGATTGACCAGAGCTGTTTCATATTTGTTATTTTTTATTTTTGTAGAAAGGGCATCCAGCTTGACCAGTGCATCATTGTATTTATTCGTACTGACCAGCTCATGAATTCTGGATAATTTCTTGTAGGTTTTCTCAGTCAACAGCTTGCTGCTGGCTTGTTCCGGGCAGATCACAAAAAACAGCACGAAGATGACCAGTAAATTAGCAATAGTATTTTGTGTATGCGCCGGCATGAGACCTATTTTGACAATGTGAACTCTATGATCTGTTCTGCTTTTCTCGGTACTGGCTTACCTTCAACCAGTCTGGGCTTGAATTTCCATTTCTTGATGGCATTCAGGGCAGCCCGATTAAATATCCTGGATGGTTTTGCATCAATGACCTTTGCATCGAGCACGGATCCATCTCCCTGTATAGTAAATGCAATCTTGACCCACCCTTCTACACCTTTTACGGCCGCCCTCCTCGGATATTGCGGTGCAATCCTGAGCAGAGGCTGGGCATCACCATCAGGCAATGATGCTGTAGTTTCCTTACTGAATCCACCAAGGAACAGGCCACTTTGCAGTTTGATTCCGTCGATTGCAGGAGTTTCCATTGACAGATTTGACATCTGTATTTCTCTTTTCGAAACTTTACTGGTGCGGACCTGAGTTTTGTGCACTTCCTGCTGTGGAACCGGTTTCTTTTTTGGCAATGTTCTCTTACGCGCATCTACACGTTCTTCCGGCTTTATTCTGACAAAATCGACAATAGAATAGCTTTGCGCGTCACTGATATTCCATTGTCCGCGTGAGATCAGCAGGTTCATCGCTATAAACAACAAACCTGAGATAATCAGCGCAGACAGTAGTGACATCGTATATCGCATCTAATTAACGGGTATCCTGATTAGCTGCAATCGAGATATTGGTTACACCTGCCAGTCTTGTCTGATCCATAACCTGTATCAGGATACCTGTTCTGGCGTTTTTATCGGCCTGTATAACCACGGAGCCTTCAGGGTTCTCGGCACGAAATCTTTCAACATTGGCCCTGACCGCACGCAGATCTATATTACGTCTGTCCATCCAGACTTCATTGCTCTCATTGATTGCGATCAGAATATTACCCCGCTCCTTGCGCTCTGCCGTACTTGCGTCTGGGCGATTAACATCGATGCCTGATTCCTTTATGAAGGATGTGGTTACAATAAAGAAAATCAGCATAATAAACACAATATCCAGCATTGGCGTCATGTTTATTTCTGTGTCTTCCTCATGTTCTGTTCTTCTGCGTCCCATAGATACAACCCTCAAATCATTCGCTTAATACGTCCGTTAATCTTCGCGTTTCATGAATTGCCTTCTGCTTCAGTTGTACACGTGAATACAAGGCGGACAACGCTATAACCATGCCGGCCATGGTAGGAATGGTCGCATAAGATACGCCAGAAGCCATTTCTCTGGCGTTGCCCGTTCCCGAGACAGCCATAACATCAAAAACATGAATCATGCCTGTAACGGTGCCCAACAGTCCCAATAGCGGGCAAAGACCAATAAGAGTATTGATAATCGCCAATGACTTATTAAGCCGGGTGCTTGCGTCTGATACATAGGTCTCCCGGATTCTTTCTGCATACCATGAGTGCCTGTCCATCCTGTCGCTCCACTGTTGCCTGATTCGCTTTGCATGAGCAGGATAGGTAAAATACATATACCAGTAGCGTTCTATAATCAGCGTCCATAATATGATCGCCACACCCAAAATCAACCAGAGCACCATCCCTCCGGATTCAAAAAAATCCGTTAGCGCATCCATTATGTATATAAACTGATCCATCAGGCTTTTTCTTGTTCTGCCTGCAAAGCAAGCAGACCGGCACTCTGCTCATCAAGAATATCGATGATTTGTTTACTTTTCGTGTTTACGAAAGTGTGTGACAAAATAAGCGGGATTGCGGCAACCAGACCCAAAGCTGTAGTAACCAGGGCCTGGGATATTCCTCCGGCCATCAATTTTGGATCGCCTGTTCCAAACAGGGTGATGGACTGGAATGTTTCGATCATGCCTGTAACGGTACCGAGCAATCCCAACAATGGCGCAATCATGGCCAGTATTTTAATGGTCGAGATACCGCGTTGCACAGGTGGTATTTGTTTTAGTATTACTTCATCAAGCTTTCTGGATAAACTGTCTGCGTCGAGTGAAATGTTTTTCTGATAGACAGACATGATGGCAGCCAACGGATTATTCCCTGATGGCTCAGGATTTTTCATCTGTTTATTGATACGCCTACTGACTATTTGTAGCCTGATGATACGTTCGAGTGCAATCAGGAGCCCGATACAGGCAATGGCCAGAATGATATAGCCTATGATTTTTCCCTGTTGAATACGTTCCCCCAGTCCCGGCGTTTGTACCAGCAAGGAGAGAATTGTACCCCGGGAAGGATCGATAGCTGCCGCATGCATGCCTTCCTGGGCATTTTCGAGATCGGATATTATGTCCAGATAACGTGATGATGGTTGTCGCGCAAGTTCAACAAGTTGCCCGGTTTCTGCGATATAACGTAAATATTTTCCATTAGAGACAATATTAAACACCCCGATTCGTGTTACCTGCTGTTCTGTTTCAGTGCCGTCTATACTGACGACACTGGCCGGAAATTTTACCACCTTGCCGGAATGTGTCATCTCATCCTGCAGGCTGATCCAGAGATTCTCCAACTGTTCGATATCAGGGGTGGATTTCTGGATTGCAAGTTTTTTTACGGTCTCCGTCCTGTCCGGATTTTGCGCTGTAACCAGTGAATTTTCCAGAATCGCATATGTGTCCCCAGCCATCTGGCGTACAACACCGAACAATTCACCGAGTGAACCCATGCTCAGATGCAGCCTTTCCTCTTCTTTAGCCAGTATTTTCTCATTCTCATCGAATTTACGTCTGAGCTTCTTTTCCCTTTTTTCTTCATTTTTCAGATTGCCTACAGCCTCGGCAAGGAGGCGCTTCCTCTCGTTTCGCTCAGCAATAAACCGTTGTTCACGTTGTCTGTTCTCTGCTGTCTCCAGTGATTTCGATTTACGCACATGGTCCAGCAGTTGCTCCAGCGTTTTTATTTCGGCCGATACTGCAGCAGGGATAAAGGAGAAATCCAACAGCATCAGTAGCATTGCAGACATTATCAGGTTTTTCATTGCAGGACCTCTGGAGCACTGACAGGCAGAACAAGAAGATCAGGAGCGGATTGCTTCCTGGCTATACGGATGCCTTCCCTGATCGATAGCCGGTATTTGTCAGGCAATGTTATCCACTCCCTGGTTGCCAGATCCCATATACCGGATTCTCTTGCATCCAGGGTCAGATAGAAAAGTGCCAGACGTCCGATTCTGAGATACTCTACAGTCTTGTTGCTATCACCATTCGACAACTGCCCCTTGTAGGCTTCGATAGTACGACCATATTCTGTCTCTATCTGGTAGGCTTCCATAATACGTCGAAATTTATCCGAGGTCGTGACATCTGCCCTGTTTACCATTCTGGCAAGACTGTTGATACGGTTTTGTCTTTCATCCTGTAGAAATGGGACATCCAGCGACACAAACTTCTTTAATGCATCAAGCATTCTCAGCATCAAGGGAACAATTTCGCGATTGGTGACCTCTACCCTGTCGATTTGATCGTTTATCGAGGATATTTCCTCTTCCTGTGCGCTGACGATTTTTTCAAGGTGATCATTATAGACACGCAGGCCTTCTGTTTTCCTGAGCGTATAACGATATTCATGCAGAAGCCGGTCCGCTTCATCAGATATACGATCAACCTTTTTCTGGGAGTTCGCCGACGCTCTGTTGATCTGGTTCTGGATTGCAATTGATTTTTTTAAAGTTGTCTCTGCCGCAACTGGCTGATAAGAAAAGATTCCACCAAGGATAAATATGGCTGCAATAGAGATCGGTACCAGTATTTTTACTCTTATATTTTTCATCAACCTGTACACCCCAATTCTATACAGGCAGGTACAACGGATAGTTGTCACGAAAATTTATATAATGTTTTAGACAACTACTGCCATTATACGCCTGAGTTAATTACAGAAAAAATACGGAATAGATAATATTACATTTCATATTTCATGCGCAGGTACCAGAAAGCACCCCGTGGATCAACAGTCCCCCATTCATAGCCGGAGACCTCATCAACTGTGAAGGGCGGTTGCTTGTCAAAGATATTGATACCGCCCAGCGTAAACGTCATATTTTTTACGCCTGTATAACTGACCTGCAAATCAACTGTCGTTATGTCATTGATGTCCCTTACACCAACCGCATCACTGCTGTCCTTTATGGCTCTGCGATGGTTCATAGTCAATTGGCCATTCCATGTTTCGCGAGTAATACCTCCATACACCTGCATTTTCATGTGCGGATAGGCCACGTCTCCAATACGGTTACCATCATAATCAACAAACGGGCCATCGGCGGTTGATTTTCTTTCAAACTCTATAAGGTAAGATGCAAATGTACCCGCATACCACCTGGAATCTTCATATTTCAGGTCAAGATCAATACCCCGAATCCTTTGTTTGGCGAAATTGGCATAACTGGCGTTTATTTGTGATATTGCTCCGGGATCCCCGGCAAATTGCGGCGCACCACGTTGAACCAGCGCCGGATTCAGGCCATCGGTATCGAGTATAAATTGTTTATTATCTGCAATGATATTGCGATGATTTATTTTCCAGTAATCTACAGTAATAGTCAGGTCATCAGTAATCTGTACTGCTGTTCCCAGATTAAAAAAGCTTGCTGTTTCCGGCTCGAGATTCCTGTTTCCTGTTGACACAACCTGGTACTGACTGGCACCACAATCCGCGGGCGCCCCAGTGAGATTGCAGCGCTCTGTATCTGTCAGAAAATCAAAGGAGGTCGTAGCACCAATGAAATTCTCTACCAGACTTGGCGCCCGGAATGCGGTCCCTGCAGAAGCCCTGAACATCCATTGCTCATTAAACTGGTAGCGTAGGCCCAGTTTGGGGTCCAGTGTATGTCCATATGTATCATAATGCTCTGTTCTCAATGCCGCCTGCATTTCGAGATCATCATTGACGGGCAATGAATACTCTATATAGGCTGATATCACGTCTCTATCACCATCTGATGAGGTACCACCTGCAGCCTCTACATCGCCCGCCAATGTAGCCGGGTCATACCTGTCCTTGAGTGCCTCGTGACGTAGCTGGACACCAGCAGCAACATATACCTGGCCGCCATCCATTTCCCATTCACCAGCGGGACCGGTAACATTCAGATCTGCGGTCAGCAATGATGATTTGGAATCACGAAAAGTATTGATCTTCAGCCCGTCAACTACAGATGCCGCGTTGCTTGCGCCTCCAAAAGGATCAAAAGTACCGTTCGCCAACGCGGTTTGCATGGCAGAGACAGAGATCTGATTTTTGATATCCTGAAATATCTCGTTACTGGAATACAGCACCGAAGCGTCCCAGTCATATTCAGTTGTACTACCTTTCAGGCCAAGCACTAACCGTGTGTTGTCTGAATCTGCCTCGAAAATACGCGGGCCCGCATCGGTTATTCGATATAACAACAGGACATTATCACCATATGGATTGGTAGGGTGTGTGGAAGGAACAAGCATATCAAAATCCGCACCTACAGGCGTTGCAGGAACCCTATGACTGCTAATGCTGTTTTGATAACCGAATTCGGCAAAGGCATCCAGACTACTGTTCAGTTCATGATTCATCGTCAGGTTAATGCCATAACGATCAGTTTCTGGAATTGCAGTGATAAACGGATTGGTGTCAAATCCGCAGGCAAAACCGAACGCAATTTCACCCGTCGTGCCAGGCAGACCATTGGCACCAAAAGTACTGGGTGGTTGTACTGTACCGCAGGCTGGATCGGCAGCAAATGAGTTGCTGCTCAACAGAAATGCAGAGCCCGGATTACCGAATGCACTCGAATAGGAAATCCCGCCTCTAGAAGTATGGTTTGCACTTTTGGAAAAATCGCGATCGGCCAGCATCAGTTCATCACGCGTGAAATAGTCAAATGCGGCAGTTATGTGGGTTTTGTTATATTTCTTGCCAGCCAGAATACTGACTGTTGACTCATTCGTATCACCCTCACCTGTCTGCCCATATCCAACGCTAACCGTTGCTCCTTCATAATCGGTGCGCAGGATAATATTGACAACGCCGGCAACCGCATCTGCACCATAGATTGCTGATGCGCCGTCTTTCAGCACCTCAATACGTTCGACGGCCGCCAGCGGGATACTATTCAGGTCTACAAAAGATTCTATTACATTGCTGGATGTCGCATTGGATGCGACGCGTCGACCGTTAACCAGAACCAGTGTCCGGTTAGGACCCAGGCCTCTAAGGTTGATTGATGCGGCACCAGGTGTATCTGTTAACGCGAAACTTTCGCTGGCAACTGTAGCCCCGGGCAACTGCGTCAGCAGTTCGGGTAACGTGCTTGCTCCGGATTTTTCGATGGCCTCGCGCCCAAGCTTCAGAACATGTGATGGGCCCTCTGCATCGGTACGCTTGATACGATAACCGGTAACCTCGACTTTCTCCAGCTGGACTACATCCTGTGCCGATACCTCTGCTGAAATAACAACCTGGAGATAGAGTAATACAACCGACAGCGGTAACAAAAACTTAAAGGAAGATGATCTGTGTAAAACCATCCCGAAAAAAGAAATACAATAATTGTCCCGCATATGCTCCCCCCAGCTCATACTTCACATTATTGATTTTGAGTGCAAAATGAAATCAATTTACACTCGGCAAACCTGAACATTCATCTAAAGCTAACTCATAAATATTTCCCTTTATTATTTTTCCTTGATACGCCTGCGGGTTAATATCAACTGTTAAAGTTTACTTGTCAATAGATAATCAGATTCATCATGAATTTTCAATACTCGAATGATCACGCATACACTTATATGTTTAGCGTAGGTTAATACAACATTTATTTACCAAATCATATTAACAATGTTACATATATTATTGTTTTTTATATATTTACAGTCCAGGCACATACTATACAAGAGTCTGCCTTCCGTACAGAAGCTAATCACTATGTTTATTATTATTTATTTTTGTAAGCCATACATTCCTGAATAACTCAAGCAATGCCACGACCGTGAACAGCTGCCTGCGCGGCGCTGGAATCGGAAGTCGAAAGTCTTGAGCCGGAAGTCTAAAAGACTCAAGACATAAGACTTAAGACTTCCGACTTAAGACTCAATACATCCGACTTCATTTATCCTCACTGGTAAGAATATCGCGCATCTCGTCAAAACGCTCACGTTCCTTGTCATCAACGCGGGGATAATGCAGTTCGAGCGACTCCATGGCCTGCATAACAATATCGGCCACACACAGGCGCATATACGGCTTGTCATCCGCTGGAATGGCATACCAGGGAGCCCAGGACCTCGACGTTTCACCCACGGCCATCTCGAATGCGTTCATGTACTTGTCCCAGAATCCTCGCTCGCGGACATCACCAGTGGAAAATTTCCAGTTTTTCTCGGGCTCATCCAGTCGTTTCAGGAAGCGGCGACGCTGCTCATCCCGGGATACGTTCAACCAGAATTTCAGGATCACCGTACCGTTACGGGCCAGATGCTCTTCATGCTCGCGGATTGATCGGTAACGCCCGTCCCAGATGCTGTCATGATTTTCAATAACCAGTTTCTGAGAAGACAGATATTCAGGATGCACCTTGACGATCAGCACCTCTTCATAATAGCTGCGATTAAACACCCCTATTCTGCCGCGTTCAGGTAGACTGCGGGTGGTGCGCCACATAAAATCATGGTCCAGTTCTTCTGCCGATGGCTGTTTGAAAGAAAACACCTGACAACCGGCGGGATTGATTCCCTGCAGCACCGCCCTGATCGTGCCGTCCTTGCCGGCAGCATCCATCCCCTGAAAGATCAGCAGAATCGAATGTTTGTCATGGGCATAGAAAATGCGCTGTAATTCATCCAGGCGATCAACGCATTGTTCCAGTTTATTCTTTAATGTTTTTTTTCCATCCTTTAGGTCCTTCGGGGGCCGGGTTTCGGCCTGGTCGAGCTGGAAGGAACCGTCGAATGGTACCAGGTATGGGCTTTGCGGGGCCTTGAACATACGTGCAACCTTTATGATGGGTATCGCCTGATTTTATGATGCCAGGCTGAATATTACAAACAGTGGTGTCTATTCACTATTCTTTGTGCAAACACCAAGCAAAGTATATTCCTGGAGCTAATTGATCCCTGCTGCGTGTGACAGTAACGGAGGTATACGGCGTTTTGAGGACTTACCAGACTGCATATCATCATCCAGGATCGGTTTATCCCTGAAACGGAAGCGACTGGACAGGCCCTTTGCGATGGCCTCGTCACGCTCATAGATATCGCGCCGGAACAGGATATGGCCATTACTGTCGACGCCGGCAGTCCAGTAGAACAATATGACAGTGACGGGCTCAGGCAAGGAGACGGAGTGGCTTTCCAGAGAATCAATGGTGTCCAGTATCGCTCCCTTACTCCATCGATCCTGATCCCGCAGCAGCAATTCTGCCAATTCATAGGGTTTCTCGATACGTATACAGCCCGAGCTGAAGGCGCGTTCGTTATTATGAAACAGTGAACGGTATGGCGTGTCATGCAGATACACAGAATGCTCATTCGGGAACATGAACTTGATCCGGCCCAGCGCATTATCGGGACCGGGCTGTTGGCGTAACATATACGGAAATGCCTTGTCGGGATACAATGCCCAGTCGATCATGCTTTCATCAACAGGCTTGCCATTGAAATCGAGTACCTGCAGTCTTTTTTTGTGCAGATAGTCCGTATTCTGGTGTAATTTCGGCAGGATATCTTCTTCCAGTATGGTCCTGGGTACAGTCCAGGTCGGATTCATGACCAGATACCTGATGCGCGAGCGGAATATGGGAGTCTTGCGGTAAGGCTGGCCCACCTGGGCGCGTGCGCTCCATATCTCCTGACCCTGACGGTAATATCTGACCGTAAAGCCGGCAATGTCGGCGAGGATAAACTCTTGCGGAAGATCATGCAGCACCCAGCGCGCGCGCTCCAGATTTACCCTGAGTTTTTCTATTTTATCTTGCACCGGAATATTCATGATGCGGATGGTTTTATTCCCGACCAGACCATCGTCATCGAGACCGTGACGGAACTGAAACAGCCTGACCGCGTCAACCAGATCGCGGTCATACAGCATCGATGGGGAATCCGCAGCCGTATAATCGCCTGTCATCTGTAAGCGCCGGCGCAAATCTACGACACGGGGATCCGACATACCCGGGCGAATTGTGGCTCCCCTGTCTATGCCTGGCCAGCCACCGTCGGCAGCGATGTCCTGATAACGCGCCAGTGCCTTTTTCAGATTCGTGTAGATATTGGAGCGCGGCCGTAGCTTGTCTATCAGGCTATCGATGTCGCTGACGTCGATGGCAGCAGCCAGGTTCAGGACCATCTCCAGGCTACCGACGGTATTTTCCATATTCCATTGACTGTCCAGCTCAACCGGGTCTACCTTGCCAATCAACAGGTGATAACCCAGACGGATCAGGCTATCGGTCAACAACAGATCATATTCGGCCTGCAAGACGGCATTGTCACTGTCGGAATGCCATAGCTCATGCTGCAAATCCAGAAGTTCCCTGACATGATAGTCATTGGCATCCAGTCCATCGGCATCGATTTCATCGAGTATTTCCAGTAATTGATGAATCGAACGCACATTCTGCCATACAGGTTCATATTGACGCTGCCTATACAATGCGGGCAACACGATTTGCGAAGCAACAAATGTATCGCGAAGTTGCAGGGCTTGTGCCGTATCTAGACGTTCGACATAGGCCTGAATCTGTGCACGCACCTGCGGGTTGTCGATTGTCGCAGAGGTAACCGGCGCGAGGAATATAACAGCAACTAAAATGACAATACGATAAAACATCGCCCTGTTCCCTAAAGACTGTAAACCAAGAAACTGAAGCGTCAGTATTGATGGATTGTTAATGGCATGAAGTACGAGCCTGGGTGAGTAAGAATATAACAAAATATTTGAATCGGATTAACAGCCCCCGTGTATATTTAACAAAG
The DNA here is from genome assembly GCA_947258655.1 of uncultured Gammaproteobacteria bacterium. Classification (GTDB taxonomy): domain Bacteria; phylum Pseudomonadota; class Gammaproteobacteria; order JAADHQ01; family JAADHQ01; genus JAADHQ01. The sequence goes on along the minus strand of CAMYJD010000030.1, from coordinate 14,598 downwards.
CTATACATTTCAGCCCATATTACCATTAAATATATATGGCATGGTATACATCAATAAGCCTGGATTTATAGGGTGGGATATACGTCGGAGCTTGAACTACCAGTGTCCATCTATCCAAACCCATCCCGGGGCCTGGTGACGCCAGTAGCCGGCATGCCAGAAGGCATTACGGAAGGGTTTCTGCTTGTAATGTCCTTTCTGCCAGGTCCAGTCGCCTGCCTCAATTTTCCATTCACCCGGTATCCATACATGATGAACGGAGGGTGGAATGGTCCTGAAATCGCGGTTATTTATTGGAGGCCTGTCCTGGATCGCCTGTACATACTTTCCCTGGTGCCATTGCCACCCGTTTTTCTCCCAGTTCCAGTAGCCATCCACCCAGACGTAGTTCCAGGCAGGAGGTTTACCGCGTAGCTCAGGTTTCTTTGCCGGTGGGACCTGAAAGCCAGTCGTGGAAGCGCCATCGATTTCTGCAGAAACATGGCCGGTCATCATCAACATGCTGAGCGTCAGAATCAGGATCAGAGATGTATTATTGTTCACTAACTTAATCATAAACTGGTTACCCGTTGTTTATTCAGATATAAATCAGCCTGGTCGATAAAAGTACAACAGACGTGTACTGGTTCACAATGATACAGATCAATAAAATTAAAGTAATTCAAGCTATATATTTTTACACACAGATTCACTAATATTTAGTCTGGTACACCGTAACGGAAAATAGAGCATGTACACATATCCCAACAGAAGAATTGTAACGACTATACTCGTTATCCTCACCAGCATGCAATTAAGCGGCTGTTTCGCTACCAAGATTGTCACCGTACCGATGCGTGTGGGCGGCGCGATTGTATCGGTGGTACCGGTTGTAGGAAATGTCGCTGATGATGCCATCGATGTTGCAGCCGATACAGTAGATCTCATTCCACTGTAGGTATCCGTATGCAAATGATCAGCGCAACATAGATCGCCCGCACTATTAATTATATTTATAATTACGATAAATAATAACGCAAGTACCGCAGCCATTATCAGGCAAGCCTGTATAAATTATAGAATATGGTCTATGTTAACAGGTAGAGACCTCTTTCGCGGACCTTAAGCAATCATGCGGCCACAAAACAGCAGTAGAAGGCGCTTCCACCGATACCAGGCACAGATTCCGGTTGAAATCAGCACCCCTGAAGAAAGCTGGTCCAAACAGGTCAATTCTACCCATGATATCAGTAACGGTGGCTTGTCCTTTATCTCCGAAGCCCCCTTAAAAATAAACCAGACCATCAATCTGGTTATCCGTATAACGCGCCCCTATTTTGAAGAGACCGCAAAAGTGGTCTGGTGTCATACCAGGAAATACGGGCATGAGATCGGTGTACAGTTCCTGAACAATGAAGCCGAGTATGGAATTCGCATGGTCGAACAGGTATGCAATATCGAACAGTATCGTAAAGATGTTAAAAATACTGACGGCAGGGATCTAACCACACAGGAAGCCGCGCTGGAGTGGATCAGTAAATATGCCGCCGACTATCGCGAGCAAGAATAAGCAGTATTATTAGTCTTCCCGCAGGCCCTGCCTTTGTGCCCATACTGACAGCATTCTCTTCATTCGGCGAACATGGCTACCGTGCCAGTATAACTTGTCACAAGACGGGCAATATAATACCTCCTGTGCGTTTTCCCGACTGCTTGCAGGAATCCTGCTATACAGATTTTCCGCTGCGGCGATAAGCTCTGTATTGCATAACAGGCAGCGACTGAAAGGCCTATATAGCCAATCAAACTTGAGCAGTGTGCTTAATTCATCAACACAATCATCGAGTGCATTGCAGCGCAGGCAAATGACATTACCAGGCGCGTGACGAAATTCCAGCAGTTTTCTATCCCGTGTCAGTAATAAACGCTGCTCGCGTATTGCCAGTTCGAGCAAGGCACGGTCACTGAGTCCCGTGTTACAGGTCATCGTGTCATAACCTGCCGCGCGTAACCAGCGCGCTAATCCCTTCAGCATTTCATCACAGAGAAAGGTTTTGGGTGCCTTGTCTGCCGGAGGCATTTTAATAATCCTGCATCGCCACAATTACTCTCGTGGCTGTTATTGATTTTTCAAATAAATGGCCATTTATCTTTCGCGATAACATAAAAAAGTATAATCACTGCTGTCATTGCGAATGGAATGAAGCAATCTCCACAACCCCATATCCAGATTCGCAGTTTTAATTGGACATAAAGACGGGGCGATGGCCTGTTTTATTGTCGTAATCATTCAATATTTCAGTATTATTTGCCAACCGGAAGAAACCGACCAGAAGCAGCCTGTCATAAAGCTAGACAAAATTTACCGAATTTTTCGGAAGCTGTCATCGCGAGGAGCATCTTTTCGCGACGTGGCGATCTCTCTGCTGGTATATCCAGATCATTAACGCAGATCGTATCCTCCGTTTTAGAGATTGCTTCGCTCCGCTCGCAATGACATGTCGTCGGCGGCAACGGGGCAACTCCATCCTGACAGCCCCATTGCTGTGAATGTCCGCTTCGTTGGTTATTCGGCATATTGACTGTGAAGTTATATTGAAACAGGTCTAATAATCTGTCGGATCGTGTCTGAATTTATACAGTATATATCCGCACCAATACAAATAATCCTACTTGAACCACCCGGCGATCTCATCATCATCCAGATTGTCAAGATCCTCCTGCTGCAGGTCAACAACACCGACGTTTGCGCCCTCCGGTTCCGGTGTGGCAGAAGTCAGCGACTCCGGATCAGGCTCAATGGCATCCTGACGAAATGCATCAAAGAATGGACGTAATTGCTTTTCATCCAGACACAGTACGATTTTTTCAACTGCGCATTCAAAGCGCGCATCCCAGAAACTGGTGATGGCGCGGAAGAAGGCCTGGGCACACACATCCACGGGTATGTCATTATCACTAACACCTAGCGCAGGAAAGGCGATCGAAGCCCATGAGTTGGTTTCACAGAGCAACAGACTACGCGAAATCGATTGTTGTAATATACCCTGTATATCTGTATCTGCTGTACTGGGTGCAACTGTATGGATCACGGCTTCATAGGACAAATTGCCAGCACTGGTGTAGACCGACATCCCCGGCTCGATCTCGCCATATTGCTGAATCAACTGCTTGCTCTGCTGCGCTACATCGTCTCCTGCCTCATGCAGTAAACGCTGCGCCAGTTCATTCTGATGTAATAAGGCTGAATCGGTTGTAATGACGATCACATCAACGGGGAATGTTAACAAATCGCTGGCAGTCAACAACAGTTCACGATCGCCATATAGAAATTGCATTGCTCTGCTGCTCATATATTATCTTTAACTTGGCATACTAATTTTGATAATAATATTATGTGATTGATATTAACATAGTCTAAAGATTTCCGATTGAACTCATAAAAAGACGATTCCCCATTCGCGATAAGTGTCGACATCAGGATGCTACTATATCCCTGTAATCAGTATCATTGTGTATACAACTAGAATCAGCTCACTTATATGGCAAACATTCAGGTAATTGATATCTAGTAAATAGATTAGGTATATAATATAACTTATTGTTTATATAAGTTAATATGCATTTATTAAATATATGTTCTTAGTATATATAACCCGACCAGTGCCCTATTCTGTTATTATGCGACGGCTTGTTCATAAACACCAAAGATATACTACTCCATGACAACAACGACCTTCTCATCACTGCCATTAGCAACAGAAATTTTAACTGCTATTCAGTCACTGAACTATCAGAAAATGACACCCATACAGGCACATAGTCTGCCTGCCCTGCTAAAGGGTAGAGATATGCTGGCACAGGCAAAAACAGGCAGTGGCAAAACAGCAGCATTTGCAATTAACATACTTCATCAGCTTGATGTGTCTAGTAGTCAGACTCAGGCGCTGGTTCTGTGTCCAACTCGAGAACTGGCTGACCAGGTCAGTAAGGAAATACGTCTTCTGGCACGCGCGATAGCCAATACCAGAATACTGACCTTGTGTGGCGGCACACCGATAGGCCCACAACTGACCTCACTAAAACATCGTCCACATATCGCGGTTGGAACGCCAGGACGCATACTAAAGCATATACAAAAAGATTCTCTGAAACTGGATGGCTTGAAGGTACTGGTGCTGGATGAAGCCGATCGTATGCTGGATATGGGTTTTCATGATGAGATTATACGCATTATCAGCAAGACGCCACGTAAGAGACAAACCCTGCTATTTTCTGCAACCTACCCCGATGAGATCAAAGACATCAGTGATGCCATTCAGAGCGATCCTGTCGATATCCGTATAGAAGGCTTGCATGATAATAACAAAATTAAACAGGTCTTCTATGAAATACAAAAAGGTGAAAGAACCCGAGCATTAGTTGCCCTGTTGCAACATTATCATCCTGAATCCAGTATTGTATTTTGCAACCGAAAGCAACAATGCAAGGAACTGGCTGATGAATTGTGGCAGCTGGGATTCCATACACTGGCCTTGCATGGTGATCTGGAACAAAAAGAGCGTGACCAGGTGCTGGTGCAGTTTGCCAATAAAAGCAGCTCTGTTCTCATTGCCACCGATGTAGCAGCACGTGGACTACATATCAAGGATATACAGGCCGTGATTAACTTCGAATTATCACCGGACCCGGAGGTACATATTCATCGTATTGGGCGCACGGGGCGTGCGGGTAATGAAGGCTTAGCGCTGAGTTTGTTCATGGCATCAGAACGCTTCAGGGTTGAAGCCATTGAAGAATACCAGGATAGTCCTGCCAGAATTGAAAAAGCATCTGCACTTAAAACCAGGGAAAATTTCAGACTGAGTCCACCGATGGTTACACTGTGTATTAATGGCGGACGTAAAAACAAGCTTCGTGCAGGTGATATATTAGGTGCCTTAACGGCAAACACCAACCTTCCTGGCAAGCAAATCGGGAAAATCGATCTCTTTGATAACCTGACCTATATCGCTGTGGAACGCCCTGTTGCCAAGCAGGCGCTAAGGATTCTGTCTGAAGGCAAGATCAAAGGGAGAAAGTACAGGGTACGAAAAATGCGTTAGTGTTACAGAGCTATAATTAAAATAAACATTAGCCCATTTTTAAATATTCAGCTCCACTGCTGCTCCGTTAACATAATCATGGTACTTGGCAAGTCCCTAATGAAGCTAAGATGCAATCAGACTGAAGTTACTGAAGACATGAACTCACACAATTCTATAATTCAGGTTAAACCCTATTCCCCATCATCTTTGGCTCCTGGCGTCGCCATACACAAAATGATTATTCCAGGCCTGGCAATTATTTTCTGCTCGAATTTTGCATGGTCAGGGGATCTCCATCAATATGCCATGTACGCTACCCCCGATATGGCCAACTATAAATGCGAACTAAAAGAACGGTATTCGTTAAACAACAAAAACCCGGGTTCGATCCCTGGAAAACATACCGACTATGGTTGCCAGGTCTCTATACCAAAAAAACAGTATCAAGCCAGGTTTCAGTTCTGTTATTTCAGTGGCATAAACCTTCATAAGATACAGGAAGGACAGTCGTCTGAATGTTTTATTCAGGAACGAGATAATGATTACACTTTCAGTGCTTATATAGGTCAAAACAATAACCCGAAAAGTCAGGTTATGTGTTATTACAGCTGTTTAGGCAATACGAAAAATATGGATTGAATAACTGAGTTTTCAACAGGATTTTTCAGACGGCAACTCTTCAACATGAATGATATCAGCGCTGCTGCAAACTGAAACTGATTCTGAAAATGATCGCTACAATTGTGCCGCACTAATTTTTAAAATGGGCAAGATGCCAGCAAGTGAAAAAAACAGCAGCATTGACAACCCTAACACTAACGTTACTGTAATATGGGATGCCAGGTATTCATTACGCTTGCTATCTGCCTGTTTACTTACCCATTTCCCATAAAATACAGTCAGTATAGTCCAGCCTAATGGAACTATACCCATGAAGGAACGAACCTGAATTGCATAGTCAGTTAATAAAGGAAAAACCACGCCCATTTCCGCATACTGCACTAACATGTTATGTGCTGGCGTTATAGCAACCATTGAGAGCAACCAAAGCAGGGACAGTATTAAAATATTACAAAAAAGTGTGATCTTCCACATAATAGAATCTCGTAGATAATGAATATGCTAAATCTGCTGACATATAATGAAGCGAGTGCGCATTTTCATCATAATTCAGCTCTGTAATCATGATGGTTCAATACCTGCATCTTCCTCAGTGGCTTATTAAAACGCTTATTTCAACTGCCAATACTGAATGCCTTCAAACATTCTCGGTATCAGGCTACGAGCATCAGGTTTTTCATTTTTGAGAACTGAAATAAGATCGGCTATTACATTAATTTTACTTGCGTAATAGGAATGAAATTCGGGCACACTCCATGGTGATACATCGATATCAGTAACATCAACTGTTTCGAATCCATTCACTACCGAAACCGGCTTTCCAAGACGTTTGGCTGAACTAAAAGCAGCAGATATTTTCAAAGCGCTATCCTTATTAGACGTATAGATTGTCCATCTTTTAGATAAAGAATGGATCCGAGGTGCTATCTGCTCTGTAAAAAGCCGGGTATCAAAATCCGGCGCGGCCATAATAACATTATCGAACAATGGTTTCGTAATCTCACCCTGTCTCAGCGCGACACGATTTAAAGCGCGTAATAAACCCTGGTTCCCCATGCTGTGCGCAATCAAATGCAACCGTTTTGCACTACTTTGTTTCCTGAGGCTGACAAGAAACTGCTCTATATAAAGCGCACTCCACTCCGCATCTACCCGATCTGAAAAATACGCTTTCGTTTTTCCGTCTGAAGGCCAGGAAAATAAAACAGGCGCTCCCTTGAATCCATAATCATAGGCGATCTGCGCCGTTCGGCGTACCGCCTTGTCGAATGATACGTTGTAGCCGTGAATAAATACAAAGACATCATTTGCCCAATTGTTACCATCACTACTTAGGTTAACATGTTGATTGATATTATTGACAAAGGAATCCCATTCAAGTACTTCCAGTGATTTAATTACGATATGCTGCCTGGGATTTTCATCGGGGAACACAATATTCGGTCTCTCAATCTTTCCTAGCGTGTGTACTTTTACAGGAATTGTTACCTCACACACACCATAACTCATAGCTTCTTCCACAGAAGCCCGCTGTCCACTGAAATAGTCGTTTGCTAACGTACTACCAGTCGTATTCCTGTTAGTCGCAAAGAAAACCTTCTGAATATCAACTGGATCGAATTTTTTATCTCCCATAGGGCTACCCCGACCCCGTAATTTAAAACCCACCCTTTTCAACTCTGCAGTTACTAAATAGGCCGATATTTCTCGCACAGTTGTTAATACTGACTGCTTGGGTACAATCACTCCATGTTCATCACAGATCATGGCAACAATTTCAAATGCATCCATATGATCTGCGTTTAAGTCTTTTACTATATCAGTATCCAGCGTGATTTCGTCGACGGGCACAGAAAAGTATTTTGCAATAGCATTCCTGACAGCCGATATAGTCTCCTCATCAGGAAGAGCCTGCTGTGCTGTTTTATTTTTCAAATCACTCGTCGCTGGTTCCCCGGCATGCACTGCGAACTGAATTAATACTATGACAACTAATAATATTTTATTTATTGGATTATTTATCATAACGTTTCCTTATCCTCTATCCAGAATAATACATATATTTATTTTGCCTATAACAGATCTTGAATAGGAAAAAGTGAAAATAAAAACAATTTGATTCCCTTCCAGACACCAATATATGGGTCATTAGCGTAACGTACCTCTCTGCCATTTTCTGTTGATATCCATTCCAGCTCTTCCATTTCATCAAGAGTCACATGCCAGCTATTATCCAATCCCATATCACGTTCAATAATCGCGGCCACTTTCTCGGCAAACTCGGAACTGTTTATTAACAAGCCCATTTCGGTATTAAGATGTGTGGATCTTGGATCAAGATTAAACGACCCGATAAATACGGTTTTGCGGTCGAATACCGCTGTCTTTGCATGCAAGGCGAAAACTGTACTCTCACCAAGGTGCTTATGCCTGTCTATCAGGTGTTGACGCGATACAGGTTGGGCTTTCTGCTCATAGAGCTCAACTCCATGCTGCAATATTTTTTCGCGATGTCGCACATATCCAGCGAACGCAGGCAGATTATCTGTTGAAGCGAATGAATTCGTATGAATGCGTACGGTTGCACCGCGATCAATCAGTTTCTTCACAACTGCAAATGTACCCGGCATCATGACAAGATAAGGTGTTTGAACCAAAATCTCATGCTGCGCTTGTAGCGCGATTTCTGTCAACTTTTTTCCACTGCGCCCGAATGCATCCAGCTTTTCCGGATCATCATTTTTCCCCGGGACATCATTGATGAGTTCGACGCTTCCCCATACCACACGATCAGCAATGCTTGCCAATTCATTACTGCCCTCTACAAGCGATCTGTGAAACCGCTGCGGATGATTATTCGGGTCCTGAGCGTATTTATGTAACGCCGTATAATAATCATGCCTTTCCTGTTCTGTTGTATTTTGTTTAATCAACGCGTTTACAGGGACAGCCCATTTGCTGTTCCAATATATATCAAAACCATGTGTGACTTTCTGAACAATTGGCCCGATAGCCAAAACATCACGATCCCGGAAATTATAGCTCGTGTGCATATCGTAATATTCGTCTGCAATATTACGGCCGCCTAATATAGTAATACTCCCATCAACGATATACGCCTTGTTATGCATACGTTGATTAAAGCGTTTTAGATCATAGGCAGCTGATAGCAGTTTTGTGACTACAGAACTGGATATTTCCCCGGCCGGATTGTAGATTCGAATCTCTATATTGGGATGTGCATCGAGTAATGCCAGATAACGTGGCTTTGTGTTGATAGGAAAATCATCAATCAACACCCGAACCCGCACTCCCCTATTCGCGGCGCGTAACAGGTATTCAGCGGCAATAGTACCCGTATTATCCTCCTCCCAAATGAAATATTGTGCATCGATTGAGCGTTGTGCTGAATCAGCCAATACCCCTCTCCATACAAGCGCCTCCTCACCCTTGTCCAGTAGCAACAGGCCTGATTGACCGACATGACGCTCCATGGCAGAAGCAAACAACTTACCCAGAGAGGTACTTTCGGGGTGCTTGATACTGAACGAGGAGGATTTTTCGATATTGTCCAGCGAAATATGTGCACAACCGCCCGTCATTACAGTTATCAGAATGATTAGGAATGCTATTGTTTTTGCTGGAAATATCATATGCATCTTCGAAAACAGATAAAACAGCCTGCTTTACTATCGATAGCAATCATTATCAGCCGCTTTATGATCATGGCGCTGCACAATAAACTCGATGTCCGGTTTTTTGTATATAATAATCCCATCGCTGTTTATATTCTATTGTTTTGCTTGTAAAGTAAAACCCATGATGATTAGAAATCAGCCTGTAATAATCCTGATTATTGGCCTCATCACATATGCCCATGTTATTGGGGCAAACATACAACATCATGATCATCATCCCGCACAAATACCGGGCCATGGTGATAACGGTGCAGACATCATGTCCTTGCACCTGTCTCAATTAAATACCAGATCCGACCCTCGTGCCAATACCATTGAAAAACAGAAGCGAACCCTCGCCGTTGTAGAAAAGATCTATGGTAATACCCATTTAAATGTCGTAGCAGAACTGAATGAACTGGCCATGTTATTTTCACAACAGAAACGCTATCGCGAGGCTGATCCATTACTGAAACGGGCATTGGCGATTAATGAAAGTTCATTGGGCAAGCTCCATCCCAAGGTAGCCGAAAGCCTGCAAAATCTGGCCTTAAATTACGAAATGCAAAACCGCTATATCGAGGCCGAGTCACATCTGAAAAAGGCCTTGATAATATATCAGAAACTCCATGGCAACCAACACGTTGATGTGGCTGACGTTCTCCATAACCTGGCAATGCTTTATCAACAACAGGGCTACTATACTAAAGCAGCACCTCTATTCGTACAGGTATTACAGATTGATGAAAAACTTCACGGTAAGGATTCCCCTGCTACAGCTGACAACCTTGATAACCTGGCGACGCTCTATCGTTACCAGGGCCAATATATTGACGCCGGTAAACTACATAAACAGGCCCTGGCCATTCGGGAACAAGTCCAGGGTAAGGAGCATCCTGACCTGGCGACCACACTCAATAGTCTTGGATTGAGTTATCTAAAGCAGGGCCGCTACGACAATGCTGAGCCGTTATTTCGACGGGCGCTGGCAATCAATAAAGCATATTATGGTGAGGAGCACCCTTTCGTCGCGACAACCTTGTCTAATCTGGCATCCTTATATCAATATCAGGGCCGTTATGACATGGCCGCAGACCTGCATAAGCAGGCACTGGCAATCAAGAACAAGGTTCTTGGTCAGGATCATCCGGCAATAGCTCTGAGCCTCAATAACCTGGCGATTGTTTATCAGGAGCAGGGCCATTATACCGATGCCGAAGCACTTATTAAGCAGGCTTTAGCGATCGATAAAAAATCGCTCGGCAAGGATCATCCACGTATTGCAGTCAGTCTCAATAATCTGGCGATGCTTTATCAGGCACTGGGTAAATATGCCGATGCGGAAAAACTGGTAAAGCGAGGTCTGGCGATAAATGAAAAAATGCTCGGCAAGGAGCATCCTCATGTTGCATTCAGTCTCAATAACCTGGCCACGCTATATCAGCACCAGGGCCGCTACACGGAAGCAGAACCGTTATTCCAACGTGC
>CAMYJD010000030.1:0-3717 GCA_947258655.1 uncultured Gammaproteobacteria bacterium | reverse complement strand
CCATTATACAAACGCTCATTGGCCATTTTTACAAAGATCCACGGTAGTCAGCACCCACTTGTTGCCGCCAGCCTCAAGAACCTGGCAACGTTGTATCAATACCAGGGCCGGTATATGGAAGCAGGCAAACTGCACAGACAGGCACTGGCAATCAGAGAAAAGGTTCATGGCGGCGAACACCCGGATGTGGCCAACAGTCTTAATAGCCTCGCGACGGGTTTTATGAAGCAGGGTCTATACACCGAGGCAGAACCATTATTGATACGGACGCTGGCAATTTTTGACAAAGCATTCGGTAATCAGCACCCGCTTATTGCCACCACGCTTATTAATCTGGCTCTGAATTACCAATACCAGCGTAAATATGTTGAGTCCGAGAGGCTGTTTAAACGGGTATTGGCGATCAGGGAGAAAGTCTATGGCCTGGAGCACCCTCACGTTGCTATCAGTCTCAATAACCTGGCGATGCTATACCATGACCAGGGCCGTTTTGCCGACGCCCTGGTATATGCGCGCAAGTCCACAAAGATCTACCGACAACGGATCACACACCCCCGCCCCGAACGTTCAATTGGCCAACTGCAGGAACGGCAATCAGTACAAGTCACCTTTCTGAATCACATCAACATCCTCAATCGACTTTTACACAACAATTCCGCTAATAAAATGATCCTGAGCACAGAAGGTCTGGAAGTCAGTCAACTGGCTCGCAATAGCGGCGCCGCGCAGGCCCTGGCGCAGATAGCCACACGCTTTGCCGCCGGCGGTGATGCCCAGGCACAACGGGTACGCGAGCATCAGGACACCCTCAAGCGATGGCAAGGCGTGGATAGCTTACTGACCAGGGCCGTGAGTGAATCGCCGCAAAAGCGTCTGCCGGATAAGGAAAAACGATTACGTAAGCAACTGGCAGAACTGGATCAACGCTTACGAGAGCTCGAGACCGTCTTGCGACATGACTTTCCCGAGTACGCCGCGTTAACCAATCCGGCACCGCTTGCTCTGACGGAAATACAAGATCTGTTAAAGCCGGACGAGGCCATCCTCAGTTATCTGGTAAGCGATACGGAAACCTACCTGTTTACGATACGCAAGGACCGCTTCAAACAGCTTGCGTAAGGGACTGGACGCGGCGAACATGCTGGAGGATTCTGAGGCCGGGGATCCACAACAAAGCTACCACGATCTCCCTCCCTACCGTATACCCCGCTTTAATATCGAACTGGCTTATGCGCTCTATCAGAAACTGATCGCTCCCGCCGAAGCGCTGCTCGAAGGAGCAAGACATGTCATGATCATCCCGGACGGCGCGCTGACCAGCCTGCCTTTCGGTGTTCTGGTCGCCGCAAAATCTACTACACAGGTCACACGATTGCGTCAGTATGAACAGCTACCATGGCTGGCCAAACAATATGCACTCAGCACCCTGCCCTCTATCAGTGCACTGCGTGTGCTGCGACATTTTGTTAAACGCTCCGAAGCCGACCGACCCATGGTGGGCTTTGGTGATCCACTACTGGGCAACCAGGTATCCGACATGGACACGCGTGGTCTCTCGACCCAGGCCCTGCTGAGACGGGGCCTCATTGCGGACGCTGACACGGTAAGAAACGCATTCAAACGTCTTCCCGACACACAACACGAACTGCAGGCCATGGCGCAGGCATTGGGCGCTGACAAAACCTCACTGTATCTACAGGATAATGCGACGGAATCACAGGTACGCAGTGTGGTCCTGTCACCGTACCGCGTGATTGCCTTTGCGACACACGGCCTGATGGCAGGTGAATTCAAGGGCCTGAGCGAGCCAGCTTTGGTATTGACGCCACCGAAGGTGGCGAGCATGGCAGATGATGGCCTGCTGACCGCCAGCGAAGTGGCCCTGTTGAAACTGAATGCCGACTGGGTGATTCTGTCGGCGTGCAATACCGCCGCGTCTGATGGCACGCCAGGGGCACAGGGACTGTCGGGTCTGGCGCGTGCATTCTTTTATGCCGGGAGCCGTGCCCTGTTGGTCTCGCACTGGTATGTGGTGTCGGATGCGACCGTACAATTGCAAACCGACATGTTCAAGGCATTCGCAACTCGGCCTGGCCTGGGTCGGGCCGAAGCGCTGCAGCGAGCGCGCCTGAAACTGATGAAACAAACAAACAAGCCCTGGTTTGCCCACCCGATGTTCTGGGCACCGTTTGTTGTTGTTGGTGAAGGTGGAGCCGTAATGTCTGATAATTAACGCTGCTTCAATCGACGTTGGCATGCACTCCTGGATCATAACTTACTGTCTTCAGGTTCAATTATTGATCTATGTCATTAAAATATAAAAGGATAAATGATATAAATTGTAATCAATTCTGATATCGAAAGCGGGATACCTTATTCGATGACCATCTTTCATAAACTGTCCTGGATCGTCAGTATTTTCTTGCTCCTGTTGCTGTCAGCATGTTCAAGTACCGGGCCGTATGAACTGAATCTGATGCCAACGCCCGAGATCTACTCGGAGCACAGCGCAAATCCTTTTAGCGATGAAAAGGCGGTACAGTCGATCCCGTACGGAGGCATGCTCTATGCAACCGACCGTAAACCCGCAACTGCCAAAAGCAAGGAAGCATTTTATGAAAACACCCGCGGTCACCAGTTACGCCTGGGTGTCGGGAAAATCCAGATTGGACAGGGCCAGCTTAGCTGGGAGGAGGCAAAACGCATCTCCCTGCTGAGGGAGCGTGAACGTGATTTCCCTTTACGTGTCACCGAGGTTAATGAAGTCGGCATCCTCGATAGTAGCCACAGTTCCTTGTATAAAACTCAGCAACCCGGTAGTGACAGATCTGCAGATAAGGCATTCGCAGCAATAGTCAATAGCAAGCTCGCCACATCACAGAACAAGGATATTTTCATATATATCCCCGGATTCAAGGTTGTTTTTTCCAATCCTGTACTGGTAGGTGCAGAGCTGTGGCATTTCCTCGGCTACGACGGTGTATTTATCTCCTATGCCTGGCCATCCTCGCCAAGTCGTTGGGCCTATGCCAAGGACCTGGAAACAGCCGTCTATACTTCACATAATCTGCGTCTGTTACTGGAATACCTGGCCAGAGATACTGATGTACATCGCATCCATATTGTCGCATACAGCGCCGGTACGCGCGTTGCAATAAAAACCCTGTCACAACTGGCCTTGCTGAACACAGGCAAGCCTAAGGCCGCGATTGCAGACAAGCTCAAGCTTGGTCATGTCATACTGATTGGCAGTGATTACGATCGACACACATTTGGTGCCCATCTTGAAGATGGATTGCTTAACATCATGGAGACAATGACCATTTACATGTCCGCTACAGATGAGGCTCTGGATATATCTAAAATTTTATTTGCCAGACGACGACTTGGGCAGGTGTTTTCCACTGCTGAAATCAGTGCTGAAGTAGCAGAATATCTTCAACGCACACCGGAATTGAGTGTCATCGATGTCACCAACGCTGAAAACGCCGCAGCGGGTAATGGCCATTGGTATTTTCTCAAAAGCCCATGGGTCAGTAGCGATATCCTGATGACCCTGAAATACAAATTGTTACCGCAGGACAGAGGCCTGCAACGTCACGATAAGCTGCCGTTGTGGGTATTCCCTGATGATTACATAGGTAGACTAAGAGAGGATTTGAATAACAGATTATTGGAAAGTAATAATTTATCCGATCAGAATATTAAACCTAATTT
>CAMYJD010000029.1 GCA_947258655.1 uncultured Gammaproteobacteria bacterium | reverse complement strand
AGGCGACTTGATTGTTGGTGCAATGAACAAGTCCTGTGTCGGCACACTGGTAGAGCGTAAAACGGGCTATCTTATTTTGAGTAAGATGCGGAGTAAGTCTGCGCAACATGTACGCGAGGGATTTGAAGCTAATATGAAAAACCTACCGGCTTTCTTGAGACTATCCTTAACCTATGACCGTGGTGCTGAGATGGCACAACACCCCTTAATGTCAAAACATCTTGATATGAAGATTTATTTTGCCGATAGAAATGCACCCTGGCAACGTGGAAGTAGTGAAAATATAAATGGTTTGTTGCGCCAATTTCTTCCTAAGGGTGAAGATTTATCCATTTATTCACAGGAGGAACTCGATCATTTTGCCTGGCTGTTAAATACACGCCCAAGAAAGCGATACGGCTTTCAAACACCACAGGAAATGATCGAGATGGAGATTGATGGAGGGTTAGTCAGTGTTGCACTTGATTCTTGAGTCCAAGCTGTTCCCTTTACTTCATCAATACACCTTTATAACCCCTTTTACTACCTTCCGACCGTCATCCCCGAATGACTTTGTCGGGGATCCAGAAAGCCCGTCATTCCAGCGGAGCCTGTCCTCGAATGGTTTAGTCGGGGAGCGGGAATCCAATCTATAAATCTGTCAGATCGTGTCTAAATATTTAGATCGTCCTTGTAAATAACGCTGTGATTACTCGGACATTATTCCTTAAGTTTGATATACAGGTGACTATCTCTGACGGCTATATTATCAACGCCTTCAGAGAATGACTTCCAGAATCCCTGCTGAGTGCCAAATTCCTGCACCAGATCTGCATTCTTGAGTCCACCGATCCAGGCATTAGGTAGCGGTACACCCATGATGCTGATGCCCTTTATAACCACGACGGGCTTGCTGTTTCGATATGCAATCTCGACACCGGCGCGTACCTTGACTATTTTGCCTCCCATGATTGGGAAATCCGGATCTACAGCGATTAGAAGCTTGGCACTGACAAGGTCATCGGAAAGATCGATAGCCAGCTTTCTGGCCAGATCGGTATTTTTTGCCAACAAGGCATTCAATTCTTTTTCGCTCAGACTGATTTCTCTTTTTGCGTCAACTTCACTATAGGCCTCTGGCTCCAATGCTTGTCCGTCTTCCGCGCTGGGGACGGGCTGAGATCGTGGACCTTGAAAGGATTCAAGTTTCTCGAGCTTTGAATCCAGTATGCGTTCTTCCTTTACACTGAGCGTAACAGGGGTGAATTCTGACGGGAACAGGTAACTGGTCACAATCCATACAGTAATGCCTATGGTGACGAGCATCGCTACCAATACTATTAACAGTACATGTGTCCAGCGCAAACCGCTGCGTGTTTGCTTGTCGTTTTCAACTGTTTCACTATTCATAGGTGAATACTGTCCTAAACAGTTGTCAAGGTAAAGTACGAATGACGGCTAGAATCTTCAACAGCATGGAAACAGTCGAAAAATCCCTTTGTTGTCTGTTATTTATGCCAGAAAATCTAATTGTAATAAATTTGTTAAATCTGAATAGGGCAGTGGTATGGGGTGATACAGGTACGAATCATCTAGGAACTGAGTTTATTCAATTTATCAATCGTGAGTGATTGCTCGGTCAGTAATGCCGTCATTTTTTCAGTAGAAAGCGGCTTGCTATACAGATAACCTTGCGCTATATCGCATGATCTGTCGCGTAAGAAAGAGGCCTGTTCCTCGGTCTCGACTCCTTCGGCGACAACTTTCAGTTTCAGGCTATGTGCCAGTGTGATAACCGTTGAAACTATTGACGCATCATCAGGGTCCGTGGTGATATCACGCACAAAAGAACGATCTATCTTGAGTATATGGATCGGGAACCGTTTCAGGTAACTGAGTGATGAATAACCGGTGCCAAAATCATCGACGGCGAGATGTATGCCGAGCTGGTTCAGCTCATCCAGGGTTTTATAGGTGCCTGAGGCATTGCTCATGACGACGCTTTCGGTAATTTCCAGATGCAGGTATCGCGGCTCCAGACTGGTTTCCTCCAGGATTTCTGATACTTGCCCGGTGAGATTCGTTGCACCGAACTGTCTGGCCGACAGGTTAATGGCCACAGGTATTGCTGGCAGACCCTGCATTTGCCATTCCTTGTTCTGTTGACAGGCCGTGCGCAATACCCATTCACCAACAGGTATGATCAAACCCGTCTCTTCCAGCATGGGAATGAAGTCAGCTGGCGAAACTAAGCCAAATTCCGGATGTTGCCAGCGAATCAGGGTTTCAAAGCCGACAATGAGCCCGTTATTCAGGTCAATCAGGGGTTGATAATAAAGTGTAAACTGGTCTCGCTGCAAAGCATAACGAAGGTCGGTTTCCAGTGTTAGTTGCTCCAGCGTGCGTAAGTTCATATCAGATGAATAGAACTGGTAGTTGTTTCTGCCATATTCCTTGGCACGATACATTGCCGTATCGGCGTTTTTTAGCAATGTATTCGAATCGTGTCCATCCTGAGGATAGATACTTATACCGATACTACTGGTAACAAATAATTCGCGATTCTCCAGCATAAATGCCTGGGTCAGGGTATCCAGAACATTTTTAGCAACAGAAGAAATACTGGTTACGTCCTTTATATCTTCCAGCAGGATAACGAATTCATCACCACCGATACGGGCAACAGTATCAGTTTGACGTACGCAGGGCCTGAGTCTGTCGGCAACCATTTGCAACAGTTGGTCTCCAATATTATGACCCAGGGTGTCATTGATGACCTTGAAGCGGTCTAGGTCCAGGAACATGACGGCCAGAGACTCACTACGCGCCTGGGCATTGCCGATCGCATGACCTAGCCTGTCAGTGAGCATGACCCGGTTGGGTAATTCGGTCAACAAGTCATGGTGTGCCAGGAAATGCAGACGTTCCTGGGTTTGCATTCTATCAGTGATATCCTTGCCGACGGATACGAAATTATATATGTTACCATTATCATCATGTAATGGCGTAATGGTCTTTTCTTCATAGTAGATCGTCCCGTCCTTTTTCTTATTGATAAATATATCGCGGAACTCGTGACCATCAAGCAGTGTTTTCCACATGTCTTGATAAAATACCCTGTCATGTTTACCTGAACTGACAATATTTGCGCTTTTTCCAATGACCTCTTCTGCTCTATAGCCAGTTATATTTTCAAACGCGGGATTGGTGTATTCGATTACACCGCCAATATCAGTTATGAATACGGAGTCGGCTGCATGTTCCAATGCACTGGATAGCTTGATAGTTTTTGACTCAGCCTGTTTACGCCCATGACGTTCCATTTCCAGCGAGATCATGTCACCTAATGCGCTGGTAAAATTCAGTTCATCCAGCTTCCATGTACGTTTGTTATTGACTTGTTCATGACAAATAACTCCGACAATCAAACCATCCTTCCTTATAGGCGCATCCAGCATGGAGTATATATCCTGCGATAATAGATAGCCGTTTGCAAACTCCCTGGTGCGTATATCATCCCTGGCATCATCAGCAGCAATCGGTCGACCCGCTTCCAGTACACTGAAATAGTGTGGGTAATCGATTTTTTTAAGCACCATACCCGAAGAATGTTGATCGCTTGATTTTAGATAGAGATCGATGCATCTGATTTCTGTATGATCATCATTCAGGAGCCAGATACTGACACGCTCGACATCAAGGGTCTGGGCCGATATTTTTGTGATTTTTCTCAAGGCCTCTTCAAGGTTGGTATTGATGCTGACCTGACTAGACGATAACTGTAACATCGAATCCTGCTGCCTGAGGAGCCTGTGCTCTGCATGTTGACGAACCTGTATTTCATGTTCAAGCATATCTTTTTCATTCTGCAGCTCTTCCGTGCGCTGATCTACCAGGCGCGATATTTCCTGATTGATGTCCTGTAGTTTTCGTGTCCTGAAAACGACAATACTTGTACCTCCAGTCAACAGTATTGTAAGTAGTATTCCGACCAGCCCGTTCAATATCAATGCTTCATTGTCAGTATCCTGCCAGTGTACGGGACTGCGTAAATCCAGGCCAAGCGTTCCACTCGGGACCCGAATAGAAAGCGACTTGCTATTCCAGTCGATATGCCATTCCTCTTCATCGTAAATATGTTTTCCCTTATGATATGCAATCCTGCGCAATTTCTTTCCTGAGCTATTATCATGGGTAAACAGCGCCAGTTCCAGATGATCCGTACCCTGTAACTCATTGATTAATGCGGGCATGTCAATTTTCAAAATCAACAGACCATTGACGATTTTTCGCCGATCATCTGCCTCTGGTGGCGTTTCCTTGCCTGAGTAAAGGGCCTTTATCATGATATAGAAGCCTTTATTAGTGACAGGGTCGACTTCATAGGTAGCATATACGTTGCCGGACGCTATAGCTGTCATAGCAGCTGTTGAAATATGTTTATTACTCAATAAATCATAACCCATCATTGAAGCTGTATAAGGCGTAAATGGCTCCTGGTAGAGTACCGGGAAATAGTGTCCACGCGGTGGTGCAGTAATAAAGCGTCCGTTACGGTATTCAGTCACTGAAAATGTCGCATAGCCGTCGCTATGCATACGTGATTCAAATTCATTACGCTGTTCGTAGGCTATCAGCGGGAGGTACTGGGTAGATAGTATATACCTATGACGTGTCAGAATTTTATTGGAGAATACACGAAATTCATCTGAATCCACATTATTCGATGAATTGAAGAAAGTTGACAGATTAAACAGTGCTTCTTCACTTGCACTTACACGCGACACTATTCTGTCCTGTATATGAGTACTCATAGACAGGAACTTGTCCGTCTCACGTGCCAGTAATCGTTCAAAGGCATTGCTCAGCAGGACACCTGCAACGATTAAACCTGCTACTAATGCCAGCAGTGGAAAACGCAGTGAATATATAGATCGGATGAGGGGCATACTATTGACCAATCTTGACTGCTTTGTGGAACAGGTCCGCGGGAATAAGAATACCCGCAGCCTTGCTCAATGTTGGATTTACGTACGTATTCGTTTTTCTGTTTACAACAACAGGGATATTACTGATAGCCAGCCTGTCAAGTATTGCAAGAGCGACCTGTCCGGCCCATTCTCCCTGTTCCTCGGCTTGTTTTGTGATCGCGAACATCGCATAGGGTATCATCCACTCGTAATTGGTGATTGAGAATGTGTTTGATGTATTCATTACATGTTCAATCACTTCCTTACGTTCCCAATCATTTATACCCGCATTATTACCGAGTATAATAAAATCTTCCTCTTGCGCCTTGACATAGAAATCCTTCCAGTCTTTCATTGTCGTTACGAATACACCGCTCAGTTCCACACTTTGCTTGGCAAATAACGAACGATAACGTTCAAAGTCCTTGTGTTCGGTAAACACATCGGATGACAGGTAAACTCCTTGTAATGGTGTTTTGTGAACATCCTTTATCGTCTTCAGGGTTTGCGCTATAGGTGCTACTTCAATCATGCCCGTTGTATTCGTATACGGGTAACCGTATTCGTCGATTGTCCAGTTAACGCCGCAAAAGATAAACGGAATACTTGAATTTCTGAAATGTGGCATGACCAGATAGCGCGAAGCATTATCGTCGGCGGCAATTACAATATCGGGATTGGTTGCTAGTATATAGTCCTTTGCAGCCAGTCCCTGTTTTTTACCATACTCCTCATCCTGATTACGCTTGGTATCCATATAAAATTTGTCAATTTCACATTTGCTTTTCAGAACTGATTCGAGACCGCGTTCGATACCATCATTCCATTCATACCCTTTATGATAGGAAGAAACATACAGGCATTTGGCTGCCAGGCTATGCGTGCTCAGCCCGGACAGTAATATAAACCCGAAAAAATACATCACGATTGGGTTTGACTTGTTATCAATAAAACATGAAAAAATACTCAATCTCATTCACCCAGTATTTCGTCCAGCAGATCAATCAGGTCAATCTGTTGATTGCCGCCAAAAAAGTGATTGGCATCTTCGACAATCCTTACATCAGCACCGGCCTTTTTCTGCTTGTCTGGCCAATTAGTAGGGACGCGTTTGTCTTTACTACCCAGTATGGAAATAATCTCGGTACGAGTTGTCAGTGATTTCAGAGCTGACAGGATACGATCACTGGTCCAGTCTGCATACGACAGGAAGGACCTGGCCGGTGCACGGTATTGATGGCAGTAGGACAGGCGGTATGCGTAAATATCGCTATCTTTCTGTTGTAAGCGTTTGCGTGCGATGTTTCGGTCCTGTTCTCGTCGTTTAATGTCAGGTACATATTCTGAATCTATCAGACTGACGCCGATGACCTTTTTCATGGCTGGAAAACTTGTGTTACCAAACCGCTTTTCAATATAGGCGACTGCCTGGACACTGCCGAAACTGTGGCCAATCAAGACGACCTCTGTATGCCCCTTGCTCTTTAACCATTGCATCCAGCTGTCAACCTCAGCAAGGCTGTCTTGCATCGTATGCTTGTGGGTCGCCTGGCAGGGAAGGGAGGTAGTGCGCTTATTGACATCCAGTGACATGACTGGCGCCAGCAGACTGTAACCATTATCGACTACCGCTTCCTTGATATTCGACAAGGTCAGGTAGTTATTGGTTTGTAAAAAACCATGCAGGACCACGACCGCTGGTTTATCTGCTTCGCCCTGTTCATATTCGGCCATGGCCATCACGCCAGACCTGACTTCCCGAGAAACCGTTTCTGCACCTGCCATGGACGAAAATAATACGATCCACAATGACATAAGCAGCTGATAATTATATTTAAAAATCATATTTGTAATCCGTCCCACAAGTAGCATTTATATCGGCACAAAACGTCATATATTTATGAAAAAGTGTAATGGTTTCAGTGCTATGTATTTATTTCCAATGAATCAATGACATATTATTCCACACTGTTTATATTGTTATTCTGCCAGGCTTGATTATTTGTATCGTATGACACTGTGCGACAGGTTGATTGGCATGGATTGCGCCAAGATTTTACATGGCTGGTGATAGCTTGAGGGTAAGGGTAAATATCGTATCAGTATTGCACCGGTTTGGTTAACCGAAGCATCACAGTGCCTGGTGATCGGCTTATATGTTAATATTATCGGATGATAACGACAGGACATCTTAAAAAAATGGTAACCACGCTTGAATCACCCGTGGAGTACCGCTTGCCGCTGGATGATGAACAGATTCCGCTGAACCAGTTTATCGGCAGCACGGTTTCACTGAATTACCTGGGTCAGATTCATTGTATTGAGTGTGGACGAAAAACCAGCAAGAGTTACAGCCAGGGCTATTGTTATCCCTGTTTCCAGTCTCTCGCCGCATGTGATATGTGTATTATGAAACCTGAGACCTGCCATTATTTCAAAGGCACTTGCCGGCAACCGGAGTGGGGGGAAACACATTGTTTCCAGCAGCATTATGTCTACCTGGCGAATTCGTCAGGACTCAAGGTCGGGATCACACGTGGATCGCAGGTACCCACACGCTGGATGGATCAGGGAGCCAGTCAGGCACTGCCGATTTTTCGTGTCAGTAATCGCCTGATCTCAGGTAAGCTGGAAGTCGCGATCAAGGAACATGTATCTGACCGTACCGACTGGCGTAAGATGCTGAAAGGGGAACCCGAAGCAATCGACCTGTGCATCAGACGCGATGAATTGCTGCAGCAGACCGAGGCAGAGATCAGGGAGGTCGAGCAACAATTTGATCCCGAATCCATAACACTATTGCCTGATGAGCAACCTGTCACAATCAATTATCCGGTTGAACAGTATCCCGACAAGGTCAAATCCTTCAATTTCGATAAAACCGCGCAGATTGAAGGTACGCTACAGGGTATCAAGGGACAGTACCTGATTCTGGATACCGGCGTATTGAATATACGTAAATTCGGCGGTTATCATATCCAGTTTTCTGCCACCTGAAGTTATCACTCGCTATTAATCTGTAAAAACCCAGGATTTAATCTGAGCGGAGAGATTAAGAGATCCAATTGTCTGGCAAAAGTGATGTCTCATACTTGTCAGATGCAGACCTGCAGGAATTATATGCTAATAGCAGAATGTGACTCTAAACGGCCAGTCACGAATGTGCATCAGATTATTAGAAACTGATTAGCATTGTCATCGCGAGGCGTGGATTCTTACGCCGCGGCGATCTGTTAAGTTTTATGTCCGACTTTACTGTTGATTGTGATACACGGTTGTGCAGCTCGCAATGACGATACTCAAAATATTTGGGACCAGAATAAAAACTATTAAACTGCAATATTTGAATGGATTCCCGACAAAATCATTCGGGGATGACGGTCGGAAGGAACGGCCGCTTTTGGCCGAGGCTGTGTGAAAACATGAACCTATGATCTTGAAAAGCCAATAATTGGCATAGCACTCATTCTGAAGCGTTCTCACAAGCCATTCTCGATAATCCCAGTTCCAATATAATATTAGTCGGCATAAATAAATACTTTGTAATCAGCCTGTGCAGCGCTCATATCTCGGGCATTTATACAAGTGTAAAGCTCTTACACTTGTATAGCCTTAATCAGAGGTTTGATACCAACAATTTTAATGACCCGCTTCAAATTATAAGCAAGAATGTGAAGACTCATTTCAGTACTTACACGATCAAGTGATCTCGTTAGGAAGTGTGTAGCTCCCATCCAGTACTTCAGCGTGCCAAAAGGATGTTCGACTGTGGCACGTCTTTCACGCATTTTACTTTGATCATTGGTTAATCGCATTTGAACTGATTCAAGAATCTCCTCATGCTCCCATCGTGACACTCGTCGCTCTTTACCCGTCGTGCACTTTGATTTTATAGCGCATGATTGACAGTCTTTCGCCCAGTAACGATGCAGAGTCATTCCCTTGGAATGCATGGTAGTACGAAAATCCAAGCGCCGCCCACCTGGGCATTCGTACTGATCATCTTTTTCAATATAACGAAAGTCATCTGGACCAAACTGACCCCTGGCCTTATTGTTCGAAGTGTCTGGTCTCGGAACGTAAGTAATAATATTCGCTCTATCGCAGTCTAAAAACTCATGGCTGCGGTAATAACCACGGTCAGCAACGACTTTTAGTGTTTCTTTGGAGCCTATAATTGACTGAGCCTGTTTTGCCATATTCGTTAATTGACGACGGTCAGAACCATTGTTTGTCACTTCATGTGCGACGATGAGATGATGACGTACATCAACCGCTGTTTGCACGTTGTATCCGACTATGCCTGAACCCCTGCATTTCATCGAGCGTGCATCAGGGTCAGTGAGAGAAAGTTGTTCCTTATCTTCGAGTCGCTGTGTCTTGTCTTCTGAGGGTTCTTGTCGATCAGAACTGGCCATTTGTTTTAGGTATCGATCAATGCTCTCGTCGACCTCTGCTAGTCTCCTCTTCATTTTTGCACGTGTAAAATTACGGTCACGATTATTGACTGCTTTGAACTTGCTGCCATCAATGGCGACAAAGGCGTCTGCAAACAAGTTAAGTTTACGACATAGCATAACGAATTCGCGACAGACCAATCGGATTGCTTCACCATTATCTTTACGAAAATCGGCTATGGTTTTAAAGTCCGGTGCTAAGCGCCCCGTGAGCCACATCAGCTCTACGTTACGCTGTGCTTCCCGTTCCAAACGACGGCTGGAGTGCACCTGGTTAAGATAACCGTAGACATAGATCTTTAATAAAGTGGTCGGATGATAGGCGGGGCGGCCCGTGTTACTCGATTCAGTTTTAAATCCCAGGCCTGAGATATCAAGTTCATCAATAAATACGTCGATGACACGTACAGCACTGTTTTCTTCTATGTAATCATCAAGCCGTTCCGGAAATAATGTAGCCTGACTGCGGTCTTCTCCCTCGATAAACCCACTCATAGAATGATCTCCTTATTCCAGTTACCTAATTATACCTCGAATAGGGTTTTCACACAGCCTCGGCCGCTTTCTGCCTGGCACCCTGAATATCTGAACGACTGCTACAGTGTGACTGAAGACATTAAATTCTTTTAGATACTGTCAGTTCGAGTCTGATCTATTACAAATTAATCGTAGTCCTCATTCAAGGCTCTGAGGAATGCGGCCAGCATGCTGATATCCTCTGCCTGCAGATACATAGCGCTTAATTCCGGGGCTGCATTCAGAACCTTGCCGGCACGTGCCAGTGTGGATACTTGCATGTAATGCGCGAGTACGGCCTCGAGCGTATCAAACATGCCATTATGCATATACGGTGCTGAATGACCGAGATCCCGAATGCCGGGTGTTTTGAAGCGGGCTACGGTGTACGGCAACAGTTGCTCAACTGAACATTTGTCCCGGCTTAATCCGCCTTGTTTACTGACCATGCTGCATACCAGGTCGGATAAATGTTGTTGCTGCGCTGGTTCGTCGGGATTGGCGAATACATTCCACAGGCCGAGGTCGGTCCGCCCGGGCTGTTGTTTTGTCGGGATGGCGATAAAACGGCCGCTTGCCTGTGGGTGTTTCATCGTAGGTGGTAGAAAATCGTTATGACTAGCATTGCGCTCGGACAAAGACGGGATGTGCAGCGATGCAAATTTGTTATTCCCGTGAATTGCATCATATTCGATTTGACTGACTCCAGTGTTATGAAAGTTGAAATCGGTGAAGTCGGGGGCTGCATGACAGCTGATACAGTTACCGACACGCTGATTGTTTACTGCGGCTTCACGCAGAAATATTTTCAGGCCTGCAAGTTCCGCTGGGCCAAACTTAAATTCCTGTTGATGCGTGTCGAAGCGGGTCGAAGCGCTGATATATTCCGGCTTTTTTAACTGCTTCAAAGCAACGAGCAGCTTGCGGCTGTATTCGATGGCTGTTTGTCCCTTGGCGGGCTTGCGCGGCAAGCCGTTCTTGATCAGGAACTGGTCATATGGAGAACCGTCGTAGAGGCCGTCAGCGTCGCGTGAGAATGCCAGGTCGTTGACATAGGCGGCAATCAGCCTCGCGATTGCATCGACAATCTCGCTGTCTGAGGCCTGATCGACATTAATTCGGTAGGGTTGCGCCAGGCGGAAATCGGCAGGTATACGCGCGGATGTTCCTTGCAACAGGGTCCTGTAATCACCCCCCGATTCACGCGCCAGTTCACCCTTGTCCGTATCACTACGGATGACATCAGCAATATGTTTTATCGCCTGTTGCTGTTCATGCGCCAGCCAGCCATAGTTTCTGCCCGTTAATGTCGCCTTGACCAGGGCCTCCATCGTCGCGAACTGACCGTCAAAATGGAATGCCAGCCCGGCGTCATTTGCTATCGCTATATTGACCAGTTGCTGTGAGTTTCTGGGTGCATTCATCCTGCCATCTGCGCGCATCGGTATTGGCGGGCGGCGGGCGAAATCTGCATAGCTGCGCATACCCGCCGCTGTATTGTCAGCATGCTCATCCACCATATGACAAGCACGGCAGTTCATATGCTGACCCGCAAATGCCCCCGGCAGGTCAGTTGCGGTTGTTTTTGTGGAGCTCAATACCGGGTCAGGCTTGTCTGGATTGCTGTAATAGGACTGGGCGAACCGTATCTCGAGGAACAGCCGTTCACCGACCAGGATCTGTGCAGGATCGCTGGTTTCCTGTTGTTCACTTGCAAATATGTAATTACTGAATAGTATAAAATAAAGTAGAAACAATAATGTAAGAGGTCTTCTTGATGTAGAACAGGAAATACTCATACGTAAACTGATAACCTCATGTGTATTGCATAGCTGGTAATTGACTACAGCATAGCGCTAATGGCATCCGCGTTAATACGAATGATAATGATTATCATTAATAAGTCAATGCCGGTATGGGTGCGAAGGATTGTCCTGCAAATGTAGCACGGCATGATTTGAGGGATGCGCTATGTCTACTTTTGCAGCATCGAGACAAGATAGGGCCAGACATTTTCCACTATGATGGCTTGCGCTTCTTCGGTCGGGTGCAGACCATCTTGCTGCATTAACCGCGAGCGCGTGCCTACTTCATCAAGCAGGAACGGAATCAGCGTTAGCCGATGTTCGTTGGCCAACTCAATATATACATTGTAGAAGGCCTCGGTATACCTTTTGCCATAGTTTGGCGGGATCTTTATGCCGGCAAGCAGGACGCTTGCTTGATATTGCCGGCCAAGCGTGATCATCGTCGACAGATTCTGTTTCATTGATTTTATCGACAGGCCTCTGAGCCCGTCATTACCACCTAATTCGATAATAATAATAGCCGGTTGGTAGCGTTCCAGCAGGGACTGTATACGGTTGACACCATTTGCGGTCGTATCACCGCTAATGCTGGCATTGATTAATTGGTAATGGAAACTTTTTTCCTTTAGTCTTTGTCCAATCAAAGAAACCCAGCTTTTGTCCTGTTTTATGCCGTAGGCTGAACTCAAGCTGTCACCAATAACCAGGATAGCTGGTGTATCCTTATCCACAGATACCCCTGCTGCTGCGACACTGGCAAAGCCTAGCAATAAACAATAAATAATGCGTAACATAGAAATGACCCCGGACCTTATCCTTTCAGCCCGTAAACTGTGTAAACATGTGCCCTCACTGGACGGCTCATCAAGGCAGATGATTCATATCCTGAATGGTGTCGAGCTTGAAATCAAGTCGGGTGAAACCATTGCTATCCTGGGCAAGTCAGGTTCAGGCAAATCCACATTACTTGGATTACTGGCCGGGCTGGATTTACCTACAGATGGTGATGTTTATTTCGACAATATTCGCCTGAATGCACTGGATGAAGACGGACGTGCTGAATTGCGCCTCGACAAGGTCGGTTTTGTTTTTCAATCGTTTCAGTTACTGCCAAATCTGACTGCACTTGAGAATGTCATGTTACCGCTTGAGCTTAAATCCGATGCCAATGCACAGGCACATGCACGCGCGCTGTTACAAAGAGTAGAATTGGGAAATCGCCTGCAACATTTTCCACGTCAATTATCGGGTGGTGAACAACAAAGGGTCGCGATTGCACGCGCATTTGTCGCTCGACCAGCCATCGTATTTGCAGATGAACCGACAGGCAATCTCGATACCACGACCAGCGCGCATATCATCGAGTTGTTGTTCGAGGTCAACAGGGAACAACAGACAACATTGGTTATGGTGACACATGACGAAAATCTGGCCAGCCTGTGTCAACGCCGACTGCTCCTTGAAGATGGCATCATCCGGGAAGCATCGCCATGAATACACTGCGATTGGCATGGCGGTTACTGAAGCGCGACTGGTATGTCGGTGAACTGAAAATCCTGGTCCTGGCGCTGATTATCGCTGTCGCCAGTATTACCTCGATCGGAATTTTTACCCAGCGTATCGACCTGGCCATGCATGACCAGACAGGCAGGTTCCTTGGTGCCGATCTGATGCTGAATTCTCCCAGACCGGTTGATAAACAGATATTGGACAAGGCCGATAGTTTACAGTTACAAATCAGCAAGAGCCTGCTGTTTTCAACCGTGGTTGTCGCCAATAACGAGTATCAGCTGGCGCAAGTAAAGGCCGTAGACGACCACTATCCCTTGCTCGGTAAAATAGAATATACCAGGCAGTTGTATGGCGATACCATTGAATCCGCTAACGGGCCTCCGGCAGGAAAGGCGTGGCTGACACAACGCCTGCTTAAACGTCTGCAACTAAAAGCAGGGGAGCCCTTTGAATTGGGCGACAGCGAGTTACTGGTTGGCGGAATATTGAAACATGATCCGGGGCAGGCCGGTAGTTTTATGCCAATAGCGCCGCGCATGTTAATGCACTACAGTGACGTTGGCCGGACTGGCATCATACAGCCAGGCAGTCGCATCACCTATCAGTACCTGTTCAGTGGAAAGCTGGCCGACAGGGAGCGCTTTGCACGCTGGCTCAAATCCAGGCTCAATCCTACTGACAGACTCATCGGTGGCAAACAGGGTTCGCCGGCATTGAATACTGCACTCGACAGGGCAGAGCAGTATCTCGCGCTTGCATCGATGCTTAGCGTGATGCTGGCAGGTATCGCCATTGCCATGGCTGCGAATCGCTATGGCCAGCGCCATTTTGACCAAACGGCGCTGTTACGATGCATGGGGGCCACACAGTCAAGATTGGTCAAGCTGTATAGCCTGCAACTTGTTATGGTCGGCACGGTGGCCAGCGTACTGGGCTGTCTGCTTGGGTATGCGGCCCAACAGGGACTGGTGCTCGTAATGGTTGAACTGCTTCCGGACAATTTGCCTCATCCGGGTTATGCACCTTTTATTACGGGTTTCTTATCCGGTTTACTGACTCTGAGTGGTTTCAGTCTGCCGGCGATACTGCGCTTGAAGTCGGTGCCACCATTACGTGTGTTGCGACGTGACAGCATGCCATTACCGATAAGTGCCGTTTTCGTCTATGGACTGGCACTGCTCAGTATTACTGGATTGATGTGGTGGCAATCTGGCAATTTGAGCCTGACGCTCATCGTTTTGCTTGGCACCCTGGCCTGTGTACTGATCCTGACTGTGTTGTCGACCATCATGATTGCTTTGAGCCGCTACCTGCTTGGATATTTACAGGGGCCATGGCGAACGGGTCTGATGCAAGTCATTCGTTATCGACGTGCCAACCAATTACAGATACTGGCATTGGGTCTGGCCCTGATGATCCTGTTGACGGTGCTATTGCTACGGATTGATCTGCTCGATCGCTGGCAAAGCCAGTTACCGGCACATGCCCCCAATCACTTTGTTATCAATATACAGGCGAACGAAGTGAAGCCACTTGCAGATTATTTTCAGGGCCAAGGGATAACAACAGAGGGCCTGTACCCGATGGTACGTGCACGTATCAGTGCCATCAATGATGTGCCGGTCCTCGAGGCCGTCCCTGCGGGGGCGCGTATAGACGAGGCCCTCAAACGCGAGTTGAATATCTCATGGGCATCGTCATTACAGAAAAACAATAAACTCCTCGATGGCCAATGGTGGACACAGGCTGATTCCGGCAAGTACCTGATATCGGTTGAGTGGGGTTTGGCCGATCGGCTGAACCTGAAGCTCGGCGACACACTGAGTTTTCAGTCTGCAGACAAACAGTTCAAAGCCCGGATCCGGAGTTTTCGCAAGGTTCAATGGGATTCATTCCAGCCCAATTTTTATATTATATTTCCACCGGCGACGATCAATGAGTACCCACACAGCTATATCAGCAGTTTTTATCTGAGTAGCGAGATGAAGGATATTATTAACGAGTTGATCAGGGAATTTCCCGGTCTGACCGTCATAGAAATCGACGCCATTATGCAACAAGTCAAGGTGATCCTGGACCAGGTTACCCTGGCCGTTGAATATGTCATGTTGTTTGTCCTGATTGCCGGACTCGTTGTTCTGCTGGCTTCATTACAATCGAGTATGGATGAGCGCATACATACGGCAATCATCATGCGCACACTTGGCGCAAAAAGGGCCTTTTTACGCAAGGGCCAGCTGGCTGAATTCACATTACTGGGCTTGTTCTCCGGTTTATTGGCCATCGCCGGGACCGAAATCATAACCTATGGTCTGTACAGTCGTGTATTCAAGCTGGGTTTTGAACTACACATGCCTTTCTGGATTCTCGGTCCGGCCACCGGAATCGTCTTGATACTGCTAACGGGCTGGTTATATACACGCCGCGTGATCATGCAACCACCGGCAAGGATTCTGGATAACTAGCATTCGCGGGTAATTAAGCATATTGCATGGTAAGGTCATGAATATTGCCAGGACTTGTGCTGTGATCTGAATAATGAATAGCTGCATGCTTCAGGTGTCGCCCGGCTGAACGAAAAGCATCAACCGGGGGTATTTTCCTTCCATACAGACAAGGATCAATATGTACGAGTCCAGGCCTGTGGCAACCATTCATGATCGCCGAGATCACGTTGCGCTGCTGTTACTTCAACCACGCCTGTGGTTTCAGTGTCGGCTTCATGCTCGAATGCAGAAAAGTCGGTCATTTCTATTGAATTATCGCTGTAGCTTATGCCTTCCTGCAGATCTGCTGTGTAGTAATAGCTTCCCTCGGCCAGTGTTATCGGGGTGTCATATTGGCCCGATTTTTCCATTACCGGATCACCTCCATAGTAGCAGTCGCTATCGGTACTTGTAACCGGCACATCATAACCCGATGGTGTTAATACAGGATCACCTTCGTAGTAACATGCCTGAGCAAAAGCAGAAACCGCAAGTAAGCAGAATGTAGTGATTATTCCTCTAGCCATAGTATATATGTTCATTTTATTTCTCCTCGGATGATTAACCTTCATACATCGTTATGTATTGCACAGTGATATCATCATGCATGTTGTCAATAATTACTGTGAGAGCATTTACCGGAGTTTTGTGTGATATTCACATTGTTAATAAGAGTTAATAGCGGGGAGGAAATTCTGCAGCGGAGGAGGGTAATGACATACCCGGTTAACAGAATTTATCAACCGGGTATGTGGATCTATACTTCGCAGTATGGTTCTTAAAAGCTCCAGCTTTGCGGGATCCATTCCATCTCATCGTTAGTGTTGGTCTTGTTGGCATCGACACTAGCATTATTGATAGCAGAATCGTCTGCATCCCCGCAATCAGCCTCAAAAGCAGAAAATTCTGCATTTTCTTCGGAGCCATTGTGGGTGACCTTTTCTGGCATATCGGCAGTATAATAATCACCTGCCTCATATGATATAGCAGGGCTATCATAGTTACCGGACTTTTCCATGACAGGATCGCCATCATAGTAGCAACTGCTACTGGAGCTTGTCTTAGGCGTATCATAACCCGATGCAGTCAAAACGGGGTCACCCTCGTAGTAACATGCCTGTGCGCTACCTGCGAACAGGAACATCGAACATATAATGCCAGTGATTTGATTTTTACGTTTCATAATAAATCTCCCAGTTATTAAACAAAAAAGTAATTCTTTACTGTCGCTATACAAGCAGTGATTCATGTCACCTGTCATTACCAATAATGTTTGGTCATTGCGATAAAACTTGTGTAAGTAGCATTTAGCGCTCGATACGTACGTATGTCTTAGCAGCTGCTAATCCTGATCTTTATTTAATTTCGGAGAATTACAGCTCCAGACCGACTTTATTCAGACTCTGTTTAATATTATTCGAGACCGCAAGCCTGCCGTAATCCGGGTGCAGAATATGCTGCACAAAAACAGCGTAGGGGTGTAATTCCATTGGAATGCCTGTAATGCGGTTCTGTGTGTCGAGGCCGATCAGCTCAGCCAGCACCTCTTCCTGAATCGAGTTGTTACTTTCATCATGGACCGCATGGACCATCTCATGAATCATGTAACGCATATTGAACTCATAGGACAAAATCTTTGGATCAATAACGATGACATTATTACTGTGCTGATAGTATCCATGTTTTCCTTCGAGTTCCCTGACCCGGAATTTAACTCCAGTGGCAATACAATGTTCGATCAGGTTTCTACCCACTGGATCTTTATAAATACGTCGTAACAGTTTGTTGAGTTCTGTACTGTTGGAATCCACGCTGCTGATGATAGAGGTATCATAAAATGACTCGTACTCGGAATCCTCTTCAAATGTAAAGAGATCATCTTGGTACAGGTGACTCCATGTGCGGATTTGCTCAAGATCTTCAGCCGTGATTTGGCAGAATTTTATTGTATTGCAGTCACCGTTTTCATCAGACAGGCCTGCCAGGCGTTCAAAATGCAGTGGCTTGAAGACTATATGTGCATTACTTTCTGACATGACCGCATTCCATGTAGCAATGGCCTGTTGTAAGCGCTGAATATCGATGGGGCCCTTTTCATGGTTGATGGTATCGAGATAACTCAGAAATTGCGGACGGAAAATGCTGTGTTCCAGGATGTCCTCATTACCATAACTATTCAAAACATTTTTCACATCATCACGAAATACGCTGGCCGGGATATAGGTAGATTCCGCTTTCGTACTCAAACCTGAGCAGCCATGCAAGGCAACACTCGCAATCAGCAGGCATGTAGACACAATCCGCTTGAATAAATGGGACATCGATTGTTCACTTCTTGGTTAGTAACAACGTGACCAATGTATCGGTAAGGATATTAGAAAACTTTAATATTATTTGACATAATTAATTAAATAACTACGTGATCTATGTATCCTACTGATTTTATTGAACGTATGGCTTTGCTACCCCCCTTTATGTCCTGTTAGTGAATACCTGATATAATCGCCCGGGTTTATATTAATGGATGTCAGGCATCCGATTTTTATCACCTGATGTAGATAAAAAAGGCGGGCTTAATAGCCCGCCAACCCAGGAGGAAACCCAATAATAATGTTTCGTTAGAATCTGTTACTTATCGAATCAACTGATCCACTTGTCAGTGCTTGTAATCCCATTACAAGCTATCACCGTGCCCTGACTAGCATTAACCTGGTATTTACGCCATGCAGCCAGGTCATGGTCTTGTTTTTAAGTTATGCCAGATAGCAGATGCTGGATGTGAATTATTGCGGATTAAGTGTGTGATCTATTCACATTTTGATCTGGATCAATTGTTATTCTGTGAATTGTTAGAGATAATATATATTATTATCAATGAGATAAGTTAGATTTAAGTCGAATTTAACGAAATATGGTATTTACCTTGATGTTAGTGCTTTTATTGTTTGTTTGATTGTTGTAAGCCTGCATCAAGTTCTAATAGAGGTTAAGTATGTCCTGCAAACATTGTCGTTTAAAGAAGGCCTGTAATCATCTTGGAGGCTGGTGCCCATGGGTTTTTTATGTTTTTCTGCTCACAATGGTATCGATACCCGCATTTTTACTTCTCCGGGGATGATACTGCATTCATTAGCATATCAAATTTAAAAATACAGTAGCGTCAACAATACCTGTACAATACTGCGCCTTATAGTTGTTGAATATAGTCTTGTCTGTAATTACTATTCGGCTAGAAACTCGGAAGAGCTTAAACATGAGGAAGATGTAGGTGCTAAAGGTACTTTTTGTTTGTATGGGTAATATCTGCCGTTCTCCGACCGCGCATGGTGTATTTCTTGATCTTGTCAATAAGGAAGGTCTGGATGACCGTGTGATTGTAGACTCAGCAGGTACTCATACCTATCATATCGACGAACCACCCGATCCGCGCGCCCAGGAAGCGGCGTTTAGCAGGGATATTGATCTGCGGAAACTACGGGCGCGTAAAGCTATTGAGGATGATTTTTTCGAGTTTGATTATATCCTGGCTATGGATGAGAGTAATTACAGGCATCTGGCATCAATCGCACCGGAAGGACTTGAGCATAAATTATCACTGTTTCTTGATTATGCGCCTCATCTTGGTGTCAAAGAGGTACCTGATCCGTATTATGGCGGGCGGACCGGATTTGAACGGGTGCTGGACCTGATAGAAGTGGCATCCACGGGTTTGCTGGAAGATCTGAAAAAACGATTATGAGCTACAGGCATCAAACAGATGTTGTATGATCTCTTTCGTAATATAAACTACTGAACAAAAAACGGCCAGGCATCAGGATCTGGCCGACTTTTCTGTCCACTGTCGTATCTATTCAGAAACAACCTTTGTCTTTGAGGCTTCCTGTTTTTTCTCGACGACCTGATCCTTGTCAGGTGTAACTACAGGCTTGGCCGCATCCTTTACTGCTGCTTTCGGCTTGTCAGCTGCCGCCTCAGTATCCTTTTGTCGAGCGACGGGTGCAGATTGTGACGGTTCCTGCGCAGTTCGGCTATCACTCTTGCGCGCAGATGAACCGGTGTCTGCAGGAGCAGGGGAACCAGCCTTTTTAGCTGTATCCGCTTTTTCCCGGGGTTCTACAGTTTGCGGACTGGTTTTTTCTGCCGCGGTGCTTGTATCAGGGTTGGCGGCCCCACTCTGATTTCTGGTCTGGTCAGGTTTCCTGCTACGGTTACGGCCACCACGTCGACCACGTCTGCTACCTCTACTGCCTTCACTTCTGGCTTGTTTCTGTTCGGATTGTTTCTCATCAGGCTTCTTTTGATCCGTGCTCTTTCGACCTTCTGCTTTTTTCGCAGATTCCTGACGACGCTGAGCCTGCTTGGGCTGCGACTGGGCTTTTTGTGCTTCCTGTTGCTTGGAAGTGCTCTTACGGCCACGGCCAGGTTGCCCCTTACCCTGTTGCGGACGTCGGCCAGCCTGCGGTTTCCTGGCTTGCGTCGTTGCCTTGGGCTTGGCTTCTTTCTTTTCCTCTTTTTTCTCTTCCTTTTTAACACCGAAGATACTGCCCCACAGGTTCTTGATAAAACTGCCTTCCGGGGTTTTGTCCGTCCGCGTAGTAACAGGCGCCGGTGCAGATGGAGTCAACGACCTGACAGCCGGCACCTCGCTTTCAATTTTCTGCTGACTCACCTGGCCTGACTCAGGTTCTTCACGCAGTATCTGAGTGGCCAGTTTATGGCTGCTTTCTTCTGCAACCGTTTCGTCGGCACGCATCCTGGTGATTTCATAGTTGGGTGTTTCCAGACCGATATTCGGGATCAGGATCAGTTCCACCTGATTGCGCGATTCAATATCAGTCACCATTTTGCGTTTTTCATTAAGCAGGAAGGTGGCGACATTGACCGGTAACTGGGCGATGACCCTGGAGGTCTTTTCCTTGATGGATTCCTCTTCAAGGATGCGCAAGACAGATAGCGCCAATGATTCGATACCACGAATGGTGCCGTGGCCATTGCAACGGGGGCAGACTATCTGGCTGGCTTCGCCTAGAGATGCACTGAGTCGCTGACGAGACATTTCCAGCAGACCAAACCTGGATATACGGCCAACCTGGACGCGCGCACGATCAACCTTGAGTGATTCACGCAAGCGGTTTTCAACCTCACGTTGATTACGTGACTGGTACATATCGATAAAGTCAATAACGACCAGTCCGCCCAGGTCGCGTAGGCGCAACTGGCGGGCAATCTCTTCCGCCGCCTCCAGATTGGTGTTCAGGGCGGTTTCTTCGATGTCACCACCTTTGGTCGCCTTGGCAGAGTTGATATCGATAGATACCAGCGCCTCGGTATGATCGATGACAATAGAACCGCCAGAGGGCAGGCGCACCTCACGGTTGAAGGCCGTTTCTATCTGGCTTTCAATCTGGTAACGGGTGAATAGCGGGACGCTATCCTGGTAGTGTTTTAGTTTTCTCATGTTATGCGGCATGACCTGCTGCATAAACTCGTGGGCATCCTTATAGAGCGCCTCATTATCGATCAGAATTTCGCCTATATCGGTACGTAAATAATCGCGCAAGGCACGAATAATAACATTGCTTTCCTGGTAAATCAGGAACGGGGCGGAACGCTCGCTGGATGCCTTCTCGATGGCTTCCCATAACTGTACCAGGTAATCCAGGTCCCATTGCAGTTCTTCATGTTGGCGACCGACACCTGCAGTCCTGACAATCAGGCCCATACCTTCCTTGATATTCAGGGCCGCCATGGCCTCACGTATCTCGTTGCGATCTTCACCCTCGATGCGCCTCGAAACCCCTCCAGCTCTGGGGTTATTCGGCATCAGGACCAGGTAGCGGCCGGCAAGGCTGATAAAGGTTGTCAGAGCGGCACCCTTATTGCCACGTTCTTCCTTTTCTACCTGGACAACAAGTTCCTGGCCTTCTACGACAACATCCTTGATATTGACGCGCCCACCACCGGGTTTGACATCCTGTTTGAAATAACTGCGGGCGATTTCCTTGAGTGGCAGGAAGCCGTGACGGGTTGCACCGTAATCGACAAAGCAGGCTTCCAGACTGGGTTCAATCCGGGTGATGCGGGCCTTGTAAATATTTGATTTTTTTTGTTCCCTCGAGGAAGTCTCAAGGTCAAGATCATACAACCTTTGGCCATCAACCATGGCAACGCGCAACTCCTCTTGCTGAGTTGCGTTAACTAGCATTCTTTTCATTTATGTTCTCTCAGGCGCTTCAGCTAGAACCACTATTCCTGCCATCAGCACAGGTCAGGAGTGCAAAGCGCTGTAAAATTCTTTAAAAATTTATTCTGCTCACGGAGCGATGAATACCGAGTGTTGGCACCCGCTCGTTGCATCCGTTTATGTAGGCCTGTTGTGGCCGTCATATCTCTTTTTGTTGCGGGTTTGTCACGTTTATGCAAGAACGTGAGCAACCACAATCGTCTTTATTTAATATTGGGGTCTGCATAGATACATTCAATGGGGCTAGCCAATGTAATGTATTGTACTAAAAACGATTTTTGCCCCACTAATATAGCAGTGTTTAGCCATGACGGCAATTCGTATAGGACTGTACCAGGCCAGCTGGTATCATATAATAATGAATGAATTGACAAAACATGCCCCGAGAGGGGTACAAGTAATTGAAATCAAGGAAGATCAGGATGGTCAACGGATTGACAATTATCTGTCACGCATACTCAAGGGCGTGCCCAAGTCGCGAATCTATCGTCTGATCAGAAAAGGCCAGGTGCGTGTCAACAAAGGCAGGATAAAGCCTAATCACAGGTTAAAAGTAGGGGATATGGTCAGGGTGCCACCGGTTACCCAGCAGGAAGATACGGCACCCAGGTTGCCACCTGGATTGTTACAGGAAATTGATGCCAGCGTGCTCTATGAGAATGATGATTGCCTTGTTGTCAACAAGCCGTCCGGCCTGGCCGTGCACGGGGGCAGCGGATTGTCGTTCGGATTGATTGATATCGTCAAGGCAATCAGGCCAGAACAAGATTATCTGGAACTGGTCCATCGTCTCGACCGTGAAACCAGCGGATGCCTGATACTGGCAAAAAACCGTAAAACCCTTACTTTTTTGCATGAACAATTCAAGCAGGGAAGGGTGATCAAGAAATACCTTGCTGGTGTGGCTGGTACCTGGAAGGGTGGAAAAAAGACCGTGTCGGCCCCACTAAGAAAAAATATCCTGCAGGGCGGGGAGCGCATGGTTGAAGTCGATGCCGACGGTAAGGCTGCGGTGACCCATTTCACTCCACTGCAGCAATATGAGCGGCTTTGCCTAATGGAGGTTGAGTTGGAAACCGGGCGCACCCACCAAATCAGGGTACATGCTGCGCATACCGGACATCCCGTTGCGGGAGATAAAAAATATGGTGACAGAGAATATAACCAATGGATCAGGAGCAAAGGGCTTGGACGCCTGTTCCTGCACTCGCACTGGCTGGAACTGTTATTGCCCGGTCAGGACGAAACCCTACAACTGAACACGCCATTACCAGTAGACCTGAAAAGTGTGCTTAGTAATCTGGAGTGAATTTATATATGAACGATATAAAATTACTGATATTTGACTGGGATGGCACCCTGATGGATTCAGTCAAGCATATTGTCGACAGCATGCGCAGTACCATACAACAACTCGGGCTGGAACCAAGACAGGATCATGAGATGAGAGATGTCATCGGCCTGGGTATGCATGAGGCCATCTACACACTCTATCCCGAGCATAAGAGCAGGGATTTTGCCGACAGCTTCACGGCCACTTACCGGAACTATTTTTTTACCGATAATCCACCACAACGTCTCTTCGACGGTGTACAGGAAACGCTCAATTACCTGCAGGAACAGGGCTATACCCTGGCCATTGCCACCGGTAAGAGCCGGCGCGGTCTGGACATGGCCCTTGGCGATACGGGTATCGGGTCATTGTTTGCAGAAAGTCGTTGTGCCGATGAGACACGCTCCAAACCCGATCCACTTATGTTGCAGGAAATCCTGCAGACGCTGCAGGTCGAGCCGGGCCAGGCTGTCATGATTGGTGATAGCGAATATGATATGGAAATGGCCAGAAACGCGGCTGTACCGGCACTCGCTGTCAGCTATGGTGTCCATGAACCGCTCCGATTGCAACAATACAATCCTCTGCATATTCTTGATACCATCAGTGAACTACCCGGCTTGCTGGACAATAAATTTGTTGTACACAGAGGAACCTGAGGAAAACACGCATGATTGAAGAAAAAAAAGAAGCATGGGAAAAGGAAATGATCAACAAGCTTGCATTTTCTGCCCTGCACGAACAACGCAAGGCCAGGCGTTGGAGTATATTTTTCAAGTTTATGTTCCTGCTGTATGTCACCATCCTGTTTATTGCCTATCTCCCCGATGAAGGTGCCGGCAAGTCAGCCTTGCAGGTCGGCAGTCATACTGCACTGGTGGAGTTATCCGGAGTTATATCCGCTGAAAGTGATGCCAGTGCGGATATCATTGTCACGGGTATGCGCGATGCACTGGAAGATAAAAAAAGCGAGGCCCTGATCATCAGGGCTAACAGTCCCGGCGGCAGTCCGGTACAGGCGGATTATATCTACCGGGAAATCATCAGGCTGCGTGAGCTTCATCCTGACAAGCCGGTATACGCGGTTGTCACCGATGTATGCGCATCGGCCTGTTACTATATTATTTCGGCCGCAGATAAGATTTTTGCCAATGAGGCCAGCCTGGTCGGATCCATTGGTGTACTAACCGACAGTTTCGGCTTCGTTGGTGCAATGAATAAACTGGGTATTGAACGGCGTCTGTATACTGCGGGCGAACACAAGGGAACGCTTGACCCGTTTTCTCCCGAAAAGCCTGAAGACGTTAAACACATGACCGCTTTATTGAATGAAGTACATCAGCAGTTTATTGATGCGGTCAAACACGGCAGGGGAGAACGCCTGCAAATCAGCGAGGATACCTTCAGCGGGCTTTTCTGGAGTGGGGCCACGGCAAAAACGATGGGCTTGGTGGATGAATTTTCCAGTGCCAGTGGTGTTGCCCGCGAGATCATCGGTGCCGAGGATATCGTCGACTACACACCAAGCCAGAACTTGCTGGATCGGCTGATTGACCGCCTGGGGGCTTCAATCGCGACGACACTATTGCCGCAGGGCAGACTGGGCTTGCGTTGACAGACGGCCGAGCTGCGCTCAGATAACGTCGACACCTTCGTTTTTCAGCATCCTGACCAGCCTGATCAGCGGCAGGCCGATTAGTGTATTCGGGTCATCGCCCTGTAGGCGTTCAAATAGCGCGATTCCCAGGCCTTCGGATTTGAAGCTGCCGGCACAGTTATAGGGTTTTTCCTTTTGCAGGTAGTTCTCTATTTCACTACTGCTCAGCTCCCTGAAGACCACGTCGAATGGAACGACATCGCTCTGCATTGACCCGCTGGCACTATTGAACAGGCACAGACTCGTATAAAAATGTACCGTCTGCCCGGAGGCCTGACGCAACTGCTCAACTGCTTTTTCATGAGTACCCGGTTTACCGAGGACCCTGTCATTGATGGCGGCGACTTGATCGGAACCGATAATCAGGTGTTGCGGATATTGTGCAGCAACCGCCCGGGCCTTTTGCTGTGCGAGTCGTAACACCAGGTCCTGCGGGCTTTCCTGATCTTTAGCCGACTCATCGATATCGGGTGCGGCCGTTGCAAATGGGATATCGAGTTTTTGCAGAATCTGTTTGCGAAACGGTGATGTTGATCCCAGCACCACGGGTAAGGATTGGATTTCAGGCATTATTATTCCAGTTCGATCAATGCTTCGTCAGGATTGACGCTGTCACCTTTTTCAACATGGATGGCGATGACCCTGCCGGCGATTGGCGCCTGGATTTCGGTCTCCATTTTCATGGCTTCAGTGACCAGAACTGGGTCACCGGCATTGACGATATCACCTTCGGTAACGAGGATATCGACAATGGTGCCCGGCATCGATGTCGTTACATCACCCGGTTTGGCCGCGCGCGGACGTTTGCTGCTTTTCGCAGCGCCCGCCCGCCCTGATTCGACCGTGCCCTCCGCGGGTATCTCGTCGAGTGTTTCCAGCAGTATTTCTTCCGGCATACCGTCTACCGTGACATAAAAGGGCCTGGTTTCTATCTTCTTGTGCCCGGTGCCGGTAACCTTGATATGGTATGTCTCGCCATGCATCGTGACATTAAACTCAACCGGTGCCGGTTGCTCACCATTCGTTGCAGACAATGGTGGTTCGAGAGCCTCGGGGACGAGGCTGTTGTTGTTACGTTGTTGTAAAAACTCCTTGCCGATCTCGGGGAACATGGCATAAATCAGCACATCCTCAACCGACTTCGCTTCATCGCCAATTTCCGCGCTCAATTTATCCAGTTCATGGTCGAGCAGATCTGCCGGTCTGCAGTCGATCACATCCTCGTTGCCTATGGCCTGTTGCCGCACCAGTTTGTTGATTTCCCCGGGGGCCTTGCCATAGCGTCCCTGCAAATAGTGCTTTACTTCATTGGTAATGGTTTTATAACGATCGCCTGTCAGTACATTCAGTACGGCCTGGGTACCAACGATCTGTGAAGTCGGTGTTACCAGCGGAGGATAGCCGAGATCGGCACGCACCTTCGGGATTTCCTCAAGCACATCATTCATATGATGCAGCGCACCCTGTTCGCGTAATTGTGAATAGAGGTTGGATATCATGCCGCCGGGAACCTGATTGACCTGTACGCGGGTATCGAGCCCGGCAAACTCGCTTTCAAACTGGTGATATTTCTTGCGCACCTCATGAAAGTACATGCCGATATTCTGCAATAGTTTCAGGTCCAGTCCGCTATCGAATTCGGTATCTCTCAATGCGGCAACCATGGTCTCGGTCGGCGGATGGCTGGCGCCGTTGGAAAAGGCCGATATTGCCGTATCGATATGATAACAGCCATTCTCTATCGCCTTTAACTGACACATGTCGGCCATGCCCGAGGTCGCATGCGAATGCAGGTGTAATGGTATATCGATCGCATCAATAATGCTCTTTACCAGTTGATCAGTCGCCGTTGGTGTGAGCAGACCGGCCATATCCTTGATGGCAATACTGTCGCAGCCCATGTCCTGTAATTGCCGTGCCATGGTCGTGAAGATTTCGGTGTTGTGTACCGGACTGGTGGTATAACAGATGGCCCCCTGTGCATGCTTGCCCTGTTCACGAGTCGCTTCAATGGCGACCCTGAGGTTGCGAATATCGTTCATCGCATCGAAGATACGAAATACATCAACGCCGTTACTGGCGGCATGTTTGACGAAGGCACGGACCACATCATCAGAGTAATGTCGATAACCGAGAAGATTCTGCCCGCGTAACAGCATCTGGATCTGTGTATTCGGCAATGCCTTGCGCAGCTGGCGCAGCCTTTCCCACGGATCTTCCTTCAGGAAACGCACACAGGCATCGAAGGTGGCACCACCCCATGCCTCCAGAGACCAGAATCCGACTTTATCCAGCTTGTCACATACGGGCAGCATATCTTCGGTGCGCATGCGTGTAGCGATCAGGCATTGATGTGCATCGCGCAGGATAGTGTCAGTTATTTCAACTTTTGGCATTATTGTCGTTCCCTATTAGATCAACTTACACCAGGCTACAGGCCCATATGCGCAGCAACAGCAGCAGCGATAACTGCCGCCATACGGCTGGGCGGCCTGCGAATGGAATAATTAAGTAATTCCGGGTGTTCCTCAACAAAGCTGGTATCGAAAACAGCGGAGCGGAATTGCGGATTCTTCAGAATCTCGAGGTGATACGGGATTGTCGTCTTGACGCCATAGACGACAATATCGTTCAAGGCCCGATGCCCTCGGCACAGCAGTTCGTCCCATTCGCGGGCCCAGACAATGAGCTTGGCACACATCGAATCATAGTAAGGAGGGATCTGATAACCCGTGTAAATGGCACCATCGGTGCGCACACCGGGACCGCCGGCGGCAAAATAGCGGGTGATGCGTCCGAAGCTGGGTAAAAAGTCATTTTGCGGATCTTCGGCATTGATACGAAATTCCATCGCATAACCATTGTGTTCTATATCGCCCTGTTGATAGTAAAGCGGCAATCCCGCTGCGATCCTGATCTGTTCCTTGACGATATCGATACCGGTAATCTGTTCGGTGATCGTATGTTCGACCTGTAGACGCGTATTCATTTCCATGAAATAGAACTGTTCATCCTCATCCATCAGAAACTCGACCGTACCGGCATTGGTATAACCCGCGGCTTTTGTGGCACGAACCGCCAATTCACCAATATAATTGCGTTGTTCGGGACTCAGCTGGGGCGAGGGCGCTATTTCAATCAGTTTCTGATGGCGACGCTGGATCGAACAATCGCGCTCGAATAGATGGATGGCATTGCCATGTTCATCTGCGAGGATCTGGACCTCTATATGGCGGGGATTATCAACGCATTTCTCCATAAAAATATCGGCTACCCCGAATGCCTTGGTGGCCTCCGACAAAACCCGGTCATAGTTCTTGCGCAGTTCCTCGACTGTATTACATCGCCGTATGCCGCGCCCGCCACCACCCGATGTGGCCTTGAGCATGACCGGATAACCGATCTGATCGGCCAATGTGACCGCCTCGTCGATGCCCTGCAGGTTTTCATCACTGCCGGGAACGACCGGGACACCGGCCTCGATCATCGAGCGGCGGGCCTCTATCTTGTGCCCCATATGGCGAATGACGTCTGCCTCGGGGCCGATAAACTTGATATTGCGACTTTTACAGATCTTCGCAAGTAATGGATTTTCAGACAAAAATCCATAGCCCGGGTGCAATGCATCACAGCCGGTGGCCACAGCCAGATTAACGATGCGATGCGCGTTCAGATAGCCGGCTATCGAGTCGGGACCGAGGTTATAGGCCTCGTCGGCCTTCTTGACGTGTAATGAGTGACGGTCCGGCTCAGCATAGATAGCGACGGACTTGATGCCCAGCTCGGAGCAGGCGCGCACGATACGTACGGCAATTTCACCACGGTTGGCTATAAGTACCTTTTTTATCAAGATGAGCGCCTTTTAATTGTGATAATCCGGATTATGCATATCTTGTATTACAGTAAATTTTCTACGCAAAAGCGCCACATAAGTCAAGAAATAGTACGGGATATTATTGAAAAAGCTAGGATTTTGTTTATTTAGTTTTGACAGCAACGGTCTCAACGGCTAATATACACGCCTTATGTCAAAGGCTATCCCCGAGCATGCG
Source organism: uncultured Gammaproteobacteria bacterium (assembly GCA_947258655.1). Lineage (GTDB taxonomy): Bacteria > Pseudomonadota > Gammaproteobacteria > JAADHQ01 > JAADHQ01 > JAADHQ01. The sequence goes on along the minus strand of CAMYJD010000029.1, from coordinate 12,841 downwards.
GATTTAATGCGGGCTGCAAGACAGAATGGTCACTATAGTGGGGCCATCAGTATTGCGAGAATGCCGCGTTTTGCTGAATATCTGGCCAGTCGTGAAGGGCAGGTAGACGTCGATATCAGGCTGGGCACTGATGAGCACAACCAGGCCTTTCTGCAGGGAACGGCCAATGCCAGGGTACAGGTACTTTGCCAACGCTGCATGCAACCCATGTGGCATGATATGCAGGCATCCTTCAGGCTTTTGCTGCTGGATTCCGAATATCAACTGGAAGGCCTGCAGGATGATGTTGACGCAATAGTGTTAAACGAAGTTCCGACTTCACTGTACAACATTGTTGAAGATGAGCTGATTCTGGGAATTACATTGGTACCCATGCATGATGAAGCCCAGTGTGACGCAGCCTCGTATATGCACGATGAGCACCAATCTCGTGAGCCGGCGCTTGACGAAGACAAGGTCAGCCCTTTTACAGTGCTGAAAGATTTAAAAATTGACGGTTAATTATTTTACCAGGAGTAACAGAAATGGCAGTACAAAAGAGCCGCAGAACACCTTCCACTCGTGGAATGAGACGTTCACATGATTCCCTGAAGGCATCCACTTTGTCTGTGAATGATGAAACAGGTGAAACTCATTTACGACATCATGTCAGCCCCGATGGTTTTTATCGTGGTCGGCAGATAACTTCCGGCAAGAAATAGTTAATTCATGCGGGCCAATTAATGGCCTTGCAGTTCGAACTAAAGACTGCAGATGTTTCCAGCTTTTCCGGAACGCTGCGGTCTTTGTCGTTTAATATGAGCTTGTACATGACCCTATGAAAGCCGGTTACACTGTTGCACTGGATGCTATGGGTGGCGACTTCGGTCCGGAAGTTGTACTGCCGGCCGCTATCCAGACTCTTGAAAAACGTGATGATGTTCGCTTGTTGCTGGTTGGCAGGGAAGATGAACTGCGCCAACGACTGAAAACATTGGGTGCATCCGAGAACGACAGCCTACAGATACACAATGCCACCGAAGTGGTCGGTATGGATGAATCGCCATCGCGTGCCTTGCGTAGCAAGAAAGATTCATCGATGCGGATCGCAATTAATCTGGTCAAGGAAGGTGTTGCCGATGCCTGTGTCAGTGCGGGCAATACCGGCGCGTTAATGGCGACCGGCCGTTTCGTACTGAAAACCCTTGCCGGCATAGATCGACCCGCTATTATCTCCGCCTTGCCTTCGATCGAGGGTCATACCCATGTCCTCGACCTGGGAGCCAATATCGACAGCAGTTCGGAACACCTGTATCAGTTCGCCGTTATGGGTTCCATTCTGGCCAGCGCCATCGACAATATCGAAGCGCCACGTGTAGGGTTGTTGAATATTGGCGAGGAGGAAATGAAGGGCAATGACACTGTCAAGGTGGCCTCGCATTTACTGGCTGAAAGCGCGCTCAATTACATTGGTTTTGTTGAAGGCGATGATATCTATAAAGGTGGCGTTGATGTCGTGGTCTGTGATGGTTTTGTTGGCAATGTGGCATTGAAGACCAGTGAAGGTGTGGCGAAAATGATCAGCTATTATCTGAAACAGGAATTTAATCGCAATATCCTGACACGCCTTGTAGGCATGATGACGATGCCGGTATTAAAATCCTTTCGTAACAAAATCGATCCTCGCCAGTATAATGGCGCAAGCCTGGTAGGCTTGCGCGGTATTGTCATCAAGAGTCATGGTGGTGCCGATGTTCTGGCATTCGAGAACGCGATTAATATTGCCCTGATCGAAATCGACAAGGGAGTCCCACAAATGATCAGTTCACACCTGGAATCATTGCTTAGCGAGAGGCAGCAGGATTGAAATACGCACGCATATTGGGAACGGGCAGTTACCTGCCTGAAAAAGTTGTAACGAATGCCGACCTTGAAAAGATGGTAGATACATCTGATCAATGGATACAGGAACGTACCGGCATCAAAAAACGTCATATAGCAGAAGATGATGAGACCACCTGTGATCTGGCAGAAAAGGCAGCCCTTGAGGCCCTGGATGCTGCCGGCATGTCCGCCGCCGATATCGATCTGATCATCGTTGCGACAACAACACCCGACCGCGTTTTTCCAAGCACCGCCTGCCTGTTGCAGCAGCGTCTTGATATACATGGTTGCGCCGCTTTTGATGTACAGGCGGTGTGTACAGGATTTGTTTATGCCATGGGTGTGGCGGAAAAGTTTATTGCCACCGGTTCGGCAAAAAATGCACTGGTTGTAGGTGCGGAAACCCTGTCCAGGATCGTCGACTGGAATGACAGGACCACTTGTGTGCTGTTTGGTGATGGCGCAGGAGCAGTCGTTTTGGGCGCCAGTGACGAAGCCGGAATCCTGTCTACGCACCTGCATGCGGATGGCGCCTATGAAAATCTGCTGACGGTATCGGCAGGCGTATCCGAAGGCTACGATAACCCGGCATTTATCGAGATGAAGGGTAATGAAGTATTTAAAATGGCGGTTAATACACTGGGCCGTATAGTGGATGAAACCCTCGAGGCAAACAACATGCAGAAGTCGGATATTGACTGGCTTATTCCACATCAGGCCAATATCCGTATCATCAATGCCACGGCGAAAAAACTGAAGATGTCGATGGACCATGTTGTTGTCACTGTCGATGAACACGGAAATACTTCGGCGGCCTCGGTGCCATTGGCACTGGATGTTGCAGTCCGTGACGGTCGTATCCAGCGTGGCGAGACCCTGATGTTGGAAGCCTTTGGTGGAGGTTTCACCTGGGGTTCGGTTCTTGTTAAATATTAATTTGAAAATGGTATAACTATGTCGCTAGCAATCGTTTTTCCAGGTCAGGGTTCACAATCGATCGGCATGCTGAAGTCATTTTATGATGACTACGAACTGGCCCAGGACGCATTTGCACAAGCATCTGCAGTGCTTGATTATGATTTATGGAAATTGATTTCCGCGGGCGAGGCCGATGCACTGAATCGTACAGAAGTGACCCAGCCGGCGATGTTGACGGTTGGCTATATCAGCTGGATGATCTGGCAGCAGAATGGCGGCAAGACCCCGGTCTGTATGGCAGGCCACAGTCTCGGTGAATACACGGCCCTGGTTTGTAGTGGCGCCATTCAATTCGAGGATGCCATAGGACTTGTCGCCGAACGCGGCAGACTCATGCAACAGGCTGTCCCGGAAGGAGAGGGTGCGATGGCCGCCATTCTTGGACTGGATGATGAGCGGGTCATCACGGCCTGTCGCGACGCGGCACAGGGAGAGGTGGTCGCAGCGGTTAACTTTAATTCCCCGGGCCAGGTTGTTATTGCCGGACAGAAGACTGCGGTCCAGCGCGCCATCGATCTGCTGAAGGAAACCGGAGCCAAACGGGCGTTGATGTTGCCGGTCAGTGTCCCCTCACATTGCCAGTTGATGATGTCAGCGGCACAACAGCTGGGTGAAAAACTGAACACAATCGAGATTCAAGAACCAGCCATCCCGGTACTGCATAACGTAGACGTACATTCACATAGCAATGGCGATGACATCCGTCAGGCATTGCAACAACAATTGTATAATCCGGTGCGCTGGGTGGATACGATAGAGACCATGAAAACACAGGGTGTTGACAGCATCGTCGAATGCGGACCCGGCAAGGTGCTGGTTGGATTATGTAAACGCATCGATAAAAATATAAAGGCCATGCCGGTATTTGATCCGGATTCATTGACAGCGGCATTGGCCGACGCATAGCAGGAGTCTAGACATGGAATTAAAAGGCGAAGTGGCGCTGGTAACCGGTGCGAGTCGCGGGATCGGTAAAGGCATAGCACTCACGCTGGGCGCAAGAGGTGCTACTGTAATTGGCACAGCCACCAGTGAAGCGGGCGCTGATGCCATCAGTGACTATCTGCAGCAGCAAGGTATCAATGGTGCCGGCATGGCGCTCGATGTGACCGAGGCAGATAGCGTCAAGCATGTCCTTGATAAAATCGGCGAGGCCTACGGCGCCGTCAGCATACTCGTCAACAATGCCGGGATTACACGCGACAACCTGCTGATGCGCATGAAGGACGAAGAATGGGATTCCATCATCGACACGAATCTGACCTCGGTATACAGGCTCAGCAAGGCCTGTTTACGCCCCATGATGAAAGCACGCAAGGGACGGATTATCAATATTGCATCTGTCGTCGGTGTATCCGGCAATCCCGGGCAAACCAATTATGCCGCTGCCAAGGCAGGCATGATCGGCTTCAGCAAGGCCCTGGCCAGGGAAGTGGGCTCGCGCGGGATAACCGTCAACACGGTGGCCCCAGGATTCATCGATACCGATATGACGCGTGAACTCCCTGATGAACAGAGAGCAGCACTGCTCAAGCAGATCCCGCTGGACCGTCTGGGTTCCGCGGACGAGATTGCGGCCTGTGTCGCATTCCTGGCCTCACCATTGGCCGGTTACATCACTGGCGAGACGATACATGTCAATGGTGGCATGTATATGACCTAGGTCGGCAATAAATTTTTTCTGGTATCATATAAAATACATTATAATAATATTGTAACCATATGTATTATTTATCATTAATAGTATATTTTTATGATTTTTTCTGGATACGAAATGTATTCGATAAGCTGGTATATTGGCGCGTATTTAACTAAAATACCCGCCGCAGACAGAGAATAACTAAACGCTGTAATTACTAAATTTTAGAGGAAGAAAACATGAGTACTGTTGAAGAACGCGTTAAGAAGATTATCGTTGAACAATTGGGTGTCAATGAAGATCAGGTAGTAAACGCTGCATCTTTTGTAGATGATCTTGGCGCAGATTCCCTCGATACAGTTGAGCTTGTCATGGCACTGGAAGAAGAGTTCGAATGCGAGATTCCTGATGAGGAATCTGCCAATATTACCACTGTCCAGCAGGCTATTGATTACGTCAACAGTCATACCTGAACACGGTCAAGCGGTCACTGGCCCTTCACGGCCGTTGACCTTCTGATTTATTTCTCCAAGAGGGATCCATTTTGTCAAAGAGACGCGTCGTCGTTACAGGCCTGGGTATTATTTCCCCGGTAGGTCTATCCGTTTCTGAAGCATGGGACAATATCCTGGCTGGCAAGTCCGGAATATCACCTATTAGCGAATTCGATGTCAGTGCTTTCGCATCACGTTTTGGTGGGCGTATTGTCGGTTTTGATGCCAAGGATTATATTCCACCCAAAGACATCAAGAAGATGGATCCCTTCATTCATTACGGGATTGCAGCGGCCACTCAGGCCATTAAAGATTCCGGTTTTGAAGTCACCGAGGACAATGCACATCGCATCGGTGTGGCCATTGGTTCAGGTATCGGTGGTATTTCCTCTATTGAAAAAGGTTATGATAATTATCTGCAAGGCGGCCCGCGCAAGATATCACCTTTTTTCGTTCCACAAAGTATCATTAACATGATTTCGGGCAATCTGTCTGTGCAATACGGATTGAAGGGCCCTAATTTTGCCATTGTCACAGCCTGTACCACGGGCACACATAATATAGGTGATGCAGGCAGAATGATTGTGCACGGTGATGCCGACATCATGATTGTCGGTGGTGCCGAGATGGCAACGACACCCACAGGGCTGGGCGGTTTTGCCGCTGCGCGTGCCTTGTCCACCCGTAACGATGATCCTGAAGGCGCCAGCCGTCCCTGGGACAAGGATCGCGACGGTTTTGTACTTGGTGATGGTGCCGGCGTGCTGGTCCTGGAAGAGTATGAGCATGCTAAAAACCGCGGAGCAAACATCTATGCCGAGCTGGCCGGCTTTGGTATGAGCGGCGATGCCTTTCATATGACCAATCCACCGCCGGGTGGTGAGGGCGCCAGTCGCTGTATGTTAAATGCGCTGCGGGATGCACAGTTGAATACGACGGATGTGAATTATATTAATGCCCATGGCACGTCAACGCCGGCAGGTGACAAGGCCGAGAGTGATGCGATCAAGGGTGCGTTTGCAGATCATGCCTATAAACTGGCCACCAGTTCAACCAAGTCCATGACCGGGCATTTACTAGGCGCTGCCGGTGGCATCGAGGCCGTATTCAGTGTCCTCGCCCTGCGTGACCAGGTGGCACCACCGACCATCAACCTGGAAAATCAGGACCCCGAGTGTGACCTGGATTTTGTCCCGAATACGGCGCGTGAAATGAAGATGGATGTTTGCCTGTCTAATTCATTCGGTTTTGGCGGCACCAACGGGACCATTATTTTCAGCAAGGTCTGATTCCCGCCGGCCGTGAATAAGGCTAGCGCACAACTTTCATATATGGCTCATGTATGCATTATACTCAGCCGGCTTCAATAGACCTGTTCCGTTTACATGAGCTAAATCCTGAACGCTATCCCTACCTGCTGGAAAGTGTCGCCCATGGTACGGAACATTCGCGTTACGATATTTTATTTGCCTGCCCGCAACAAACATTACGCCTGACGTCTTCCGGTACACTGCACACACCATATGAATCCGGAGCAAAGGGCTTTCTTGATGCCCTTGATCAGTGGTTTCATCAGGAGAAAAAAAACCACAGCAACGATGCGCTGTTACCCTATCACGGAGGGTGGTTCGTATACCTGGCCTATGAACTGGTCAGTGAAATCGAGCCGGCTATCGAGCTTCCTGCTGCCAGCGATGAACAGACGGTAGCCTGTGCCGTACGCTGCCCGGCCGCCATTATTCGCGACCACGAACAGGGGCTGATGCACCTGTTTGCAGAAGATGAGCACACCGAACTGCTGACGGAACTGAGACAGGATGTGGAAACTGTCATGCACACAGGCTTCCATTCCGTGCAAACCAGAATAGCTCTGGATGGGCTTATCGAAGAAGCACCGGAGCAATATCGCCAGGCCGTTCGCAGGATACGCGAATATATCATTGAAGGCGATGTCTTCCAGGTCAACCTGTCACGACTGTGGAAGGCCAGGGCCGGGGAGGAGATCAGCGCCGGCGATTTATACAGAAATTTACGCATCAATAATCCCGCACCATTCGCCGGTATCGCGCAATTAACGGACTCTACCGTGATCAGTTCATCACCGGAAAGGCTGGTCAGCGTCAGGGAAAAGATTATAGAGACAAGACCTATCGCCGGTACGCGTCCGCGCTCAGGCAACGATGCGGAAGACCGGAGACTTGCTGATGAGCTGATGGCACACCCGAAAGAACAGGCCGAACACATCATGCTTATCGACCTGGAAAGAAACGATCTGGGCAGGGTATGCAAACCGGGCTCCATTAATGTGAATGAATTAATGTGCCTCGAATCCTATGCCCATGTACACCATATTGTCTCTAATATCCGCGGTGAACTACGCGACGGAGTCACTCCAGCTGATATAATACGCGCAGTCTTTCCCGGGGGTACGATAACCGGTTGCCCCAAGGTACGCTGTATGCAAATCATTGCCGAACTGGAGGCCGAACCGAGAGGCGCTTATACCGGCTCCATGGGATATATCAATCTGGATGGTTCGATGGACCTGAATATCCTTATCCGGACCCTGCTAAAATACAACAATGAAATATACCTGCGTGCAGGGGCAGGCATCGTATATGACTCCGATCCCCAGCATGAACTGGATGAAACCCGGGCGAAGGCCCGTGGACTGCTGCGCGCATTAGCGTTGGAAGATTCATGATCCTGATAGATGGACAAGTGGCAACAGATATTCCGGCAGATGACCGTGGCCTGGCCTATGGCGATGGCCTGTTCGAGACGATTGAAGCCTGCAAAGGCCAGCCTGTGTTATGGAAAAGACACATGCAGCGTTTGCTGCATGGTTGCCAGGCACTGGGAATCGATTTCAAAGACGCTGCGCGATTATTACGAGAATGTAGAACACTAGCCGCAGGGCATGAACGCGGTATCATCAAGATCATGATAACGCGAGGGAGTGGTGGCCGCGGTTACCGACCGGATGCCGGCTGCAAGGTGCGCAGGGTCGTATCCTGGCATGCCTGGCCGGGATATGCCGCTACCAATGCAAGCGAAGGTATCCGCCTGTTCCGCTGCCAGACCCCGGTTAGTGTCAATAACAAACTGGCCGGCCTGAAAACCCTTTGTCGCCTGGAACAGGTCATGGCACAACTGGAATGGGACGAGGCTGAATATGCCGAAGGCTTGATGCTGGATCAGGATCAACGCGTAATCGAAGGCACCCGCACCAATGTCTTTGTCGTCAAGGATAGTGAATTGCTTACACCGGCCCTGCAATACGCCGGCATTAAAGGTATCATGCGCGATGTGATTATAGAAATGGCGAATAAGCAAGGCCTGAGCGTACACGAACGTGACCTGGATCATGATGCATTCAGGTGTGCCGATGAAATATTCGTCTGCAACAGTATTATCAGGGTATGGCCGGTAATTGAATATCTCGATAAGATGTACCAACGCGGACCGCTCACGACACAGATCATGAAGATGCTGGAAACGCAAATAGGTGAATATGAATAAACTGCTAAAGACCATCGGCGCTTATAAATGGTATCTGTTCCTGGCGCTTATCGTAATGGCCGTCCTTGTGAAGGGTATCTCTACCTATTCCCGCTATCAGGAATTCCTCGCTTCGCCACTTAATATCAACACAGACTCGGTCGACTATATTGTGCAGCGCGGCGCCTCGATGCGTAATATCGCCCGTGATTTTGCTGACATGGGTTTACTGCAGGAGCCCACTTTTCTGGTCGTGCGTGCCCGCATGCGTGAGCTGGCCCAGTCTATTAAAGTTGGCGAATACAGCATTCAAAAAGGTACACTGCCTGACGAGTTGCTGGACCAACTGGTCAAGGGCAAGGTCAAACAGTATTCATTAACATTAATAGAGGGCTGGACCTTTCGTGAAGTCATGGCTGCGTTGAACCAGCACATGCAAATACGCCATACACTGATAGACAAGACAGCCGAGCAGGTTATGCAGGCCATCGGCCATGAAGGTGAGCACCCGGAGGGCCGGTTTTTCCCCGAGACTTACCGTTTTCCGAAAAACACATCGGATGTGGAATTCCTCAAGCGCGCCTATCGGCATATGCAGGACACTCTTAACCGGGCCTGGCAGGCAAAGGCTCAGGACCTGCCTCTTGAAAATGCCTATGAGGCCCTGATATTGGCATCCATTATTGAAAAAGAGACGGCCCAACAGAGTGAATACCGGCAGATTGCCGGCGTTTTTACCCGGCGTTTACAGCGGGGGATGCGACTGCAAACGGACCCCACTGTCATCTATGGGCTGGGAGAGCAATTCGACGGCAATCTGACCCGCAAACACCTACGCCAGGATACGCCCTACAATACCTATACCCGTAAAGGCCTGCCACCGACGCCGATTGCAATCCCAGGAGCCGATGCCATCAAGGCAGCTCTGCAACCGGCACATGGAAAGACGCTGTATTTCGTTTCCAAAGGTAACGGTTATCATCATTTTTCCAGCACTCTGAAAGAGCATAATGAAGCGGTGATTCGCTATCAACTAAAGGGCGACAGGACAAAGGCTTTTTCTTCCCGGCCTCGTGTCGCCCAATAACTGATATTAAAAGAAGAATATAATGCTAGGACTATTTATTACACTAGAGGGTTCAGAAGGCGCGGGAAAATCGACCAACCTGGGTTATATTCATGATTATCTGGTCAATGCCGGTCATGATGTTATGCAAACGCGTGAACCGGGGGGAACGCCATTATCCGAACACATTCGCAACCTGCTACTAGGCCATGAGTATGACGGTATGGCAGATGACAGTGAATTATTGCTAATGTTTGCCGCGCGTGCAGAACATCTGGCCAAGCGGATCATCCCTGCGCTTACCGCAGGGAAAACCGTCCTGTGTGACCGCTTTACTGACGCCACCTATGCCTACCAGGGTTATGGCAGAGGCATTCCGCTGGAAAGGATTGCCAGACTCGAAGACTGGGTGCAAGGTCCACTGCGACCGGATCTGACCCTGTTTCTGGACTTGCCGGTCGAGCTGGGCATGAAAAGAGCAGGGGAGCGCAGTGCCCCCGATCGTTTTGAAAAACAGCAGATGGAATTTTTTGACAAGGTCCGCCATGGTTATCTCGACCGCGCCCGACAATTTCCGCAGCGTTATCGCGTCATTGATGCCAGCGTCAACCTGGAGCAGGTTCAGAGCCAGATCAGTACCGTGTTGGCTGACTTTCTGGAATCTAGAAAATAGATTAAAATAATAATATTATTATTTGATATATAAAGAAAATGACAACAATATATCCATGGCAACAGGGGCAATGGTCGCAGACATACCAGCGCTTGCGCAGTGGTCGTTTACCGCATGCGCTATTACTGTCCGGTCCCGCTGGACTGGGCAAGTTGCAGTTTGCGCAGCAGTTCGCCGCCACTCTGTTGTGTAGTCAGCCAGACGAACAGGGCCATGCCTGTGGGACGTGCAAGAACTGCAATTTACTCAAGGCCGGTACTCACCCGGATATGCATGATGTCTATGCCGAGGATGAAGGAAAGGCCATCAAGATCGATCAGATCCGAAAGCTATCCGATGTCATGAGCACTAAACCGCAATTGGGGGGCTACCGTGTCTGCATCATACATCCGGCAGAAGCGATGAATATAAGCGCCGCGAATGCATTACTGAAAACGCTGGAAGAGCCGGGGGAGGCGAGCATGATCATGCTGGTCAGTTCCGACCCCGGCAGATTGACGGCAACGATAAGGAGTCGCTGCCAGCATGTCGAATTCTCCGTACCCGACCAGCAAATATCAACAAAATGGCTTTCAGAACAAGGCATTACAGATGACATCCCGCTGTTGCTGGGGCTTGCCAATGAGGCCCCATTGGAAGCCCTGGCCTGTTATAATGACAACAGGTTACAACAACGCAGTGAATTTATCCGTGAATTCCTTGAGTTGAAGACGGGTATTCAGAATCCAATGCAAATGGCCGATAAATGGTACAAGCAACACCCTGAGCGTTGTTTGCAGTGGATGATGTACTGGATCATGGACCTGATACGGTTAAAATCAAGCCAGGCAACAACGCGCTTGATCAACAGGGATGCACAGCAGCACTTGCAACCGATGGCAAAGCAGTTAGACTTGAACAACCTGTTCATTTATCTTGATAAATTGCAGGCGGGTGCGAGACAGTTGAGCACCCAGGTCAATGTACAACTGATGATGGAAGATCTGTTTATTACGTGGATAAAGACAAGGTAGACGAATGAAGAAACCAGGCGGGCTCGGCGGCAGGCAGGGCATACTATCACTGACCATCAAGGACAAAGGTGCGCTTTATTCTGCGTATATGCCTTTTGTCAAAAATGGCGGCCTGTTTATACCCACCAACAAGAGCTATCAACTCGGTGACGAAGTATTCATGTTGCTGACGCTGATGGAAGAAAGCGAAAAACTACCCGTGGCCGGAACCATCGTCTGGATAACCCCGAAAGGCGCACAGGGTAACCGCGCCTCCGGCATCGGTGTACAGTTCAGTGACCAGGACGGCGGTAATGCACGTAACAAGATCGAGACCTACCTGGCCGGCGCACTGGGCGCAGATCGAGCCACACATACACTGTAATTATTAAACCTAACACTTCCTGTCATTGCGAGGTTTGACCATGCATGGTCTTATGTCGTGGAGCCCAGGGAAGGGCGGGAACGACGTAGCGAAGCAATTTCTTGAAATCCTTATCCAGTCTAATTATCGCCTGTCATTGAAACAATCTCCCAAACCGCGTATCCAATCAACTATATTATCTGTATACAAGTTTTTTAATTCCCCCCACACTCCGTTATAATACCGAACAAGTTCAAACCGGATTATTCAAACCATGTCAGCCTATCTCGTCGATTCCCATTGCCACCTCGACCGTCTCGAGCTATCCAAATACGATGGCAGCCTGCAGGGCGCTATCGACAGTGCCGCGCAAAACAATGTCGGCCACATGCTCTGCGTATCGATCGACCTCGAAGCCTACCCGGCCATGCTCGAAATGGTGCGCCCCTATCCACAGATCTCGGTGTCGGTCGGTGTTCATCCGAATGAACACGAAGGCGAGGAACCGACTGTAGAGCGACTGGTCGAACTTGCCTATGACGACAAGGTCATCGCCATTGGCGAGACCGGTCTCGACTACTTCCGCTCAGAAGGCGACCTGGACTGGCAACGTAACCGCTTCCGGGTACATATCGAAGCATCAAAACAGACCGCGAAACCATTGATCATCCATACCCGTGATGCACGTAAGGACACAATCACGCTGATGCGTGACGAACATGCCGAGGATGCCGGCGGCGTCATGCATTGTTTTGCTGAAGACTGGGAGACCGCAAAACACGCCCTGGATCTAGGATTTTACATCTCATTTTCAGGCATCGTGACATTCAAGAATGCACAGGACCTGCGCGACGTCGCGATGAAAGTCCCACTTGATCGAATGCTGATCGAAACCGACTCACCATACCTGGCCCCGATACCCAACCGCGGCAAACCCAATGAACCCGCCTATGTGTTATACGTGGCCGAAAAGATCGCCGAGTTGAGAGGACTGGGCCTTGATGAGGTTGCTGAAATTACGACGGATAATTTCAACAGATTGTTTAAAGTGCAGCAGTAGGACTGAATTCTATTTCAGTTATAACAGAACCCCAAGTTCAACAAGCTGAGCAATTCTAGAAGCAAACGGGGCAAAGAACAATTGCAGCTCGTCTAGAGAGCGTCTAGAAGAGTCTAGAGGGTCAGGTCTTTGATTTATGATCCCTCAGAATCTCGCTCACTGTCGAAAAATGCATTCCAAAATAATCACCAATCTCCTTCAGTGTATACCC
>CAMYJD010000028.1 GCA_947258655.1 uncultured Gammaproteobacteria bacterium | reverse complement strand
ACCAAGCCATACAATATACGTGAATTGATCTATACGCTGGACCAGACCTTGAGTCCTGATAAATAGCGAGGATGAGTATGGAAATAACATCAGCCAGTATTCTGATCGTAGATGATGAACAAGTCAACGTACTGCTATTGCAACGCTTGCTGGAAAAAGGGGGTTACAGCAGGCTTACCATGACAACAGATCCGCGTGAAGCCATCGATCTTTATCACAACAATGACTTCGACCTTGTTTTGCTCGATATCAACATGCCCCATATCGATGGCTTCGGGGTCATGGAGCAGATTAACAGCACCGATGAGGATGGTTATATGCCGGTTCTGGTATTGACTGCACTGGCAGATCGCGACACCCGCATCCGTGCCCTGGAGGCGGGAGCAAAGGATTATCTGACCAAACCGTTTGACAATGTCGAGTTTCTGAATCGTGTTCATAATATGCTCGAAGTACGCCTGCTGCATACCCAGGTCCGTCGGCAAAAAGATATCCTCGAGGAAAAGGTACGTGAACGTACGCAGGAATTGATTGAAAAGGCCGATGAACTTCAAGAGACACGCCTGGAGGTCATTCGCCGCCTCGGACGTGCGGCCGAATATCGTGACAATGAGACCGGTCTGCACATTATTCGCATGAGTAAGTACTCCCAGCTGCTGGGGCGGGCGGCGGGTATGAGCGAAAACGAGGCGGAAGTATTGCTCAATGCCAGCCCGATGCATGACATCGGCAAGATCGGTATACCCGACAGTATATTGTTGAAGCCAGGCAAGCTCGATGCCGGTGAATGGGAAATCATGAAAACCCATACTTCGATCGGCGCCGAGATTCTGTCCGGCCATCCATCGGAATTGATGGATATGGCGAAACTCATTGCATTGACACACCATGAAAAATGGGATGGCAGTGGATATCCGGAGGGAATCAAGGGCGAAGACATACCGCTAACGGGTCGAGTTGTCGCGCTCGCTGATGTCTTCGATGCGCTGACCTCGGAACGCCCCTACAAGAAGGCGTGGAGCGTGGAAGACGCACTGGCGGAGATTGATCGTATCAGTGGTGCGCACTTCGATCCGAACCTGACACATCTGTTCAGGGAGATCCTGCCCGATGTATTGATGATAAAAGAGCAGTATGCCGAGCCTACGGCTGAAGAGTAGTCTTGCAGAGATCATTGCCACGAAGACACAAAGTATATAAATCCACCTGTAATTTATCTCTTCCAGGGACGACTCCTTACGCGGGTTCGTCCCTGGAAGAGGGGCGAATATCATTAAAATATCTGGTGAGTTTAATGTGCCGTTGCTGGTCCGGCGTTTTGTACCGGCTAAACTTATTTATCTGCAGGCGCTTGCTTTTGACAGGAGGTTACCCGGTTACCACCGGCCTTCTTGGCCGCAAACATCGCCCGGTCAACGCGCTGGATGATGCTGGCAATGGAGTCATTCGCAGTACTTTGACAGACACCGAGACTGGCTGTGATCAGCACGCCGCTGTCCCCTAATGGCAGTGGTGGTGAGCTGATCGCGCTACGCACCTGTTCCGCCAGTGTCATTGCCTGTGACAGGTTCATGCTGGTAATAATCATGAACTCATCACCACCATAGCGTCCTATTCTGTCCAGGGATGGCACGACCTTGTCGATACGCCCGGCTATTTCTTTCATGACATGATCGCCGACCAGGTGGCCGTATTTATCGTTGATGCTGCCAAGATCGTCGATATCGATCATCATAACAATAACCGGTTTATTGCCCTGCCGACCTTGTTCCAATGCCTGTTCAAGCAGTTTCAGCGTCGTCTCTCTGGAATTGAAATGTGTCAGTGTATCGGTCCTGGCCTTTTCCTGCAGTTTTGTTTGTACTTGTTTCAGATGCTCTATCGACGATTCAAGTTTTGTCTGGCTTCCCTGGTGATAGCTTGCTATAGCAAGTGATGTGTCCAGGGCAATGATTCTGTCAATGAAGCGCCGTAATGCTTGATGCTCAAGGTGATTTTTATCGGGTAAATATGACAATATTAGTTCGCGTAATTTCTGGTAGGCGAAATTATAAAGGCTCAGGTTCAATCCAACCCGCTGATGTGCGACGCCGACACGCAGCCTGTTCTCGAAGTAGTCCAGTGTATGAAAATCAATACCCAGTGATAGCAAATATCGGGCCTGGCTGGCCTTCAGGCTCATGTACCAGTATGTAGTCGTGATAAAACTTGTCGATAATCGCATCGAGATGCGGTTTGATGATGGTTTTTTGCAGTTGTTCAGCAAGATGATTATGCTGCGGGTCGAGCTCCAGCAGTGTCAGTGTAGATGCTATCGCTGACTGATCAAAATGAAAGATCTTGCAATATTCGTGACTCATGGACCCTGCACCTCTGACGATTACACCCTTGTTCATTATAGCGCGCGTTTATAGTAACACTTTCCATTTATTATATCTGTTATCGGCGCATGACGGCTTTCCTTTTATAAACATGGGCATCAGACAGTTGTCGTGTGTCCGCTGCCATGAATCATATTTACTAAACTTTTTTAAAACTTGAATATCATAATTGACATATCATCGCATCCCTGTGGCACGCATATTCAAATGGTGTTGTTTACAAAGTCCAGGATTTTGCACTGTGCCCGTGGTCGTGCGAATGTACAGGAATGGCCCATCGAAGGGCATGGAAGACTCGGCATTGCCATCTGTCTAACGTGGGCAGAGATCAAATTTCATATCCAGTTTCGCATATATATCGCAACATTTATATGTAAGTCGCGACATGCAATTGAGTTATGGCAATAATCTTTGGATTTCTATGAATGTTTGTATTACTTATTTACCGTTTAGCCTTTGTAACAGATTGCACATAGAGCACGGGCCAATATCGTTAGAGATTAATGCTTGTTTGGTTGAAATGATGGTCAGTGTATATCGATGTGCCTGCTCAGGAATGAAATCAACACGATTGCCATAGATCTGGAACAAAATATAGCGTACTGTTTTATGCGAGGCTGTTGCAGACTGATTTGCAATGATTTCTTCAGACGTTGCGACTAAAGGGGGATAACATTAATAAGCCAGTGTTATCGTGATTTTATTTTGGGAATGATCATTCTTCGTTGACATTGATTCATGTCATGTTTTGTTTTCCTGTTCTGTTATTTTTTTCGATATAGCTGGATTTTTAACATTACACTGATATGCTTTTAAATAAGACTGCATGAATTTTCGCAGAACTAGACGTTAACAAACAGGGAAAGGACAATGGCGAGGTTTCGTGCAATTCTTATGTTACTTTGTTGTGCAACGATGGCGGCCTGGGGTAGTGATGCGCCATATGGGGGCGTGCCATGGAATGTTCCGGGTATCATACAGGCCGAAGACTACAATGCAGGCGGACTTAATCACGGATATTTCGATACGACAAAAGGGAACAAGGGCGGTCTGTATCGTCATAATGATGTCGACATTTGGTCGTCCGCTTCGCAGGGGCATTATGTGGGAGCGATGGTCAAGGACGAATGGCTGGAATACAACATTGTAGTGGATTCTACAGATAACTACACCGTATATTTCACTACTGCTACAATCGATGACGATGCAAGCCTGCATATCGAGATCGATGGCGTGAATGTCAGTGGTGAGATCGAGGTCCCGAACAGCGGCGGCTGGCAGGCCTGGAGCGAATTTTCTCAATCCGGCATTGAACTCGGCGCAGGAGAACACACCTTGCGACTCGTAGTTGACAGTGGACGGCTAAACCTGTCCTCGTTTGAGTTCATGCAGCCAGACGAATCATTAACAAATGCCAGCGGCTTTAGCACCCATCCGGCGATCAAATACAACGGCAAGTCCTACGGCATTGCATGGTGCGATCTTGATGGAGACGACCTGCCCGAAATGTGGGATCCGCGCCACTTCGACAACGATGTAATCTACAAGTGGAATGGCAATAAACTCAAGACCATTAAAATACCGGTGAAATCTAGGGATACACATGCGGTATCATGCGTCGATTTCGACAATGATGGAGATCTCGATGTGTTCATTGCCGGCGGCGGTAACAGGGGCAAGGACAAAGGTGCACAGCCGAACCTGCTGTATCGTAATGACGGTGGTCTGATATTCAAGGAAATAGGCAAGTCCCTGGGTTTGCGTTATCAAATGAGCAGGGGGCGACATGCGGTTTGGATGAGTCTCGACGATGATGCTCTTATAGACGTTGTGCTGCTTGTCGGAAAACGCAAGGACAAGACATTTCCGAATACCATGCTTGTACAACGTGCAACGGGTTTCAAACGCCTGCGCGACCTGACCGCGGCGAAGCTTCACAATGGCGGACTGATATATGTTGGCGGTAATCCGTTCCTGATTCTGACGCATTCTGCCTTCCCGGGGCAGATCCTGAGACCGACTGCGAACAGCTGGGCAAAAACCAATCTCCCGGGATGGACGTATGGCAAGCTGAAATTTACCGAGGACTTCGAGCTCATCGACAACGGTATGCTTGGTGCGGACATCGTTCTGTGCAGTAGAAAGACCCTGGGTCTGTGGATTATCGAGCAGCGTAACGGCAAATTCCGTGCACCCCGCAAGATCCAGGGAGGCACCTGTGGCAGTATGGCCGTGGCCGACTTCGACAACGATGGTGACCAGGAAATCTGGTTGGGAAAGGTCGATACCGCCACTGCAGGCGATTACAACGGCGATGGCTGTCTCGATGTGTTCACGACCAAACGTGAAGGCCGACAAAAATTCCTTGTTAATAACCAGTGTGGTAACCGCAACTGGGTGCGTATCCGTCTACGCGGGACCGCAAGCCCTATAGATGCCTATGGCGCCGAGGTCATCCTGAACGGAAAGCAGTACCGCATCCATCAGTACACGACGCGCAGGGCCTTCGATGAACCTCTGGTTCATTTTGGTCTTGGCGCCGCCACCAGTGCCAGCGTAAAGGTACGCTGGCCCTCGGGTAAGGTTTCGATGCACAAGCTGAAGATCAATCGTCTGAATGAAGTGGTCGAACCCTGAGTGGGCGCAATATGCTGTTACACCAGGACTAATACGCAAATAGCTACATGGTAAGGCTCAGGATTGTTATGTGTATGGCTTTAGCAGGTGGGCATCAAACAAGCGTTCATCCGCCTGGCGCAAGCGCCGACTGACTTCCCGGCCCATGTTCATCTGGATCATTGTGAATTGCTCCAGGTTATCCTTGTATAATTCATACAGCGCAAAGCGGGGCAGTTCAATGGCCTCGCAATCCGTATTCGCCCTTACGCTGGCGCTTCTTGGCATCAGGTCCATCAGCGCGACTTCGCCAAAACAGTCTCCCTTGTGCAGCTGGCGCAAAAAATACTCCTTGTTGTCATGCAGCTTGAACAGGTCTGCACAACCCTGTTCGAGCACAAACAGGGATTCGGCATCATCACCTTGATGGAAGAAGTACTGATGCTGGAGAACATTGCACGTCGTTGAACGTGCGAGCAGGAACTCGATCGAGTGGGCATTGATACCTCCGAATATCGGCAGTGCCTGCAAAATACTTATGTGCTGTTTACTATTCATGATGTATAGACTGGCTTATATCATTAACTATCTAGCATAGATAACCGATGATGCAAGGCATACTGGTTTATTTTCGACTACAAGAGGCGCGATTACTTCAGTCTTTGCTCAAACACGAGGGTGGCCCGGATTGATCGGAGATCGAATTCGCATGAGGCAATTTCCGAAGATAATTTTCTGCTAATTGTCTTTGTTAGACTGCTCCGTCCCGAGTCTGTCGCGCAGAAACTTCATGAACTGCCTCACTCTGGCAGGGACGAAGCGTCGCTCCGGATAGAGGATATGGATTTCCATCGGCGTGGCACGGTAATCGTTCAAAATGGGCACGAGCTCACCTCGTCTGAGGCTGTCTTCCAATAGCCAGGTCGGTGCGACAATGATGCCGATCGATTCAAGTGCTGCCTTTTTCATCGTGCTGGGATTATTGGTTGTAAAGCTGCCGCTGACCTGGACCTTTTCACTACCATTTGGACCGACATAATGCCACTGGTTCTGTGTTGTCAGTAGTGTGAAGACAATGCAATTATGTGTTGCCAGATCCCGGGGTGTCTTCGGCACGCCAATGCGACTCAGGTAGTCGGGACTGGCAACGGTAACACGAGGGAAATCACCCAGTTTGCGTGCGACCATGCTGGAATCTGTCAGTGGTCCGACGCGCACAGCCAGATCGATGCCCTCCTTGACCAGATCTACATAATGGTCATCCATATTCAGGTCAATTTTCAATTGCGGATGCAGTTTTAGAAATTCACAAACCAGGGGTGCGATATGCAATTCGCCGTATTTTACCGGCGTACTAATACGCAGTGTGCCCGATAGTAATGATTGATTTTGACGAATATTAGCTTCATTTTCATCGATTTCATCTATTATTTGTCGACAGTGCTGATAGTAATCCTTGCCGGCCTCGGTGAGTTTCAATTGCCGTGTGCTGCGATGCATCAGCTTGATGCCCAGGTGGTTTTCAAGGGCCGCAACCTGCTTACTGACCGTCGGTTGTGATAGCTTAAGTTCTTGAGCTACCTCGGAAAAATTGCCAGTTTCTGCAACCCGGCGGAAAACGGCCATCGCCATCAGAAGATTGATTGCCATCGTAAATTTATTCCTCAATAGAATAATTAATATGCAATATTTATATATTATCAAGTATTAATGAATAGTCTAGGCTTGGATCTCGAATAATATTAAGCAGAGAGGTCGCTGACATGGATAAAAAGATGCGTGGACTCGTGGATCCATTCTCGCTGGGATTCGTAATCGCGATACTGGGTTCACTTGTAGTTTATGCCGCCAACGGTGGTGATGATGAATCAGTCATACAAAGTCTGGAGCCCCTGCCGGAGCAGGAACAGATCGTCATGAATAATAATCAGCCCAGTTAGGCAAGGATTGTCTTCACCAATTACATCCGTCCGCATGGACGGATGTTTTCAATCGTGATCGCCAACAACCACTGTCAGCGGTAATTGACTATTACCGCTATTTTCTATAAGTCATCTGCGCGCGCACAGCGAGTCCGGCGAATACTGCGGAGGTTTCTATGACTGACCGACCGCAACATAACATCCATTATGATTCGGCACATTCCTGGATAAGTGGAAACCGGTGTTCATTAGTGGATAAATTGCATTACTAAATTCAGGGAAAAGCTACAACGATTTGCATGGTCGGCTGACAGCTGCGAGCGAGAGATTAAAGAACGCGTGAACGCAGCCGATAAGCACACTGTTACTACCAGGCTTAACAAAAGATAAAGCTGTTCGCAGGTTTATTTTGCATATTACATCTGATAATGTCTGTACAATTCATGGTTTTGCATCATTCTTAAAACCTTGTATTCACAGCTTTGTTATCTTTGAATACTTATACTCGCTTGCAGGAAACAATAACAATGAATGACATTCTACCCAGTCTGCTTGGACGCTTTGTTAAACCGCTTACGCTGATAATCCTGTTATCGAGCCAGGCCCAGTTTGTAGCAGCTGAACTGATCCTGACGGCGCCGCCACGGGAAAACAAGGCTGCCGGGCTGAAACTGTATGGTCCACTGGCAACCGAGTTAAGCAAAGTGATTGGCGAGACGGTTACGTATAAACACCCGGGTAACTGGCTGGCCTATCAACGCGACATGCGTAACGATAAATATGACATTATTTTTGATGGCCCGCATTTTATCTCCTGGCGCATAAAGAACAAGGAACACAGGGCCGTGGTCAAACTGCCAGGTACACTGGAATTCGTTATTATAGCCAACAAGGATGACGACAAGGTCACCGATCTAGATGACCTGGTTGGCAGAAAGGTCTGCGGTATAGCACCTCCGAATCTCGGTACGCTGACGGTCTATGCGGCCTATGTTCATCCCGCACGCCAGCCGGTTATTGTTCCTGTCAGGGGAGGCTTCACTAAGGTATACAAGTCATTCGAATCGGGCAAATGCAAGGGTGCGGTTTTTCGTACAACCTTTTATGCCAAGAAGCTGACCGATGAGCAGCGTAGTACCACCAAGGTCCTGTACAAGAGCCCGGCACTCCCCAATCAGGGGCTGACTATCAGCAGTCGAGTCAAGCCATCGGCACGTAAGGCGATTGTCGAAACTCTGACAAAGGGTGACCGGATTGCGGCAACAAAAAATATTCTGGCGCGCTTTGGCGGCAAGGCAAAGGCCTTCAAGCCGGCAACCGATGAAGATTTTGCCAATCATTACAAATTGATCGAAGGCGTTATCTTTGGCTGGTAGTGTATGCCTGCATCGGCCTGCATGACAGTCAGTCGCTAGCATTATCGATCCGCCCTTATAGGCGGCTTTGCTGCAGCGCGCCTATAAACCACCTCCTAGCAATGCATGGACGCTATGCAAATTCCAATACTCTACCGAGTCACTTAGCTAAAGTGGTTTTTTGGCATAATTTTCAGAAGATTCCTTGTGAATGTAACAATATTTTTCATCTCAGACGCGATGTTGAGGGTAGAATAGGACGAAAATTTCATCGGGGCAGACAGCAAGCATGGCCGGTTCATCTAAAAAAGTAATATTCGCAGCGCTAGTGGGAAATGGACTGATTGCAGTAACCAAGTTTATTGCAGCGGCCATGACGGGTAGTTCGGCAATGCTCTCCGAGGGTATCCATTCACTCGTCGATACCGGTAACCAGGTGTTGTTGTTGCTCGGCATGCGCCAGGCGAGCAAGCCTGCCGACAGACAATTTCCGTTCGGTCATGGCAAGGAGATCTACTTCTGGAGCTTTGTCGTCGCAATACTGATTTTCGCAGTCGGTGCCGGCGTTTCTATCTATGAAGGCATCCATCAAATGCTGCACCCGACAGCTATCGAAAATCCAATGATCAACTACATCGTTCTCGGTATCTCAATCGTGTTTGAGGGTTTTGCATGGTATTTCGCTTTTAATGAGTTCACGAAGGCCAAGGGTAAATGGGGGTATATCGAAGCTGTCAAGCGTGGTAAGGACCCGACCATGTTTGTCGTACTATTCGAGGACTCGGCAGCAGGGCTCGGTCTGATTGTGGCTTTTGTCGGAATCTGGTTAGCACAGACGACCGGCATTCTGATATTCGATGGTCTTGCCTCGGTTATTATTGGTCTGATACTGGCGGGTACGGCGATCTGGCTGGCCTATGAAACCAAGAGCCTGTTAATAGGTGAAAGTGCCAACAGACAGGTAGAAGAAGGTATTCGCACTATCGCTGAATTGTATAGTGAAGTGGAGCATGTGAATGAGCTACTGACCATGCACATGGGGCCTGATTTCATTCTGGCAAATTGCAGCATCGACTTTCGTGATGATCTGACTGCGATCGAGCTGGAGCAAGCCATTGCCCGCCTGGATAGCGATATCAAGCAAAAATTCCCAAATGTTAAACGAATTTTTATCGAGGCGGAATCAAGGCTTGCGTTGAATAACGGCGGGAGCGGTAACTGATATTATTGATTTCAGATGCGAGTCGGCCTGGAGATTATGCTTCAAGTTACTGATTAATAGATGTTTATTAAAGTCCCTATGCTCCTTTATTGCAAAAAAAGCCTGTTTATCTTCGGCACTGGCGCATTTTCCACTGTCACCAATAAAAATCACGCCAACAGGGGCGGGTCAATCCTTGTGATCTAACTAAAATATAATTCCTGGCATGTCCCGATGAGCCAATATGGTCTGTTTTCCGGGCTATCTCGTTATATTTATGCACAACAAAATAATATCGACGATACTGGCCTGATTCATGTTCGGTAAATATTATATAAAATCGTAAGGATATATAACATATTGATTATAAATGATTATTACATTTGAGTAATAATTAGGCAATCTAAGCCAGGTTCTGTAAGAATGCGGCTTCCAGGCTATTTTTACCAGTATATCCACAATGTTATCCACAGCGAATGTGGATAATCAATGACATCTAATAACATCAATTACTTAGGAAAATAACTGAATAAATAGCATTAAGCTGAATCATCGCAGTTTCACGCAATTATCTCTATGTATACTGACGACTATGCTGACAAGACAGCGGAGAGCACGTTATCCGGGATTTATCAATGGGGGCAAGGACAGGTTGTCATTAATAGACCGATTGAACTATTTGTATTGAGTTGCCCGCTATGATGATCCCTGTATCATCCAGATATTTAATATCAACCTGTCACAGGTCGTTAATGTTATGGCAGGGCAGATACCGGATGATTGTCTATGTCCATGATTGATCGTTTAACAAATCGCCAGGAATTGGTTGTTGGCGACTGAGCATAGCTATTTTATCCAGGCGAACCTCAGTCGTTATTGTGGAATGTTGAAACATTTGAGCAGTTGTCAGATGTGTCGATGTCAAGTAGTAAACTCAGGGGAGTGTAGTTATGAAAAATTTCGTTAGAACAATCGGCGTGGTGTTAAGCGCTTGTCTGGTAGCAGCCTGTACCGTTATTCCTGACATGCCGGGTCCTATCGGCATACCGGGTATTTAGTTTTCAGCGCCTTTTCGCATCCCGGTGCCTGGGGCTGACGACATCAGGACGAACAACTGACCGAGATCTGTTGTGACCAATCGGGTGGAAAGCCGGCATAATGTGCATAATCGGCTTGTTCGGTAAACGGATCCTGCAATAAATTCAGCATGCGGTCGATTTCACTATAATCCTGTTCAAGCTGTGCCTGGCGGATGGCCGTCTCTGCCATATAATTGCGTAAAATAAAAACCGGATTGACGCGGCTCATGACGGTCCGACGTTGTGAATCACTGTTCTCTTCAATGGATAGTCTCTGTGCATATCGCTGTGCCCATTGATCAAACCTGTCCCGGTGGATAAACAGGTCGCGTAGCGGATGATTGCCAGAGGAGTCCTGTGTCGAAAAATCGCATAGCCTGCGGAACAGGATCGTATAGTCCACGCCGTCTTCCGCCATCAGGTCCAGTAATGCCTGCAGGATTGCCTGGTCATCATCATGCCGGCTTTGCAGGCCGAGTTTGGCACGCATAAGGCGGGCATAATAGTGTGTATATTTTGACTGATATTCTTCCAGGGCCTGTTTGGCTGCATTGACGGCGGTATCCACATCTGTGCCGAAGGCTGGCAGTAGCGCCTGGGCCAGACAACTCAGGTTAAACAGGCCGATATTCGGTTGCTGGTCAAAGGCATAACGCCCGTGATAGTCGGAATGGTTGCAGATAAAGCCGGGGTCGTAGGCATCGAGGAAACCGAAAGGGCCATAATCCATGGTCAGGCCGAGTACGGACATGTTGTCGGTGTTCATGACGCCATGGGCAAAGCCGACGGCCTGCCACTGTGCGATCATGCTGGCGGTACGGTCGATGATCACGCGCAGAAGCTCCAGGGCGGGATTCTCTGCATCCTGCAGTTCGGGGTAGTGATGGCGGATGACATAATCCATCAACAGGCCGATTTCTTCATGGCGGTTGCTGTAATAAAAATATTCAAAGGTACCGAAGCGTACATGAGACGGTGCTGTGCGTAATAACATCGCGCCTTTTTCTATCTGTTCGCGGTAGACTTCCTCGTCACTGCCGATCATGCATAGGGCGCGAGTGGTCGGTATACCGAGTCCATGCATGGCCTCACTGCACAGGTATTCGCGAATCGTCGAGCGCAGTACGGCGCGGCCATCGCCGTCACGTGAATAGGGTGTCAGGCCGCTACCTTTTATCTGCAGGTCCCATTTGCCATACTGACTGGTCTGTATTTCCCCCAGCATGATTGCGCGCCCGTCACCGAGACGCGGGACAAAGGAGCCGAATTGATGTCCGGCATAGCATTGCGCGATCGGCTGCATGTCATCGAGCACAGTCTGTCCGCACAGCATAGCGAGACGGTCGCTTTGATGCAGATCCGATATGTCCAGCTCCAGCAGTTCGGCCACGGCCGGGTTGACACTGATCAGGTGGGCACCGCCGAGTGGTGTCGGCCTGACATGACTGAAAAAGCCATCCGGCAGACCGGCATAGGTGTTGTTAAACTTCAGTTGTTCGATTTTCTTCATATATGAGACAATCAGGTTAGTGTTTACAGCAGGGCGATGAGCAGATGATTCAGCAGGCAAAATTTCATATCGGCCAAATAGTCGAGCACACCCGGTTTGATTACCGCGGTGTCATATTTGAAGTCGATCCTGTTTTTTCCCTGTCGGAGGAATGGTACCAGCAGGTTGCCCGTTCACGTCCGCCGAAAGACAGGCCCTGGTATCATGTGCTGGTGGATAATGCTACCCATACCACCTATGTTGCCGAGCGTCATCTGGCTGCTTCTGTCAATATGTCGGAAATACATCATCCCGATATTGATAAATATTTTAGCGCATACCGTGGCGAGATGTATATTCCCAGACAGGTCGCAATGTAAATATTTCCATGTTGAGCTTTAAAAACCTTTCCCTGCGTCGTGGAATTCGTGAGCTGTTACATGATGTGACGGTTATTTTCCATGCGGGGCAACGGATTGGCATAACCGGCGCCAATGGCGTAGGCAAGTCCAGCCTGTTTGCATTGATCCGCAGTGAGCTACAGGCCGATAGTGGCGATTTCTCGCTAACAGCGGGTACGGTTATCGCACATGTCGCCCAGGAGACGCCGGCAGTCGACATGCCTGCGCTCGAGTATGTCAAGGATGGTGACACCGCACTACGTGAATTGGAAAAAAGCATAGAGCAGGCGCAGCAGCATGGTGATGGTCAGCAACTGGCACATCTGCTGTCAGATCTGGAGACCATCGACGGATATAGCGCCGATAGTCGTGCGGCGCGCCTGTTACATGGGCTTGGCTTCAGCGCGGCGCAGGAACAGCTGCCGGTCAGCAGTTTTTCCGGTGGCTGGCGTATGCGTCTGAACCTCGCCCAGGCCCTGATGTGTCGATCAGACCTGTTGCTGTTGGATGAGCCAACCAACCACCTCGATCTGGAAACGGTGATCTGGTTGGAGGACTGGCTGCGTCAGTACCCGGGTATGTTGCTACTGATCTCCCATGATCGCGACTTCCTTGATCGGGTCGTGACCCACATCGCCCATGTCGAAAACCGCTCGCTGACCCTCTATACCGGCAGTTACTCGGACTTCGAGGCGCAACGGGCCGAACAGCTCGCGCATCAACAGGCGCAGTACCTGAAGCAACAGCGCGAGATCAAACATATGCAGGGCTTTGTCGAGCGTTTCCGCGCCAAGGCGACCAAGGCGCGTCAGGCGCAGAGCCGTCTCAAGGCGTTGGAAAGAATGACCCTGATCAGCCAGGCGCATGTCGATTCACCGTTTGAATTTCATTTCGATCGCCCCGATCAACTGCCGAATCCGATACTGCGCCTGCAGCATGCCGCTGCCGCATACAATGACAGTGTGATACTGAATGACATCAATCTGAATATTGTGGAGGGCGATCGTATCGGCCTGCTTGGGCACAATGGTGCAGGCAAGTCGACGTTGATCAAGTTGCTAGCCGGAGCAATGCAGCCAGTCGATGGCAAGTGTATCCCTGCCAAGGGAATTAATGTCGGGTATTTTGCCCAGCACCAGCTGGAGCAACTCGATGGCGAGGCCAGTCCGTTATTGCACCTGCAACGTATCGATCCACAGGCAACCGAACAGCAGCTACGTAATTTTCTCGGCGGGTTTGCATTTCAGGGCGATATGGCCACGTCACCCGTAGCCCCCTTTTCCGGAGGCGAAAAGGCGCGCCTGGTACTGGCAATGATTGTCTATCAGCGCCCGAATCTGTTGTTGCTGGACGAACCGACCAACCATCTCGATCTGGAAATGCGTCTGGCCCTGACCACGGCGTTGCAGGAATTTGAGGGTGCATTGATCGTAGTCTCGCATGACCGCCACTTGTTGCGTAGCGTTGCCGATACACTATTGTTGGTTGCAGACGCTGCGGTTGGGCCATTCGATGGCGATCTCGATGATTACCGCCGCTGGGTCAAGGAACAAATACGAAAAGACCTGGATGCATCCGCACCCGCGCAGACCTCGGTGGCAACTAAAAAACAGCAACGTCAACATGCTGCGGCGAGGCGCGAGCAATTGCGCCCACTGCAGAATAAAATCCGCAAACTGGAAAAACAGTTGCAAACCTTTAACGACGAAAAACTGCAGGTACACGCGCTGTTGGCCGAAAGCGATATTTATGAAGAGCAGAATAAAGATAGGCTAAAAGAAATATTGCAAAGGCAATCATATCTGGAGCAGGCATTGGAGGATGTCGAAGAACAATGGCTGCAGGCCAGTGAAGCGCTTGATGCCATGCAATAGGATGCTTCGACAAGTATTTATGTAAGTGACAAGATATCTGTGAAAATCAATAGGGATAGAGCAAAACAGTAGCGCAATGGAGAATTATGCATCATCAAACAAACATTATATACAGCGAGCGCTTAGCCGCTTGCCGGGCTGACGCACAACTGCAGCCGACGACAAGCCCGTATCTCGACCATTCTCGACATAAGCTGCTGCTTGGAAAGCACTCACGCGAGCATTGCTGTTAACTCTGAATGTCCTCCTGATCGTATTTGTATTTCTGCTTACGCTGATTTGGTATGTAAGCAGCAGCCACATGCCACTTCTGAGCTGGGGTTTAATTGTGGGTACGCCGGTACCATTCCTGTTGTTGCTTTGCTCGCTGCCATTTGTGCCATGCAGAGGTAAACAACAATTCTGGCTGGTACTTCAGGCCTTGTCTGTCGGGGGGTTGCTTGCGTTGTCCTGGGTCACGCACCAGATGGAGATAACAAATTATTTTCTCGGCACTGTCTGTCTGTTACTTGTAATTGTTTTCCTGTACCTGAATCTGAGAAAGTCTATGGCCTCACAACTTGTGCCATTCGTGCCGGGTATTTTAGTGCTAGTTATCGTGCCGTTTGTCCTGCAAAATGAGAACAGCCGTCCCATTGATGCTGATTCGTTCAGGGAGTTGTTGGCTACTCATGAGCAGGCCACGCAGGACGGTGATGCCGTCATAGTGACGGAAACTACAAAACTGATCAAGGAATCAGTCGTAGCGGGTATGATAGAGAAGGGTTATTCGGCGAGCTACTCGCGTTCAATTGCACGTGATACGCCGCTGGAGTATTTAGTACCGCTGACAATCGACTGGAATTTACGAGCCGAGTGATGAAAATTCAATCCAGGTTGCCGAACAGACGATATGCCGGTTAACCGTTACAATTGAAGCGCTGGAGCTAATATGCCAATCTGGGCTTATATATACTGTGCATTTATTATTCTGGCGGGTATCGGTACGATTTACATGAATCACAGGAAGGCTGTGTATTACGTATCAGGTGAAATCGTATCCGTTCTTTTCAGTATTTCTTTTTTCCTGTTCCATTACGAAATACTATCCAGGCCGCCATCCATTTACATACCCGTGCTATTTGTCGCATATATATTGTATTGGGAGGTGTGGGAAAATAGGTACAATTACACATTGAAAACCCTTGTAGGTAAAGCATCAGGGGAATTATCGCCGGCACAGATCAGGCAATATATAGCGCTTGTTTCAATTCTTGGAATTGCTCTGCTATCTCCATTTCTTTATGTCGTGGCTATGGTTATTTATTCATATGTCACCTAGTACGAAATCTATGCGCCATGGAAATCCGTGCCAGATAACAATAAGGTTTGCTTGATCAGTAAAGGTAAAGACTTCAGGCATAGTGAGTGTTGGCGCAGTAATCTCAGTCTTTTTCACTCCAATACACAAAGATTGCTTCGCTACCTCCGTTATCAATGTCGGACTCTATTACCCTCTGACCTGGATTTGCTGCATCTAAACTATGGTGGCAGTTTGTTGATAGCGATCAGTTCCGGTGATGGTCGTTGACTGTGTGAGTTTTTTTCAACCCTGATATTGAAGATATGAGGATCAAGCGTTGCTGCCCATGCCGCGACCGATTCGGCCTCTTGTTTGCCGCCCGGGTGGCCGGTATAGGCGAGGACCGTGATAATACCGTTCTTGCTCAGCATGCGTAGTGCTGAATCCAGTGCGCTTAACGTTGTGCTGATTTGTGTGGTGCGCTGTTTGTCACCACCAGGTAGATAACCGAGATTGAACATTACGGCCTTTATCCTGCCATCGTGCAGCGTTGCGGGAATCACGATCGGCAGGGTCTCATGCCCGGCGTGGTAGAGCGACACCTGTTTGTCGGCCTTGTGTTCTAGCAGGCGGCGATAGCAGCTATCCAATGCATGCTGCTGGATATCGAAACCATAGACCTTACCCTCGGGGCCGACGGCCTGGGCCAGGAACAACGTGTCGTGGCCATTGCCGACCGTGGCGTCGATTGCAATATCGCCGCTGGACAGATGTTCCCTGACCAGCTCATGTGCACGTGTCGTTAGTGTCGTTTTAGTTGTCATCAGTCTGGTAACGCCTGATATCGGCCTCGCTAAATTCAGCCTTGCTGTCTTGCAAGTGAGCACCAAATAGTTTGGCGTAATACGGGATCATTAATGATCCCTTCGAGCCAAAGCCATTAAAAATACCCAGACGTGGTAGCTGTGGATGCAGGCCGATAAATGGCATTGTATCCTTTGTGCAGGGACGCACGCCGGCCTGATGACGGATAACTTCTGCATCGTTATTTGCGTCGAGCAATTCATGCAGTGACTGCAACAATGACTGCCTGGCCGTGTCGGTCGCATGTTCGTCCAATGCCTGCCATTCATAGGTGGCGCCGAAGCGGTACAGGCCATTGCCAACAGGCAGCAGCCATCTGCCTGCATTTATAATCTCTTTGATTTCAGGCCGTGCGATAGTGACAGTAAGGATTTCCCCCTTGGCAGGCTTGAACGGCAGCCACTCAAACCACGGATTGTTGATGGCGCGATAGCCCTCGCAAAAAATCAGCCTTTGTGCGGACAGTTCCTGCACATACACGGCGTCGCTTTCAATGCGGATGTCCCTATAGTCCACTGTCCTGCGCAGGCATGCATCATGTTGGATGAAATAGTCATCGAGTTTGTTCAGCAGTGCAAGCGTATCGAGGTAGCCTGTCTGTAGTTGCTGGAAACCACCGAGTGGCGCATGAATGCCCGCGGGCAAGTCCACTGTGGTGTCCGTTTTCAGGTAAGGTTGGTAATTCGGGTCTTTGATACGTTTTTCCCAGGCACTGATTTCGTCTGCAGATCTGAACAAGCGGGTCATTGGTATTGGATGATAAAAGCGTTCAGAAAAATTTGCTTCGAGTTCCCGGTACAGGGACAGCGCCTGCGGCAGGAACCTGTCAATCAGTGCCGGCAGGACCAGACGTTTTCCGGTAACCGGATTGATGAGCCCTGCGGCCATACGCGAGGCGCAGTACGGGTCCGCGCGATTAATGACCATGACTCGCTGCCCCAGTTTGATCAACTGCCAGGCGAGCAGGCTGCCTGCAAGGCCCTGGCCAATAATCAGCGTGTCATATGATCGGGCGCCCACTTCAGGCGACAATGCCTGAACGGTCAGGCAAAGCGTTCCTGCAGGTATTGGATAATATCATCGGATTCATACATCCATGTGTCTGCACCCTGTGCGTCGACGATCCGCAGGCAAGGCACCTTGATCTGGCCGCCGCCTTCCAGTAATTGCTGGCGGTGGTCGGGATTATGTTGCGTATCGCGGCGTTCGATATTCAGCGACAGGCGTTTGATCGCGCGGCGGGTCTTTATGCAAAATGGACAGGTCCTGAATTCATAAATAATAAGGTCTTTTGTTTCACTGTCCACAAGGCTCTGCTGCTCTGCAGGCCGTTGCATGCCTTTTGGAGTAGTAATCCAGTCCCCGAACAACATTATCGGGCCAAGGATGGCACGGACGGTTTTGAAGAATAGACGAAAAAACAATCTCATTTACACAATTCCAGTAATTAAATTTCAGATAATGCAGACGGACAATGCCGAGGGAGGCTATATTAGCATTTTTTTCATTATTAGACATATTGCCCTGCGCACCAGGCCGACGACCAGGCCCATTGGAAGTTGTAGCCCCCCAGCCAGCCAGTAACATCAAGCACTTCGCCGATAAAGTACAGTCCTGGAACCTGCAGGCATTCCATGGTTTTTGACGATAGCGCGTCGCAGTCGACACCGCCCAGGGTCACTTCGGCAGTGCGGTAACCTTCGGTGCCGTTTGGTTTGATGCTCCAGTCATGGAATTGGCGGGCAATATGTTGGAATTGCTGATGGGAGATCCGCTGCAGTGGCATGTCCGCAAGGTCTGGATCGAGCAGGCGTAATATCAGTCGCTTAGGTAGGTGTTGTGTCAGACAGGTGCGCAGCTTGCTATTGGGCTGTTGTAGCTGGGCCTGTTTCAGCTCACCCTCAAGATCCAGGTCGGGTAACAGGTCGATAAGGATCTCGTTGCCCGCTTGCCAGTATGACGAAATTTGCAGGATCGCCGGGCCACTGAGGCCTCGGTGCGTGAACAGGATATTTTCACGGAACGTCTGTCCATTGCAACTGACAGTGGCATCCACGGCAATGCCGGACAGCGATGCAAAGCGTTGTTTGTCCCTGTCGTGTAATGTAAACGGGACCAGGCCGGCACATACAGGCCAGACCTTGATACCGAATTGTTCCGCTACCTTGTAGCCAAACGGGCTGGCACCCATGGTCGGAATCGACAGGCCGCCCGTAGCGATGACCAGTGAACGGCATTGATAATCACTATAACTGCTGTTTACACGAAAGCGATGCTTGGATATTTTTTCTATTTTATCTATATGCGTGTCAAGATGGATGCTGACGCCGGCCAGCCCGCATTCACTGAGCAACATGTTAACAATGTCTTTTGCGCTATTGTCACAAAACAACTGGCCGTGCTCACGTTCATGGTATGCAATCTGGTGACGTTGCACCATGGCGAGGAAGTCCCATTGTGTAAACCGACTCAGGGCGGATTTGCAAAAATGGGGATTATGGGAGATATAATTTTCCGCACTGACATCGTAATTGGTGAAATTGCAACGTCCACCGCCGGACATCAGGATTTTCTTTCCGGCTTTGTTGGCGTGGTCGAGGACGACCACCTTGCGCCCGCGCTTGCCTGCTTCAATCGCACACATCAGGCCGGCTGCACTGGCGCCAATTATGATTACATCGGCCTCTTTCATGGGTATGCCTTGTTAATAACTGTCCAGTAATAATACCTTATTCATTTGCATTAATGACAGGCCACATGCCTATGAAGGCAAGCAATCGTTTGCTGAAACGGTTATCATGGTAGCGGACTGTATGGCAGGGAATATCGATGTATTTCAACATTTCAATAAAAAAGTCATATACCCAGGCTTGGTCTGCTTTATTGCTTGTAGGGCTTTTTCTGCCTGCTGCAAGTTTGCAGGCCGGACCACAGCGTGATCGTGGAATCGGTATCTATTTTGATCAGGACCTGTTTTTTCCGTATGTGAATGAAGACAGAGATTATACCATGGGGTTGGCCTTCGAGTTTTTCTGGGACAAACAGGATGGCATCTATCCACTTGATGGCATGGCGGGGCGTGTTGGCAGATGGATGGGTATGGGCGGTGCTGATGACAGTGTCGTAACCAGTTTTATTATCGGCTCGGTGAATTTCACGCCAGATGATCTGTCCAATCCCGATCCAATTGCCGATGACAGGCCTTACGCCTCGCTGCTATATCTTGGTAACAAGCGCGTGCGTGCCAGTAAAACAAGCGCCGTTGCAGCCGAGGCACTGGTGGGCGTGTTGGGTGCCCGGGTTGCCAGGGAAACTCAATTTAAATTACATGGCTGGTATCGTTCATTGGCAGACAGCAATGAGCCGGTCGATCCACAGGGCTGGGATCACCAGATTTCTGATGGTGGTGAACTGACGATGCGTCTGCGCTTTTCCAATTCACGCCTGCTTGCCGAGTCGACGGGTTTGTGGGATCTCGCCGCGACCTGGGCTCTGTCGCTGGGATATCAGACCAATACGAGCCTGGGTGTGTCCGCAAGGCTGGGCAAGCTCAACAGTTCATTCTGGAGTATTCCGTTTGATCCGGTTAATCGCGGCAGCTTTTTACCGTCGCTATCCGATAACGAGTGGTATGTATGGGCCGCGTATCGCGCCCGCCTGGTCGCATACGATGCATTGCTACAGGGTCAGTTCAGACACAGTGACCTGACATTTTCACCGGACCAGATTGAAAGACTGTTACACGAAGGGGCAGTCGGTGTGACCCTTGCACTCGGGAAGGCGCTGATGACGTTTTCATTGAATGCGAAATCAGCGGAGTTTAAGCAGTCCAGCAGGCGCGAACATTATTGGGGCGGTGTTAATCTGACCTATCATTTCTAGGTGGTGCGTAACACGATATGGATGGGTGTGATTTATGTGTAGTTGCTCAAACCCAACCTGACATATTGCAAAATAGATTTATACTTGACCAGACAATATTGTCTGCTCATGAAGGTCTCGTATACCCTATGTCAGTCCTTTAGAATTAAGGCAGAAAGCGGGTCAAAAGTGGTCTGTCATCGCGAGGATAATAGGCCATTCCTTTGAACCATCGATAAGTGGTCGCGCTTTTCGCGACGTGGCGATCTCTCAGCCATCATATCCAGATCATTGATGCTGATCGTACCCTCCGCTTTAGAGATTGCTTCGCTTCGCTCGCAATGACATATCGCCATCTGCAATGGGTCGTTATCGGTCTGACAGCCCCATTGCTGTGAATGTCCGCTTTGTTGGTTTTTCGACATGTTGACTGTCAAATAATATTGATACTGGTCTGTCATTCTGCCAGATTGCGTTTAAATTTATACAATTTATGTTCCTGCGGCACTCGAGCTGATTACGTCTCCTTGAGTGTATTACATTCCTGTTCTTTTTCTTCCAATGCAGATTTCAGGTTCTCCATTTGTGCTTTCATCAGGTTGCTGCTTTCCAGTTCCTGTTGCAGCAGCAACTGTATCTGTTCGCAAAGGAATTTGTTTTCCTCTTCTATGGTCTGCATTTTGTTGCTTAGCTCCTGGTCATCATTACCTGGAGCCGTGCTCGATTGAGAGAGCACTTCGAGTTCCTTTTCTTTTTCCATCAGGGCGGTCTTGAGCGAGTCGATTTGTTCCCGCAGTTGATTGCTGCCTTCCACATCCTGTTTGGATAGTTGCGTAATCCGGGATTGCAGTGATTCATTTTCCTTCTGCAGAGTTTGCAGTTTTGTTGTCAGTTCGTCGATTTCCGGCGCGGTGGACTCGCCTGTGCTTGCTCCTGTTTCATTCTCCTTTGCTGCAACTCCGGGCTGTAGCATTTGTGCTTTCAACAGCTCGCTGTTTTCCGCTTCCTGTGCCAGCAGGTTTTCTACCTGTGAAGTGAGAAATTCGTTTTCTTCTTTCAATGTCTGTATTTGCTGCTCCAGGGTACCGGTATCCCCTGCCTGGGGTTTGGCGCCGAGCATGGTTTGCAGTTGTTGCCGGGCATCATTGAGCTGTTTGGTCAGTTCCATGTTTTCGACGCTCATCTCCTCGATCATGTCGGTGCTGAGTTGTTCGAGTGACGGATCTGTTTCGTTCAACTTGGTGCGTAATGTGTCCATTTCTCCGACCATGTTCTGCAATTGCAGAGTGGCACCATTTAGTTGCTTGTTCAGATTGAAATTATCGACGCTTAATTTGTCGACCATGTCTTCCAGTTGTGCAGCTTCGTCTGATGATGACATATTCCCGATAGCATCTTTCAGGTTGCTAATGGTCTCAAAAGAGGTTTGTAACTGATCCTGTGAATCGATGAACATCGATTTGAAGTTTTCCAGGTTTTTTATCCTCGCCAGGTAAACGGCATCTCGTGAATCAGTAACTTGCTCTGCGACAGTGACATCTGTTGCATCTGTTCCGGTGCTGTAGTATTTGTTGATGATGGGCCACAAGTCCTTGTCATCATTTGTTGTGGGCAAGGATTCAAGCAGTTGTTTCTCGGCGCCGAGTAGATTGAGTCGAGCTGTCAGACTGGCCTGTGCTTGCGGATCCTGTGCGCCGTCTATTTCATCCAGTCTGGTGGAGGTGCGCTGGATTTCAGTCTCTATATAGTCAAGCGGCGATGATTGATCAGTCGCTGCCACCTCTTCAGTCTGTGCCGGTTCGCTATCTGCACTGCGCAGACCCTCCAGTTCCTCCATAACGGATTGCAATTGTTGATTGGCTTCATTCAGCTGTTTGTTCGAATTGATATTGTCAATGCTCAACTTGTCGACCATTTCTTCCAGTTGTGCGGCCTCATCGGAAGACAGGTTTCCCAGTGCTTCTTTCAGTTTGTTGATGGTATCAAATGAGTCTTTCAGCTGTTCCTGGGAATTCATGAACATCGTCTTGAAGTTTTCCAGGTTTTTTATCCGTGCAAGGTAAATGGCATTCTTTTTATCGGTATAGTCTTCTTTATATTCGCCTTCTTCGTCGCTTTCATAGCAGCGGTTGACGCTGCCCCAGTAGTCTGTATTTTCATCATCTGCGGACAGGGCTTCAAGTAACTGTCTTTCGGCGCCCAGTAGGTTGAGGCGGGTTGTCAGACTGGTCTGTGTCGCTGCTTCCTCGGAGCCTTCAATCTCCTCCAGTCTGGCGGACGTGCGGCGGATTTCCTCTTCTAAATAGTCGAGCGCGGACGGCCCGGCGGCCGTTTTTTCGGCGACCTCGGCTTGCGCCGGTTTTTTCCTGGCTTCGATGGCCTTACGTTTGCTTGATCGCCGGTATAGATAAATCCCCAGAATCAGCAACACCAGGAGAATTTCTGACAACACGATGATTATTGTCGTTAGCATGGTGCCGGACATAATTGTATTCCTGCGGTTGTAATCTATATCAGTATAGCGGACAAATAATTGAAAAGTTGAGCTTTTCCCGGATGTCGCGTGTGTATATGATGGCCTTTATCGGAAACGGCGTGCACAGAATGCTTGTGCTCGTGAGATGCTCAATATAATGACTGGAACGTATCACGATAGTTTCAGTACTATATCAACTATGCAAGCATACGAACTGGTGGTTATTATTGTCTTTATCGCGGTCATCTGGTACTGGCTGGATGGCATACGGGTCAAGGAGCTCGCACGACAGGCGGGCCGCCGTGCATGTGACCAGGATCATGTCGCATTTCTGGATGACACAGTGGTCCTGCAAAAAATCCGTTTGCAGCGCAATACCGACGGGCATATGCACATATGGCGTTCCTATGATTTTGAATTTACCAGTGATGGCAGTTGTCGCTACAGAGGTAATATCAGCATGTTGGGTAAAACGGTCAGCTCCCTGTTCCTGGAAACACACCGGCTCCCACCCGGATTGTAGACCTGATACATGAGTGAATTAGTCACGCCGATTGATGCACAGCAACAACGCATGGTCATGGCCAGGACAGACCATTACGTGCTGCTGGCAGCGGATATTCTGCAATGCGATATTGATGCGATACCCGTAACCTTCGATCTGAAGGGACGTGCAGCCGGAATGTACTGTGTCCGCCAGGGAAAGCAATGGATTCGCTATAATCCATATATATTCGCCAAGTATTTTCATGACAACCTGCAACAGACCGTCCCGCATGAAGTCGCGCATTATGCGATTGACCAGGCCTTTGGTCAGCACAATATACGCCCACACGGGAGGGAGTGGCAGGCACTGATGCAAGCCATGGGTGCCGAGCCCACGCGCACATGTACGTATGATCTACAGGGTGTACCGCTGCGGCGGCTGCAATACCACAGCTATGCCTGTGCCTGTAGTCATTATCAGTTGACGCAGCGCCGGCATAACCGAATTATGCGTGACGGTGTCCGCTACTACTGTCGCAAGTGTAAGCAGGCACTTGTGTTGAAATGAAAAGTCTTGCTGGGTGTTTTTGCTGCAATCATGTAAATCGGGTAATATGCCTAGCTTATCGAGTGGTGCTGAAAGGCCCCGGGCTATGCATATTTCTGCATACGCCATATTGTCCTGGAGCGCAGTATATTTCTTAATAAAATCAAATAGCTGTGATTAGACGTCTGTTCATGTGAAGGGAGTGGCCCTGACTGTTGAACCATAGTGGCCGAATGTAACGACAATGGATAACAGGAGTGACAGGTGGAGGTTTGGCGTAAATTTCTCCCGTTTACGGGATGGGTAGGTGAACTAAAATCAGCGGATGTACTGCGCGCCGATATTATTGCCGGCATTACAGTGGCGCTTGTGCTGATTCCCCAATCCATGGCCTATGCGCAATTGGCTGGATTGCCTGCCTACTTTGGTCTCTATATCTCGTTTCTACCTGTGATGATCGCGGCGCTGTGGGGGTCCTCGCGCCAACTGGCCACCGGACCGGTGGCCGTGGTCTCGCTGATGACCGCAACCGCGCTGGCCCCGATCGTCGGCGGCACGGCCCAGTCCAACCCTGAGCTTGCGTCCCAGTATATTCCACTTGCGATGTTTCTGGCTTTGCTGGTCGGTCTGTTCCAGCTGTTCCTCGGCGTGTTCCGCCTTGGCATCGTCGTCAATTTTCTTTCCCACCCGGTGATTGTCGGTTTTACCAATGCGGCGGCCCTGGTGATTGGGTTGTCACAGCTGTCCAAAATCTTCGGCGTCAGCATGCCCGGCGGGCCTGGTGATCATTTCCTGACGGTACGTATCTGGGGTGTGCTCGAACAACTGGCCAGTACCCATATGCCGACGCTGATCATGGGTGTGGCGGCATTTGCAATGATGTGGTTGATGAAGGCCTACCTGCCCAGGTTGCCCGGCGTCCTGGTTGCGGTGGTAGTGACTACCGTGGTCAGTTTCCTGATCGGCTTTGAAGCGATGGATGGCAAGGTGGTCGGGGCCATCCCGCAAGGCCTGCCCGAGCTGCAGACGCCGGTATTCAGCATGGCCCTGCTAGTGCAACTGCTACCTGCCGCTATCGTGATTTCCCTGGTCGGCTTTATGGAGGCGATCTCGATCGCCAAGGCCATGGCGGCAAGGACCAAGGATCGCATCGACCCGAACCAGGAGTTGATCGGTCAGGGGCTTGGTAATATTGCCGGCAGTTTTACCCAGGCCTATCCAGCCAGTGGTTCGTTTTCACGTTCGGCTGTAAACCTTAATGCGGGTGCAAAGACGGGTTTTTCTTCTGTTGTGACCGCCATTGTCGTGGTAATTACGCTGCTATTTCTGACACCGCTGTTGTACCATCTTCCACAGGCAGTGCTGGCGGCGGTAATTATGATGGCCGTGTTCGGGCTGATCAATATAAAAGCGATCAAGCATGCCTGGCAGGCGAACAGGAACGATGGCATTGCATCCATCGTCACTTTTGTCGCGACCCTGGGTTTTGCCCCTCATCTGGACAAGGGCATCATAATTGGCGCGGGCCTGGCAATAGGTCTGTATCTGTATCGCACCATGAAGCCGCGTATAGCCTTCCTCGGCCGCTATAAGGATGGCACGCTGCGTGATATCCGTGTCCATACCGATTTGCCGGTTGATGAGAAAGTGGTTGCGATGCGTTTTGACGGCTCTCTGTATTTTGCCAATGTCGCCCACTTCGAGGAAGCAATACTGGAGGCAGTAGCCGAAAATCGCGATGCCAAATTTATACTCGTTGTCGGTGATGGTATCAATCAACTGGACGCATCCGGAGAGGAGGTCCTGCACCATCTGGTCGCACGCCTGCAGGAAAACAATGTCACGCTGGTATTCAGTGGCCTGAAACGCCAGATCCTGCAGATCATGCGCCGCACCAATCTGATGGAGCATGTTGGTGAAGAGAATGTACATCCGACCGCCGATCTGGCCCTGGAGTCCATTTATCAACGCATAGAAACCGATGCCGGTGAGCAGCTTTACTGCCCGCTGTACCCCGGTTTTGTTAAACCCGTGAAACAGCAGGTTGAGGCATCATCTATTGAAAAATAAGGGTTGGAAACCATGATGCCAGTCGTGGCGCTTATTCCTTGCCAGCATAATTAATACTGCTGTGCGTGCCCGGCGCTATTGCCCCCACTAAAAAACCCTTTTATTACAAAAAGTTAAGCGGCAATTCGGCGGCATGTGCCTGAACCTCTCGTTAATCAGGTCGACGGATGCTATAGCTATAGCTGTTTCTTGGTTCAGATTCTGATAGAATCGCGCCCTGATTCAGCCACCATCTTGCTTGCCTTTCGTCAGCATGAGCGTATACCAGCGCTGACAAACTCATCCGTATCGCGATACACGCCTATGTTTAGCGGCAAGGTGGCAGGTGTTAACACAATTCAGGGTATTATTTTGATTTCAACAGCCAATATCACTATGCAGTTCGGGGCCAGACCCCTGTTTGAAAACATCTCGGTCAAGTTCGGTGACGGTAATCGTTATGGCCTGATCGGCGCCAATGGATGCGGTAAATCAACGTTCATGAAGATCCTCGGTGACGATCTGGAGCCGACCTCGGGCACTGTCAGCGTTGACCCGAACGAGCGGGTTGGCAAGCTCAGGCAGGATCAGTTTGCATACGAGGACTTCACGGTACTGGATACCGTTATTATGGGGCATACCGAGTTATGGGAGATCAAGGCCGAGCGTGATCGCATCTACGCACTTGCAGAAATGAGTGAAGAAGATGGCATGAAGGTGGCCGAGCTGGAAGTGGCCTTTGCCGAGCTGGATGGTTATACCGCCGAATCTCGCGCCGGTGAGTTATTACTGGGATTGGATATTCCACTCGAGCAGCATAACGGCCCGATGAGCGCGGTGGCTCCCGGTTGGAAGTTACGCGTACTCCTGGCACAGGCATTGTTTGCCGATCCGGATATCATGTTGCTGGACGAGCCAACCAATAACCTCGATATCAACACTATTCGCTGGCTGGAAAATATTCTGAATCAGCGTAACAGTACGATGATTATCATTTCACATGATCGCCATTTTCTGAACAGCGTGTGCACGCATATGGCTGACCTGGACTATGGTGAGTTGCGCATGTATCCGGGTAACTATGACGAGTATATGACCGCATCAACGCAGGTACGTGAACGCCTGTTGGCGGATAACGCCAGGAAGAAGGCGCAGATTGCCGAATTGCAGAGTTTTGTCAGCCGCTTCTCCGCCAATGCCTCCAAGGCGCGCCAGGCGACCTCACGCGCGAAGCAGATCGAAAAAATCCAGCTTGAAGATGTCAAGCCATCCAGCCGTCAGAATCCCTACATTCGCTTCGAACAGGACAAAAAGCTGTTTCGCCTGGCCCTTGAAGTCGAGGACCTCGGCAATGGATATGACGACGCGTTGCTATTC
This sequence comes from uncultured Gammaproteobacteria bacterium, assembly GCA_947258655.1. GTDB lineage: Bacteria > Pseudomonadota > Gammaproteobacteria > JAADHQ01 > JAADHQ01 > JAADHQ01. The sequence goes on along the minus strand of CAMYJD010000028.1, from coordinate 9,130 downwards.
AGTGATATCAATATGATGGTCGAGGTCGGTGAGCGTATTGCCGTTATCGGCCCGAACGGTATTGGCAAGAGCACGTTGTTACGAACACTGATAGGCGAACTCACGGCAAAAAGCGGCACGGTTAAATGGTCGGAAAATGCCAGTGTCGGCTATTATGCCCAGGATCATGCCGAAGACTTTGACAGTGACATGAAACTGTATGACTGGATGTCGCAGTGGGGCAAGGATGAGGATGATGAGCAGGTCATTAGGGGGACACTGGGGCGTTTGCTGTTCTCGCAAGATGAAATAAACAAACCCGTGAATATTATTTCCGGTGGCGAGCAGGGACGTATGTTGTTCGGTAAACTGATGTTGCAAAAGCCGAATATCCTGGTCATGGATGAGCCGACCAATCATCTGGATATGGAATCGATCGAATCCCTGAACCTGGCGCTGGAAAATTACCCTGGTACGCTTATATTCGTCAGCCACGATCGCGAATTCGTATCGTCACTGGCAACGCGCATTATTGAAATGAAGGCCGATGGTGTGGTTAATTTCAGTGGTAGCTATGATGATTATCTGCGTAGCCAGGCGATCGAATAAAACAATTCACTACATGGGCATAATGGTCAGATTATTTTGCCAGAAAGTCTCGGGATTAAATGATGGCTGATACGCCTTCCTTCACGATAAACAAGAGCCTGTTGACCAATGTTGTCGCTGCGGCCCTGCTCACTGTAAGTTATTTTGTTCCGGTATATCATGCGCAACTCTTTAATATGGGGGTGTTTGCATTGTCGGGGGCGGTGACCAACTGGCTGGCAGTGTATATGCTGTTTGAGCGTGTGCCGTTGTTGTACGGTTCGGGTGTTATCCCGAGCCATTTCGAGGAATTCAAGTCTGCTATCAAGACCATGATGATGGAGCAGTTCTTTACCCGCGAGAACCTGTCCCAACTGATCGAGGCAGAAGAGGATTCGGCCAGTAAACTCGTGGATCTGGAGCCGTTGCTGGATAATGTTGACTATGATCAGGTCTTTCAGCGCCTGATCGATGCAATCATGGAGTCATCATTCGGCGGAATGCTCGGTATGTTCGGCGGTACAGATGCGCTGGAGCCCTTGCGTGAACCGTTTGCAAATAAAATACGTGCTTCGCTGAAGGAAATGGCGGGCACGCAAACATTTCAGCACGCGCTGGCCTCCAGTTTCAATACCCCGGCCCTGAGCGACGATATACTTGCACATATTGAACAAATGCTGGATAACCGCCTGCAGGAACTCACGCCCAATATGGTAAAGGACATTATCCAGACCATGATCAGAGAGCACCTCGGTTGGCTGGTTGTCTGGGGCGGCGTGTTTGGCGGACTGATTGGCTTGCTGGTCAGTTTTGTCGCTTAAATCCTTAGTCTATTACTTTCCTGCGCATTTCCTTTTTGCGCCCGTGCCGGGTCTTGTTTTCCAGGCGCTTCATTCTTGAGCTGCGGCTGGGTTTGGTCGGCTTGCGTTTCTTTGCGACCACGCCGGCTGTCCTGATCAGTGTCTGCAGTCTTTCAATGGCGTCCTGTCTGTTTTTTTCCTGGTTGCGATATTGCTGGGCCTTGATCACGATCACGCCATCCTTGCTTATGCGATGATCACGCAGGGTCAACAGGCGCTGCTTATAGAACTCCGGCAGGCTCGAGGCCCTGATATCGAAACGTAAGTGGACGGCCGATGAAACCTTGTTGACATTTTGACCGCCGGCCCCCTGTGCACGGATGGCATTGATTTCAATTTCGTCATCCGCGAGAGTGATATTATTGGTGATTACCAGCATGTTAATTTCAGGCCCGTTGTTGTGATCCAATATTCTGGTGTATGCGTTTGCGCCAGCACAATTTTACACCAATATACATCAAAGCCATTGTTGCAGTGTGTTGTTATTGGCAACAATCCTTTGCCTGCCGAACAGGCACCGATATGCGTTTTCAATTTCAAGCTTGACTGCAAATACACAGTGCCCCGAATAACTCGCCGACAGCAAAATCCTGAGGTCGCGGGTAGAGCAGTTGGATTTCATAGTAGCGCTGACGCGTCAATCTGTCGCTGAGCTGAATGGCTCGCCAGATTTTTATGCATTCTTTAGCTGTAGTATTCAGGTATAGTCCTGTACGATTTGGCGCCCGCAGTCGACGGCGATTTTCACCACGGGTGTAATGAATCAGCGCGAGTGTCAAATTATTAGCAGGTGAACAGCTACTGTAGTGCCTGTGAATTGCTATATTATTATTTGCTTATGCAACTGGGCGTTAAACCCAGTTGTTCGTTGATTCCGTGGCCGGCATGATATGAAATTTTTTTTAAATCCAGGCAGATTTCCGGAAAAAAATGAGACATATACTATTTTTGTGCTATAGTTCTTGGTGGATGCATGTCATGCAGGTCTTGTCAGGTTTATCTTAAATAGAGGTTGTACTGTCAGTTGCCTTGTTTGTTATGCAATCGAGTAAATGTTTAATAATTTCTATGAAAGGTATTTTTTTTATGGCAACTGGTACTGTTAAATGGTTTAACGAATCTAAGGGTTTTGGTTTTATTGCACCTTCTGATGGTAGCGCAGATGTATTCGTACATTTTTCTGCGATCAATGCAGATGGTTTTCGTACACTGGCGGAAGGACAGAGTGTCAATTACGAAGTAGAAGATGGCCCTAAGGGCCCTCAAGCTAAGCAAGTCACTGTTAACTAGTTTTCGAACTGTTAATAACTAAACAAACCCGCAGCTTGCTGCGGGTTTGTTTTTTCGGGCATCACCTGCCTTTTGGCAAGTAAATATTTGATGCCACACAATCTTTTGATACCGCCAGATCTACCGATTCCATCGACTGTACTGGTCTATTACTGTCGCGCTAAATTATCGTTGTTGCAGTACTATGCGTCCCCACAACCGATCATCAATGCCCGTTGCTGGTGTAATTAGGTAATAATATTCAATGTTAGCCTGCATTAAATTGCATATATGCATTCTTCGACAGCCACTGACAGTACCTGCTTCAACATTAAGTAAATGATTATCCAGGCATAATGATGAAGTTTAAGAAAACGCTTATATATAAAAATAGGCCTTCCACTGCAGTTTTATTAGATAGTGCTTATTTTTATAAATAAATTTGTGCAGATTCGATCAATTGCACGTGTGTTTTATACATTAATGTCGTTACGAATTCGTGCTAATAACATAAAATATTTTGTCATACAAGCCCATCGAGCCACTTTTATGCACAGAAAGTTCGCGAAATTTAAAATGTGAAGGCACTGTCATCGAGTTATTTTACGTCTGTAATATAGTTTAATTAAGCTATTGATTTAACGCAACTATTACAATTGTGTAATTATTGCGCAATTTAACAAATTGGGTGTATTTTCGCGGGTTTGCGGGCTCTTCCAACCATGTATCCACAAAGTTATCCACAGTAAATGTGGAAAACCAGGCTACGCGCTAAACATCAATTACTTATGAAAATAAGTCAATAAATTACTTTTAAGTACGGGATGGCAATTTTTCAACAATAATTTACCAGGCGCTGCCATTTTTCCAACACCCAATCTGAAAAAGTATGTATATTCAATTGCTTGATATATCCCCTGGGTTATTTGCTACAGTGGAAAAGGATTATATGGTTACGATCAACCTGAGTGCATCCAGGCGCAGTGTTGCAGTCTCCATCAGCTGTGACAGCGTAGTGTGTTGCGATTGAAAAAATTGAATCTCCTCATCGCGCACATTGGGATTTACCTGTTGCAAGGCCAGCAGGCGACTCGATTCGGTTTCGAGTTTGGCCAGGACAGGCTGATAAGTCTCGGCCAGCTTGCTGCCTGAACGTGACTGTGCCAGGGCTTTACTCTGCGTGACCATTTGTTTCAGGGTCGGGGTAAACCCGCGTACGATTTTGACGGCTGTTTCATGTGGTACATTTTCGCAGCCACGGTTTATATTTTCATGTTGCAATGTATCGGTTAAATCCTGTCCGCGTTGATCGATAACGGTGCGAATCATTGGAGCCGGTAGTGTACGGATATTGGCAACTTCCCTGTCGCTGCCGCTGTCGAGTATAAACAGGCACTCGAGTAACAGACTGCCCTGCTTGACAGACGGAATCTTAATGGCGCTAACCGCGGTGTTACCCGGTTCGTCAGTGACGATCATATCCATTAGTGCAGTGATGAGTGGATGGTCCCAGGTGATATATTGAATATCTTCGTTTGCCAGTGCTGTATCGCGGTCATAGGTCAGGGTCATGCCTTCCTGGTGGAGCCCGGGGAAATTGCCGCCCTGCATATGTTCGCCGGGACGGGCAATGTAGCAATGTTCGCTATGATCTTCAAAGTCAATGCCGAAACAGTCGAAGCAGTCTTCAATATAGGAGATGATACTGGAGTCCCTGTCCTCCTGTAGTGCCGTTTCCCTGATCGATTCGGCGACCAGCGGGCGGCATGAGTTATATTCCAGTAGCTGGTCGCGGCCCTGCTGCAATTCCTGTACAAGGCGTTGATTTATGCCTTGTGTTGTTGCAATCAGGGCGGGCAAATCATCTATGCCATCCTCAATCTGATGAAGTGCTTCAATCAGTGCATCTTCAACCTGAACAAAAACATTATGCCCGGTCGGGCAGGTCTGTTCGAAGGCATTGAGGCCGAAATGATACCACTGGAACATGATTTCCTGGGCGCTGTTTTGAAGATAAGGTACATGTATCCGGATAGTCTCTGTCTGCCCGATGCGGTCAAGACGACCGATACGTTGCTCTAGCAGGTCGGGATTTAGTGGCAGATCAAACAGAATCAGGTGATGGGCGAACTGAAAATTGCGTCCCTCGCTGCCGATCTCGGAACATACCAATACCTGACTGCCATATTCCTTGTCGGCAAAAAAAGCCGCTGCTCTATCGCGTTCGACAATACTGAGCTGCTCGTGAAAGACGGCGGCGTGAATACCGGAGCGAGCACGCAGGGAATCAACGAGGTCGAGGGCGCTTTCTGCATTGGCAGTAATGACAAGCACCTTTTCGCTCTTTAGTTGTTTGAGCTTGTCATGCAACCACTCCACGCGCGGGTCAAATTCAGTCCACGGCGCTTGCCCTTGCCTTGACATGCTCTGGTACACCAGTTCCGGGCATAACAATTGCAGTAGATCGGTAATGCCGGTAGCCTGGAGGTCTGCGAGGCATTCGGCATATTGCCCAGGTACAGCCAGTGGGTAGGCGTGGACGTGTCGGCCCGGAAATCCCTTGATCGCAGCACGCGTATTTCTGAACAGAACGCGGCCGGTGCCATGGCGATCAAGCAGGTGTTCAACCAGCTTGTGTCTGGCCATGGCGATAGTCTGCTGGTCGGTGCCACTGTCCAGGAGTGTATTGAGTAGTTCAAGGTTATCGCCTTCGCCTATTGTATTTTTCAGAATAGTGAGACTCGATGGATCGAGTTCTTGTCCATTAAGCAGGACTTCTACGACGTGTGCTATTGGTGTATAGGACTTTTCCTCTTCAATAAAATTGTCAAAGTCCGGGAAGCGATCGGGATCAAGCAGGCGCAGACGGGCAAAATGACTTTGCTTGCCGAGTTGTTCCGGCGTTGCTGTCAACAGTAAAACACCACTGGTAACGGCCGCAAGTTGTTCAATGCAATTGTACTCGATGCTGGATTCCTGTGGTGACCATTGCAGATGATGGGCTTCATCGACAACCATCAGGTCCCATTCCCCGTCCAGTGCCTGTTTGAATCTGTGTGGATGCTGGACGAGAAAATCGAGTGTGCACAGTACAAGTTGTTCGGTCTGAAACGGATTCTGCTGCTGTGTGCTTTCCTCTGCTGCGCGGCATCGTTCCTCATCAAATATACTGAAGAACAGGTTAAAGCGGCGTAGCATTTCCACCAGCCACTGATGTAGTAGGGTTTCTGGCACGACGATCAGTATACGTTTGGCGCGCTCTGTTACAAGTTGCTGATGCAGGATCATGCCAGCTTCGATGGTCTTGCCCAGGCCGACTTCGTCTGCGAGTAGTACGCGCGGTGCATAGCGATTGGCGACTTCTTTGGCAATATAGAGTTGATGTGGAATCAGGCTCGTACGTCCACCGGTCAGGCCGCGTGTGGCAGTGTGAGACAGGCGGTTTAATTGCTGGTGTGTGCGGTGACGTAAAACAAATAATTTGTCCTTATCAATTTGCTCGGTAAACAGACGATCTGTGGGTCTGTTTAACTGAATAAAATTATCCAGTTCTCCTTCCTCAAGCTGTGCTTCCGTGCCATCTTCGTGTTGTCCATAATAGGTCAGCAGACCATTGTCCTCATGGACCGATGATACCGTCAGGCCCCAGCCTTCATGGCTGCGTATACTGTCACCTGGTGCAAATGCCACCCTGTTCAGAGGTGCGGTTTGTTTGGCGTAAGCGCGGGTTTCGCCACTGGCGAGGAAAACCATATTGATTGTGCGAAAGTCGACGGCAACAACAGTTCCTAGGCCCAAATTCAGTTCGGCATTACTGATCCAGCGCTGACCTGGTACAAAATCCTGCACTTTGTTGTCCTGTAGTTGTTCAAGTTGCGCTATATTACAAAAAAATCCACTGATATGCAGGTATTTTAATCGTCGGGTTCCGCTTGTTGCGCCGCTTTGATATGATTAAAGTGTGATTATTGTTGTGGTGTCCAGGTATTATGAAGCCCAGGCTGGTTGAGGTTGGTGTATTTCAGGAAATTATCAGGGCAAGTGCTGACAGGAATGTCGCTGTGTTCTTTTATGGCTCCGAAAATGTACTTTTGTTTGGCGACGAAAATGTACTCGATCATGAGGTCGATGAAATGATAATTGCTTTGGGTTATGTGCCAAGATATATCAGGAAAAAACCGATCAGTGACAAGGTCAAGCTGGCGCGCAAGCTGGACAAAGCGGTTAAGGCTTGAGCTTTGAAAGGCTAGGCTGATTATTGCAGCTGACGGGCGAACAAGGATTCAGGTCGATATGAGTCGGTGAGGCAGGGTCAGGTAGCTGTCGCTATCCATTTCCACCAGACGGCTTACAGTACGTTCAAATGCCCTGGTCAAGGCCCTTCCACGGTACAGGTTTTGCGGTTCGTCAATCGCACTGATAATGCATTTCGAGCGATGGTCGTAAATCGCATCGATCAAATGGATGAAGCGCTTGGCGATATTATCATGCTCCTCATCCATGTATCTGACATTGCTTATCATGATGGTATGGCAAGTCTGCGCAATATTGATATAGTCACTATCTGAGCGGGGTGTATTGCATATTTGCTCAAAGTCGAACCAGATAACGTCATCGGCCATGGCAATATAGTCTATCGGGCGATTATTAATATTGATCTGCCTGTTGTGCTTGGCGGTGCAGGGTGCGATCGAGGTCAGTTGCTGCTGTAAAAATTCATGTCCTTGTGCGGCATCGCCGATAAAGTAGGTGCCCTTTTTGTCAAGGCGCATAAAGCGATAGTCGATACCATGACCGAGATTAATCTCTTCGGTATATTTATTAAGCAAAGCAATGGTGGGCATGAAGCGTTCGCGTTGCAAACCGTTCTTATACAGATCATCGATGGCTATATTCGAGGTGGCTACCAGCGCAATGCCCTGATCAAAAATGGCCTCGAGCAGACCCGCCATGATCATCGCATCGCCAATATCATGTACGTGGAACTCGTCCAGACACAGCAGGCGCATGTTTGTGGCCAGGTCGGCAGCAATGACCTTGAGTGGGTTCGGCGTTTTTGGCAGATGTTGCAAACGCTCGTGCATGTTTCGCATGAAGGAATGGAAGTGGGTGCGGTGTTTTTGCTCAAATGGCAGGCAGCTGTAGAAACTGTCGACCAGCCAGGTCTTGCCTCGACCGGTACCTCCCCATAGATACAGTCCGCGTATGACCTGTTTTTTGCGCAATAAACGATCCAGTAGCGTCGGTCTGGCTAATGGGTCGGTCAGTCTATCGTATAGTTTCTGGGTATAAGCCACCGTGGTTCGCTGCATGTCGTCAGCTGCAAAACCAGTGTCAAGTGCATGCTGGTAATGTTCGGTCGGAGTCACTGTAAAAATATCCATTAGCCTGCGAGCAGGCTCCTGAAGCGTGTTGGAAAAGTCCGCATAATTATAACGAAACCTGGCAGGGCTGTCTGCAACTCTGTGTATGAATGATATTTGTTATCAGTGGCAAATATTATCAGAGATCCACTGCGAAATAGAGTAGAATGCACGTCTGCTGTGAGAGTGAGACAGGGCTGTATAAAAGCTGTTATTATCTGTGCAATATTAATCGGTACAACAGTCGGGTATGAAATGAAAGCCAATGAAATCAAGAGAGGGATGGTGATCCTGGTAGACGGGCGCAATATTCTGGTCAAAGCCGTGCAGGTACAGTCGCCGTCGTCGCGCAGCGGTAGCACACTGTATAAAACGCGTGGGCAGGATGTCGTGTCGCGACAGAAATTTGAACGCAGCTTCAAGGGTGACGAAGTCATCAATCCGGTTGACCTGGAAAGGCGTGATGTGCAGATGTTATTTCGCGATGCCGACGGTTGTACATTTATGGATACGGAAAGCTATGAGCAATATACTGTTGCCGAGGATGCTATTAGTGAGGAGTTGCCCTACTTGTTCGATGGCATTGAGGGCGTCAGGGCGTTGATCGCCGATGGCGCCGTGCTAGGTATCGAGTTACCGGCCACGGTGGCGCTCGAAATCACCGAATGCGCACCGGGTATGAAGGCGGCTTCAGCTTCGGCCAGAAACAAGCCGGCCACGTTGAGCACCGGCCTTGTGGTGCAGGTACCGGAGTACCTGACCCCGGGAGAAATCATCAAGGTCAATACCGATACCGGCGAATTTATTTCTCGTGCGTGAATGCTCTTGGTGTTATGTTCAAACAAGTGTTGCATCAATGTGAATCATCGGCAACATAGCGGTCGTGCCGTGTCATTTTGCAAGCAATTGTCCGGATATTCAAGTCAGGTAAAGAAAGCCGTTGAAATATAGAGATGAATGGCTGGTGTTGACCCAGACTGTGTGAAAACCCTCAATCGGAGTATAATCATATTTTTCATTGAATGGAGCGATCAATGAGCGGATTTATTGAAGGAGAGTCCCGTACACAGG
>CAMYJD010000027.1 GCA_947258655.1 uncultured Gammaproteobacteria bacterium | reverse complement strand
TAGGATATTTACCCTGAGCCAGGAGAAAGGACAGAGGCCGCCGCTGTCATGAGTTCACAGAAACTGTTCGCAATGCGGGTCGCCTTTCTCCGTCCTTACCGATTTCGGACAGTTCATTGGGGCCTGACCCCGTATTCAGGATTGATGAAAGTGTAAGGCACCTCAACACCGATGACACCAGGAGGCTTACCCACATGATAATAGGAATAGATGTCAGTAAACAAACATTTGATGCGGCCTGGAAGAGCAAAGAGCAAAGCCATCATCAGATCTATGACTACAATGAAGAAGGGGTTAGTGCGTTGTTAAAAGACACGCCATCTACGGCCCATTATGTCATGGAGTCCACGGGGGTTTATCATACGCGCCTGGCCTTGATGCTCTATCAGTCAGGGCGGCATGTCAGCGTCGTCAACCCTCTGGTTATCAAGCGTTTTGCGCAGATGCAACTGAGCCGGGTCAAGAGTGACAAGGCGGATGCAGCGCTCATACAAGCTTACGGGGATCAGCATGCATTGACGCCCTGGTCGCCCGCCCGTGATGAAGTAATAGAGCTACAGCAAGCCCATGGTTGGCTGGATGATCTGATCAGAGAACGTACACGCCTGCAAAACCGACAGGAAGCCCATGCCCATCAGGCGACGTCCAGTACCTATGTCAAAAAGCAAATGAAGCAACAACTACGTCACCTGGACAAGCAGATCAAGGATTGTGAATATCATCTGGAGGTGTTGGTAAAAAAGTCTTTTGCTGATGTGTATGCGCGCTTACAGACGATCCCTTCGATAGGTTCGAAGACGGCGATTGAGCTGATTATCGTGACCGATGGGTTTTGTCGTTTCGAGGATGTGAAGGCGCTGTGCGCCTATATCGGCGTGAGTCCTACGACCTTCCGCTCAGGCACGTCTGTCAAGGGTAAGGGTGGCATTGCCAAGATGGGGCAAGGTAGAATGAGGCAGTTGCTCTATATGTGTAGCTGGACAGCCAGGAATTGCAATCCAGCCTGTCGAGAACTTTATCTGCGCATGAATGCGATGGGTAAACCGCCGAAAGTGATCAGTATCGCTATTGCTCATAAGTTACTGAGGCAAGCGTACGCTCATTGCGAGCTTTGGCCAGGACGGTCTTATGCCGCGTAGGCCATGGATGGCCGAGAGCGGTGCAGCGAAGCAATCTCAAAAATCCTGTATCCTTGTGCTGTGTTCGGAACAGGGTCTGAAACGACAGATGGTATCATGTATATTCATTGCCGATTCGGCATGTAGCCAGCTAGTCCGAGGAATTATCTTGGCCAGGAAGTGGAAAAACTACACGCATCAATCGCTCATTCGTAACCTGAGGCTGCCTTTCAACCGATGTGCGGCCTTCAGGCGTCTGGCCGAATACCATGCAGCTCCGTGTACGCTGGATGAACGTATCGATTGGGCCATGAACTTTGGCGGTGACGGCTATTTCCGTATCAAGACCTAGCAGATTCGTTCGGTGATTACAGCGCTGGTGCGTGCCGTTGAGGCACTGCAGCCAAAGACGATTCTATAAATCGGTACTGCACGCGGCGGCACGCTATTGATCTGGTCCATCCTGGCGAGCGAAAAAGTGCTCTCCTGTGACATGCAGGACATGAGTATTCAGAGTGAACTGTTACGCGCATTGCCGCCAAAAAATTCAGACTATGAGGTGGTATTGCTCTCGGGCAATTCGCATGACCCGGATTTCCGCCAGCAGGTGAAGCAGGAATTACATGGTGTGCAGGTCGATCTGTTGTTCATCGATGGCGATCATACCGAGCAAGGTGTCGAGGCCGACATCGTGACTACCACCACCTGTTACGACCGGGAGGTATTATCGCCTTTCATAATATTGTCCAAAACCAGCCGCTCGACATCAATCAGGTCTATTGCTTCTGGTAGCGCCTGAAATAAGAGGGTGTGCACTCGGAAGAGTTTATCGATGATCCGGAACAATGCAGCTTTGGTATCGGGATTGTTCGGGTGTAGAAAAGTAGCGAGTGGCTTGTCGCGAGTCGCGAGGTGAAAAGAAAATAATTTGCTTTTTCATTCTGCCTGGGTGTTAGTTGCCGTCAATACTGACTGCAGTTTTTCCTTGATCAGAGCATTGGAAAAATAAATGTCATAGGTATTTCTGGCATTCAATCCCGCTTCAATAATTTGTTCGCGGCTGTCGGCAAGCCGGATGACGGCATCTGCCAATGCCTGCGGATTATCCGTCGGCACCTGAAAGACACCGGATTGTTCCCCATCCGTTATGGGGTCAGGATATGCCGTGCTACAGCGCGTGATCACTGGTCGTGCGCAGGCCAGCGCCTGGTAGACCTTGTTCGGGATGACCCTGCCTGGTTTATCGGTCGCGCCGAATATACCTAAAAGTATATCCGCACTGTGTATGCGTTGTGGCAGGGCCAGATAATCAATCCAGTCCTCAAAAGAACAGTTATCCAGGTCCTGTGCCGCTGCTTTACATGATTCCAATAATGGGCCCTTACCCAAAAGGCGCCATTGAATGGAGCTGTCAGTACACAGGCGTGCCGCGTCAATGATGACCTGTGGTCCCTGCAGGCTGATAAAGCTACCGTAAAACAATACCTCAATTGGTCCGGTTCTGGATGCCGGTATCGGTTCGGATGTGAACAGCGACTCTTCCGCGCCAACAGGGACCACATGAATACGTTCACTGTCGATATGGAATGTGTCGCAGAAAAAACCTGCATGCTCCCGGGTATCGGCGATCAGTATATCGGCCTTGTGAAACTGTTTTTTTTCCTGTTGCAAGAGCCTTGCAGCGGCCTTGCTCTCGGCTGTGAATTTATGTCGTTCAAAGACCTGTTTATCCCAGGCGCTAATCAATGGATCGAAGACTAGCGGCACACCCCTGGAGCGGGACCAGCGGCTCGCGGCATTTATATCGCGTTGCCTGAAACACGGTACCCATACGAAATCAGGCCTGGCCATGCCCCTGAGTCTTGCCTCGATGTCTCCGAGCATACTGATACGTGGATGAAAATCCATGATGCGACAACCGAGTTGCCGCATCTGCTGGCGTATGATGCGATTTCGCGAGTAGTCCTTGTCGAAGCGTCCCCACCACAGGATGGTTTTAGCGTTTGTATTGTTATTATCGTCTGTCATGTGGCGTTACTGTTTATCCTGTTTTTTCAGCCTGGGCGCGGGAATGGAGAAATACTGCGGAATTATCAGGCCTGATGTATGCAGCAATGAGCTGTCTGATTCTATCTCCTGTATCGGGTCATAATCCTGCTGCGTACCTTTTCGAATGCATCCTTTAGCCCGATCGATGGGTGCCGTTTACGCAAGGCTCGTCGTGATAATATCACAGCCGCAGGATCGTCACGGGCCAGATCTGGGTCGTGCAGCCGGTTGATCTCGCGCGTCAATACGGCAAATATGTTGTATTGCTCGAGCACACGCCTGCGTGCCTCGATGATATGAGGCAGTCTTTTTTCATATTCATTGTTGTCGATGGTTTCCTTGATAATGTCATAACTGCCATGCAGGTCATCGATGTCGATCGGAATGTAACTTTCCTCGGGGAAATAATCGGCTGCATTCGGGCAGCCATAGTAAAACGGCAAGGTAAAACCGAGAAACGCGTCAGACAGTTTTTCAGTCCAGTGATGCAGGCCGACATGGTTTTCGATGGCGATATGGTATTGATAGTCATCGAGAGACTCGGCCTTGTCATCCATGGCCCGCACACCATGCCCGTAGATTTCCAGTTCCGGCAGCAGCTGTTTCAGGTTTTGGGTGAACTGATAGCGTTTGTTGTGCAAGGTATGTCTTTGTTTCTTACTCGAGCACACCGTCGAGATTGTTTTGCTTTTGTGTGGCGGTCGCGCAGCGAGCATGGTGTTGAAGGCAACTTTGTGTTGCGTGCCCAGGCCATAGAACCAGTGTAATGCAGCCTGTGAATAGATGCGTCCGGGATGTGGCAAGGCCCAGGCCTCCTGGCTGGTCAGGATGTAACCGAACTGTGCAGTGAAGCCCCTGCCATAGGATTTGATGGAAGAAGGCTCCGTAGTGACCAGTATGCTGTGCTGGCGTGGGCAGGCGAGTTGCTCTTCACTGTCGGAAAAACGTTCGCCGGCGCTGGATGGCAGGTCATTGTAGACTATCAGCCAGTCATAGTCGGTTGCATCGCGGTCAAATATGAATTGGCAGTTACCCCATGCAGGTCTGCTGTCGGGCAGTTGTCTGAGCCACTCTTGCTCGGGAACCTTGCTCAGAATCTTGACCCGGATGAGGGATTTGTTTTTTACAGTGGTTTCTGTCATTGGTTATCACCCGGTGAGGTCCAGGTCGTCTGCAGCCGAGGTAGCGCTGATCCATGGTGTCGGGTAGTATCCGCCCGCAGTGTCAGTTTACGCCAACCGGTATTGCAATAGGGCTCAGGCAGGACAATAGTCGGGCATTCCAGGCATCCGACCCCCGGCCCAATGCCTTCAGAATTACCGCGCAAGCAAACAAAACGAATACCGCCATTGAGTTGTTTTCGTACAGAGGCATAGAGTTTTTTGACATAGTCCGGGCCATATAGCCGGCCCCATTTCATGTGGATGATTTGTTTCAAGGTCGATACAGCCCCGTCATGTCAAGTGTAAAGAATCTGTCCATTACCATTACCTGTAGCCTGCGATTATACAGAAATTGAACGGATGGGTTTATGCAACTCCGATCTGGCAGAGAATTGTCATTCGACTAAGATCGTGTCGGCTTTTGTGTAGTATGAAGGCGTATTTTCAGGTATGATGGCTCATGAAAAATTAAATTTCTTCATAGTATCAATATGTTATATCTATATTTCAGATCTATCTTCGAGGCGCGACGATAATGCGTATTGTCCATGTCGCCAATACGAATTACAAATATTTAGGACTGCGAAATTACGGATTACCGATCAAGATCAATAACGGTTTTATTCGTAACGGGCACGATGTGTATTGGTATAACGAACGTGACGTGGCGCGTGCGTCGAATATCCTGGGTACACGAAAACTGGGTAAAAAAGCCTGTAACAGGAAACTATTGCAAGTGTGTCAGAATTTTGAACCCGAGGTGCTTGCGTTGGCTGGCGCTGACATGATTCATGCTGAAACAATAGATAGTATCAGGAGACATCTGCCGCATATTATTATACTTCTATATGATATCGATGCTTTGTATATAGATAGTAATGTCGCAGCCATTCATTCCAAACGAGACCATGTGGATCATATCTTCCTGACTACCGGTGGAGCCTGTTTGACTAACATGGCAGGTAAGAATGCCGGTGTTTCATTTATACCCAATCCAGTTGATCCAAGCGTCGATGCTTGTAAGAACCATCTGCGGCGGGATTTGCCAACAGATATTATGTTTGCCGGCGCAATCAACAAATGGGTGGCTCCGGATGATTTGAGGATGTTGGCGCCTGGCGCGATAAGAAATCACTTCCCGAATCTGAACTGCGAGTTCTACGGGAATGATAATAAAATATGGGGTGCGGAATTCAGGAAGGCGATCTGCCGGTCCAAAATAGGACTGAACTTCAGTTGTACTCCCGAGGGTCTTTCCGGCGGGCCGGGCAGTGAATTATATCTCTACTCATCAGACAGAATCAGCCTGTATATGGGTAATGGTATGTTGACGTTTACTTCCGCTGCTAACAATCTTAGTGAATTGTATGGGCATGATCGCATTGTCGAGGTTAAGAATGTCGATGAGTTTATTGACAGGGTCCGTTTTTTCACCGAAAACGATGAAGAAAGGATGCGCGTTGCACAGAATGGCTATGATTTTGTACATAGTGAGTGCAATGAACGGCTCGTCGCACAATATATGATAGAAGTGACATCGGGGCAGGACTGGACGCATGATTATGTATGGCCAACCGAGGTATTCAGAGCTTGATGAATATTATTGGTAGGAATATCTTGATTTAAACCTAGCTATACGTCTTAAAGACCATCAATGAAATTACAGACTTTAAAAAGGGTATGGTTTGAGTAAGTTTATAAAAAAACTGTTGGCCAGTTTCAAGAAGCGATATTACATGCTAACAAATGGCGGCTTTTCGGTCGGCAAATCTTACGGTATGTATATGTTATTTGACTGGAGACACTCGATCGACAAAAAAGTCGCACTGCAACTTTATGAGCACGAACAGCTGAGTTTTGTGCAAGGCATGATTAAAGACCTGAAGCCTGACTATTTCTTTGATATCGGCGCGCATGCTGGATTATATTCTTTACTGGTTCAATTAAATTCCAGTCGTACTCAAGTGCATGCATTTGAGCCTGATAACCAAAACCTGGGTCAATTACATGCAAACCTGTATTTGAACCGCTTCAATGACAAAGTCTTTGTTCATGGTTATGCTATTTCGGATACCAGTGGTGCTGCATACCTGGATAGGTCTTCTGATACCAGTAGAGGTACACGTCGACTGACACAGGAAGGAAGTTGTCAGATCGAGGTTAAACGGTTTGATGACATGCAAACAGATACCGGTAAAACCGCCTTTTTCAAGATAGATGTCGAGGGTCATGAGCTTAGTGTGATAGAAGGTGCGCAGACTTTTTTGCAGAACAATGCATGTATTTTATTGATCGAGTCCTCCAATGAAAATATAGGTATTTTGCGGGAACGGTTGCAACAATTGGGTTATCGGGAAATCATGGTAGGGAAGTTTTATGATTATGTATTCCAGAACAAGGAGTTGATAAAGGCATAGGATACTGATTCTTGAGTGGCGAACATAAGTCTAGTGTCTTATGTATATAGCAACTTAAAGAAATCTCTGATTAATTTATAAAGTTTGAGTCAATGCGAGGTTTCGCCAGGGTGGTCTTATTGCCGTTATATTATGATTTAATAATTGCAACTATGGTCACGAAGCCCAAGAGCCTAATGATGGGCGAGAGCGGCTCAGCAAACTTAGTGAATAATTAATAAATGAGATTGTTCATTGTTGTGGAAAGAATGAGTGGCAATGTTGCTGATTTATTAACATGGTAATAAAGAGATAGGTATTTATTAAATACCTATTGACATTCGAGCAAAAGGATTCATCCTGACTCAATTTAGCGCCGTGAGGTCATCAGCTATTACATCAATAATTTCTAAAGCGGCGGCAATGTTATCAGAAATGTGACTATATTTTGAGAGATGCTTAGCTGAGGGCATCGGTTGGCCTGGTGACCAAGAAGGCTGGAAAAATCGCAGTACCGGCAAAGGATTATCCGATGGCGAGGAATTAAGTGGGGTGAGTTTTCGTGATGATGGCAGCATGTATGGCGTTTCGCCATACATGAATGATCGGTTGACTAATGTGGAGAAGGGCGTTTATTCTTATATTTTGATTCATCCGGTGCCCCGATTCTGTCTGATAGTCTCGTACCTAGGCATAAAGTGTCCTGACAGGCCGCACCAAAGTATATGCACGGACTGCCGGTAAGTGCAGTTCCGGGCAGGAGTTTTATAGATGTCAATCATGGTACCGGTTTCCTGGGGAGAGGTTTTCGATAAGATCACCATACTCCAGATCAAGTCGGAGCGCATTTCGGACCCAGACAAACTGAACAATGTGCGCAAGGAGCTCTCCGAGCTGGAAAGTGTCACGCAATCAGCCATTCTTCCACCCGGCCTTGATTCGGTGATCGATGCGTTGCGGGTAGCCAATGCAAAACTCTGGGATATCGAGGATGATATTCGTGATTGTGAGCGTGAGGGTAGTTTCGGCGAGGAGTTTGTTCGTCTGGCACGAGCTGTCTACTACACTAATGACGAACGCGCAGCACTGAAAAAAGAGATCAACATGCTCATGGGATCGGAGCTGATCGAGGAAAAATCCTACTCGTCCTACTCCTGATGAAGCCGCGCATCCTGATCATTAAGCATGGCTCGTTAGGGGATTTGTTGATCGCCGAAGGTGCCATACGGGATATCTGCGAGCATCACCACGGTGACGATATCACTGTTCTGACCGGGCCTGCCTATCGCAGGATCTTTCAGCGTTATCCCTATGTGCAGCATGTACTGGTGGACCCCAGGTCACCGCGCTGGCGCATTGACAGGCTATTCTGGCTCTGGCGCGAGGTGCAGTTTTCCAGCTACGATATCATCTATGACCTGCAGAAGTCATCGCGTACGGCATTTTATCGTCGTCTGTTTGCGCCGCGCAGTGCGTGGTCAGGCAGTGCGCCTGGCAGTACAATCCCGTTCGAATTGCCGCCGCAGCCGCATACTCTGCAGGAGGGATATCGTGCACAGCTGCAGGCGGCCGATGTGCCGGTGCGTTTCACGCTGCAGCCGGATCTTTCCTGGATGATTGATGATGTCAGTACGATCCTGCGGGATGCCGGTGTCGACGGGCCCTATGTCGTTCTGTTGCCAGGTGCTTCGACGCGTCATGCGCACAAGTGCTGGCCACATTATGCAGAACTGGCCAATGCCCTGCTGGACAAGGGACTTCGTGTCGTCACGGTGCCCGGTCCGGATGATCTTGCAGTCTGCCGTGGAATGCCTGGCACCATGCTGACCGGACCAGGGCCGTTCCTTGATTTCTTCGGTCTGGCCGGTGTGCTGGCCGGTGCCGCTTTCGTGGTGGGTAATGATTCCGGTCCGACCCACATGGCAGCATTGCTGGGCACTCCGGGTGTTGCATTTTTCGGCGGCAGCGGGCGTAAATATATGCGCAACATGCAGCGCCGTAACTTCAGTTGCCTGTATAGCGATAACATAGCGGATATCACTGTCGACGAAGTGCTTGCGGCTGAAGTACAAAAGGGGTCGGTGACAAATGATAATCATTTGCAGTAATCTTGAGGCTATGGATCAAGTGTGTAACAACAGAAGGAATTGTGATGCCAGCAAAGCCCGTATGTACATGGCCGGTGTGTCATGCTGTATCATCCGCAGAGGCAATAATCATCAGGCCTGTTTCTGATGAGCAGGATCATCAGCTTTATCTTTAGTGTCACGGTGATACCTGTGAACGCTATAGTATATCCAATGTATATATAGGTGTTAATGACCAACCATCAGGACCTTATTTGGTCATACCATTTGCGCTACCATTGGGAAGCTGCCGATTCAGGCAAAAAAATCGCGCAGGAATTGAATATAAGACCAGGGTAGTCAGGTGGGTGTGGCTGAGGAACGAAGACGAAATATATTGATGCTGTAATTGAGAATGAGACTCATTTGTCACCG
The DNA here is from genome assembly GCA_947258655.1 of uncultured Gammaproteobacteria bacterium. GTDB lineage: Bacteria > Pseudomonadota > Gammaproteobacteria > JAADHQ01 > JAADHQ01 > JAADHQ01. Next base: position 40,362 of record CAMYJD010000027.1, on the reverse strand, counting down.
ACCCCTTTTTAAAATCACTGGTTGTATATGGTGTTGTGCTCTCCAGGTTGGCCTTTGAAACGCCGATGTGCCCACAGGTATTGTTCAGGGCGCATGCGTATCAGTCTTTCCAGTTCCTGGTTGATCAGTGCGGTGTCCTGTTCGATGTCTTCAGTCGGGTAGTTCTTCAATGCAGGGAGCAACTTCAGGTGATAGCCTTGCAGGCCGGGAAGGCGTTCCTGAAAAAAGGGAACAACCTTTGCCTTGCTTATTTTGGCAATTCTTGACGTGGCTGGGTTGGACGGTGCCGGGGTGTTGAAAAACTGCACAACAACGTTGTTGCTACCGCCGAAGTGCTGGTCCGGTGCATACCAGACCGGCATGTTATGTTTCAGGCTTTTTAGTAGCTCCTTGATGTTGTTGCGGTGTATGGCCTTCTGGTAGTTGCGTATGCGTGCACGCGTCATGATCGCATCGAACAGCAGGTTTTTCTGGTCGCGCTGGAGGACATAAAACGGTACGTGCTGGCGTAACAGGCGACCGCCGATCTCCAGGGTCGTAAAATGGGCGCCGAGGAGGATGACGCCGTGACCGTGCTCCAGGGCGTCCGCCAGATTGTCCAGTCCGTCAATCTGTACACGTTTACGCAGTGCACGATCACTACTCCACCAACTCATTGCGATCTCGATCAGGCTCATGCCCATGGACAGGCAGTTTTTGAACAACAGTCGTTTGCGTTGTGTAGAGCTGATGTCAGGAAAACACTGTTTGAGATTGATGCTGATAATGCGTTTCTTTGCCAGAGGTAGCAGCCATATTAAAAGGCCGAAACAATGGCCGCACAGGTATTGTAACGGGTAGGGTAGTATCGCGATCAGGCGCAGGAATCCCAGCCCGAGCCACATGCCCCAGTAGCGCGGTGCAAGGAATGATGTAAGTGCGGGTGATTTGTCTGCATTCACAATGACGTCATTTATACCATTAGAAGGACTGCAATTTCTGCAGCTTGTTATAGATCCCGCCCTTGGCAACCAGGTTTTCATGCGTGCCGACTTCAGCCACCTTGCCCTTGTCGAGGACAATGATGCGGTCGGCGTTCTTTATCGTCGACAGACGGTGCGCAATGATGATCGTTGTGCGCCCACGCTTCAGGTATTCCAGGGCCTCCTGAACGTGTTTCTCGGACTGTGTATCCAGTGCTGATGTGGCCTCGTCGAGAATCAGTACCGGCGCATCCTTGAGGATTGCGCGCGCGATCGCCAGGCGTTGACGCTGGCCGCCTGACAGGCGTACACCGTTTTCGCCGACCTGGGTCTGCAGGCCTGCGGGCATGGACTCGATGAATTCCATTGCATGCGCAGCCGTGGCGGCCTCGATAATGTCGCTTTCGGAGAATTTTTCCTGCATCGTGCCATAGGCGATATTATTGGCGATCGTGTCATCGAATAGAATGACTTCCTGGCTGACCAGGGCCAGGTTGTCACGTAGATCGGCTAGCACGATATCATTTATATTTATATCATCGAGCAGTATCTCGCCCGATTCTGGCAGATAAAAGCGAGGGATCATATTGACCAGCGTCGTCTTGCCGCTGCCGGATTGCCCGACCAGGGCGACTGTTTCTCCTGTCTTTATATCCAGGTTTATGTCCTGCAACGCAGGGTGCTCGGTATTTTCGTAGCGATAATTGACATGCCGGAATTGTATGTGACCGCTGCTACGCTCGATGTGTGTATTCCCCATGTCCGGCTCGGGGGTTTCGTCAATCAGGTTAAAGATGCTTTCTGCTGCAGCAATGGCGGTCTGGATCTGCTCATTAACCCGGGTCAGTCTTTTGGTTGGAGAAAACAGCAACGCCATGGCGGTGAAGAACGAGATAAAGCCGCCGACGGTCAGTGTTCCCTGGACCGAACTGAGCGAAGCGATATAGATTATAAATGCGAGTGCAATCGCGACAATCAATTCCATCAACGGCGTGTTGAATGCGGAGGTCGTGAAAAACTTCAGTGTGAAACGGCGCACCCGGTTATTGGTTTGATAGAAACGTTTTTTCTCATAGTCCTGGCCGCCGAAAATCTTGATGACCTTGTTGCCGTTTATACTTTCTTCGATGACATGGGTAAGATCGCCAATCGTTTCCTGTAACGAACGACTCAGCCTGCGTAAACGGTTGGAAACGATCTTGACCAGAATACCGGCCACAGGCAGGATGATAAAAAAGACCAATGACAGTTTCCAGTCGAGGTAGAACATCCACGCCAGCAGACCAAGGATCGTAAAGCTATCCTTGATCAGGATAACCAGCGAATTGGTACAGGCGTTGGTGACCTGATTGACGTTATAGGTCAATTTGGAAATGATATTGCCGGTAGCATTGCTATCATAATAGCGATTGGGCAGACTGACGATACGCTCAAACATATCGGAGCGTATGTCCATAACAATACGTGTGGCGATCCACTGAATCGAAACATTGCTGACAAAGCCGACCAGCCCGCGAAAGATAAATAACAATATCAATAGCACCGGCATCAGGCGTATGCTTTGCGGGTCTTTTTCTACGAAACTGCCGTCGAGCAGGGATTTGAGCAGGGCCGGCAGCATCGGTTCGGTGGCTGCCAGCAGGATCATTGCAATGATGCCGACGATAAATATCTTGCGATAAGGTTTTACATAGGTCAGCAGACGCCGGTACAGTTCCTTGCCGCTCATGCGGTAGGTATGGCTATTTGTCGTGCTGCTGGTTTCTTCTGTGGGCATGGTGGTGTAAGTCTATTTGATACGCGGCCCGGTGTCTGCTGCCGTCACGACGGGTGGGCAGATAGCTCCAGAGCGGCGACAAACAAAGGCTTAAGGGCAAGTTCTGGATTCTTTTGTTGTCTGCAACCATTGCTATTGTAATGACCTGCATTGTTTAACACAACAATCGCTGCGCTCATCCAATCCCGAGTAATTCGGGGTTGCTTGTGCTATGCTTGGTCAAAATTGCGCAGCGCCGTCGCGACTGCTGTCTAACTAATTGATTGTAATGATAATAATCCCTATCCAAATAGCGCTACATAGGCCGACTGATGCGGCAAGAAGAAGCCGTCTGACACCATGCGATTCCTGTACAGTCTTATCCTTTATTGTCTGAGTCCGATAATACCTGCACGTCTACTATGGCGTAGCTTGCGCAATCCCGCCTATCGTCAGCGTTTGCCGGAACGTTTCGGGTATACATACAGGCAGCCGCACAAGCCGGTGATCTGGCTGCATTCGGTATCGGTCGGCGAAACCCTGGCGGCAGTGCCGCTGGTGCATTACCTGCTGGATAAATACCCGACACATGCAGTACTGGTCACTACAATGACAGCAACCGGTAGCGAACAGGTGCGCGAGTTATTTGCCGACAAGGTACTGCATGTCTATGCACCCTATGATCTGCCCGGAGCTGTGCAACGATTTCTCGCCTGTTTCAGACCCGATGTCGCCATTATCATGGAGACCGAGATCTGGCCCAACCTGTTCCATGCCTGCAGGCAGCGCCAGGTGCCGGTCATTCTTGCCAATGCACGGCTGTCTGAAAAATCTGCACAGGGCTACCGCAGGCTGTTATCACTAACACGCTCGACCTTGCAATGTATCGATACCATCGCCTGTCAGACCCAGGCAGATGGACGACGTTTCCTGGGCTTGGGTGCCGTTGATGCGCAGATGCAGGTGACGGGCAGTATCAAGTTCGACCTGAAGTTGCCAGACAGTTTGCTGAAGCGTGCCGAGATATTACGCCGCGAGTTGGGACAGCATCGGCCGGTATGGATTGCCGCCAGCACCCATGAAGGTGAGGACGAACAGATTCTTGATGCCTATCTGCAAATGCAGGAAACGCTGGATGATTTGTTGCTGATACTGGTTCCCCGTCATCCGGAGCGTTTTGAGCGGGTTGCTGCTGCCTGCATTAAAAAGAAACTGCATCTGCTACGCCGTAGTAGCGGTGAATTCTGTGACAAAGATACCCAGGTTTATCTCGGCGATACGATGGGCGAGTTGTTGCTGTTATATGCAGCAGCAGACGTGGCCTTTGTCGGCGGTAGCCTGGTCCCCGTTGGCGGGCATAACCTGCTTGAACCGGCGGCCCTCGGCGTGGCGACCATCACCGGTCCGTATATGCGCAACTTCGAGGAGATAAGCGCACGTTTAAGTGAATGTAACGGACTTGTGCAGGTCAATAATGTGGATCAGCTTGCCAACAGTGCGCAGCTGTTATTACTCGATCCCGATCAACGCAATCTGCTGGGTGAAAATGCCAGGGCCTTTGTTGAGGCTAACCGTGGGGCCCTTGCCAGGCTTGAACAGCTGATCGACGATGCCCTGGTCATTGAAAAATAAACCATCGCGCTATTGATAGGGTGAGTCTTCCCCTGCGGGACGGATCTTGAAACGTTTATAGCTCCACCAGTACTGTGTCGGGGCCTGCAGGATGCATTGCTCAAGACCCTGGTTCAGTGCATGCGCGGAACGTTGTTTGTCGGTGTCATAGAGTGCGTCGCCGGCTGGAACAAAATGCATGCGAAAGCCTCTGCCCCAGCGCAGGCGCTCGGTAAAGCTGAACAGAACCGTGGCGTGATTGCGTTGTGCCAGGCGTGACAGTAATACCATCGTATTGGCCTGATGACCGAAAAACGGTGCGAAAACTCCGCTTCCCTTGCCGGGATTCTGATCAGGTAATATAGCGATCAGCTCATTATTATCCAGTGCCTTGTACAATGCGCGCACACCGCTGGTATCGGTTGGTACGAGGCGGGCATTGAAGCGCTGTCGGCCATTACGGATAAAATCGTCCAGTGCAGGTGAACGATGTTGCGGCCGATACAGATTAGTCATCGGGTACAGGGCGGATGCATACAGGCCGATCAACTCCCAGTTGCCCAGGTGTGGTATCGCAAGAATGACGCCACGCCCGTTTTGCATGCCTTGCTGCAGATGTTCGAGGCCGACGACCTCACGCACCAGGGTTTGCAGGCGTGCATGTGACAGGCTCAGAATAGCGGGTATCTCGAACAGGGTCTGTGCCTCATGGATCAGACTGAGGCGGGCAATGTTATGGCGTTGCAGACTGCCCAGTTCGGGCAGACACAGGCGCAGATTGATATAGGTAATGCGTCGTTTTTTATTTGGAATCAGCCACAGCAGCCAGCCGATGGCATAAGCACACAGATGCAGCAACGGCAATGGCATGCGTGCAAGCAGGTTTAACAGTTTAGTGCTGGTCAAGGCGTTGGCTCGTACTATTCAAGGGATGGTCGTCAGGGTCGATAAATTTAGTTGATTTTAGTGTAATTCGTTAACACAGTACAATTATGGACTAGACTGTCTACAGGTAAAACAATAATTCATCAAGGGATACATATGCAACGGGAAATACAGGATCCGCACCAGAAGGCACTTGCGCTGAATCTGGATAAGGCCACCTACGGTACGATTGCCGAAATCGGCGCCGGACAGGAGACGGCGCGCTGGTTTTTTCGTGTCGGCGGCGCGGCTGGAACCATCGCCAAGGCGATGTCGGCCTACAGCATGAAATTCAGTGATGCCATCTATGGGCCGTGCCAGCGCTATGTCAGTCGCGATCGCCTCAGGGATATGCTCGATCTGGAATATAGACTGTTACTTGAGCGTCTCGATGACAGTATCGGGGAGCAAAGTACCTTCTTTGCATTTGCCAATACCGTCGCCGCACGCAGTTTTACCTACAAGACAGATGGACATGGCTGGCTCGGAATCCTGTTTCAACGCCGACCCGGGGAGGAACCATCTCGCATCGATATCCATGTCAGCCTGCACGGCAAACAGCATGTGCAGGACCATGAAACCCTCGGTGTTCTCGGGGTCAATCTGATCTATGGTGCCATGCGTTTGCATACCGAGCCGGAGGAGCTGCTGCGTTCGCTGATGGACCAGCTCTACAGCGAGCTGGTCGAGATCGATATGATCGAGTTTAGCGGGCCGGCCTTTAACAAGGTTGACAATCGCCTGATGGCGCTACGCCTGGTCCAGCATGGGCTGTCCAATGCGGCGATGTTTACCGCCGATGGCCATGTCGCACAAATCTCCGATACGTTGTATAAAAAGGCGGTATTGCTGGAACGCAGCCGTTTTCGCCCACCGACCAAGTTTACCCTGAACCTGCTGGACTGTGCACAAAAGGCATTTATCGAGGATACCGATGTATCCGCCGATGAACTGATCGAGTTATCGGAGATGACCCTGCATAACCTGTCAGCAGACGGGGATGAGATCAATGTCAGCGATTTCCTGTGCCGCGCCGATATTCTGTGCGCACTGGGCAAGAACGTGTTGATCTCGAATTACGGTGAGTTTTACCGCCTCGCTCAGTTCCTGTTCCGCTACACCAAAAGGCCGATGGCCTTCACGATGGGTCTGCCTTCCTTGCGCGAGATTTTTAACGAAAAGTACTATGACGACCTCCCCGGCGGTATACTCGAATCATTCGGACGGATGTTCAAACATGACCTGCGCCTATACGTATCACCAGCACTTGACCAGGTCAGCGGCAACAAAGAAGGCGTCCTTGATCTTAAACTCAAGGAGCATCTGCGTCACCTGTATCTGTACCTGCTTGAGAATAATTATGTTAAGGGTCTTGATACGGTCAATGAGGAATATCTACGTATTTTTTCCCATGAGGTCCTGCACAATATGCAGAAAGGGCATCATGAATGGGAGTCGATGGTGCCGGATAAAGTCTACAAGATGATCACGGAACAGAAGTTATTTGATTGGTGTGGTTGATCTGTTTGAGTTGCGAAATGCTATTTGATTTGTTTCGCCCAATCAATTGATGCAATAAAACCGGGGCGACTGATCTGTGAATATCAGCCGAAATGTTTCCGCCTTTCCTTCATGTTCTTGCCGATCTGTTGCAGCTGCTCACTGCTGAGCATGTGTTGGGCAATGGAAAGAAAATCTTCTTCCTCTGTCTTGATATGCTGTCGATAGGCGCTGCAAAATTCAGCTACCCATTGCCTGAACTCCGGAGTCTCGTCGATTGTTGTCGGGCGTGCCAGTAGCGGGGACAGTTTTTTCCAGACCTCGTTAATAGCGCTATGCTCCTGTTTCAGTCTGTGGATGATGGTAGCCTGTTTCAGTGATGATGCGATTAATAGCGGAAACAGATCCTGCTCTTCGTCCAGATGATGCAATACGGCGGCAGTGGAGAAATAACGATGCAACTTCTGCGCTGACTGTTTAACCTCGGCATCGATACCATGTTCGTCGATATGCGCGAGCATTTTTTCGAGTAAGTCGCAAAATCCCAGTATGCGCTGATGGCATGCCTTCAGCAGGCCCAGTGGATTACAAAAGTCCGGGGCGGGTTCCTGGCCAGGTAAGATGCCTACTTCTCCAGCCACTGATTGAAATATTCAAGGTCTTCGGGCGACAGTGTCCCGGCCGCCAGCTTCAGGCGCAGAATATTGAGGATATACTGATGGCGCGACTGAGCATAATCGCGCTGCGCGCCGAACAGGCCGCGCTGCGCGAGTAACACATCGACGATTGTGCGCGTGCCAACCTCGAATCCGGCCTGGGTCGTTTCCAGTGCACTGCGATTGGAAACGGTCGCCTGCTTCAGCGCCTTGACCTGGCCGATGCCATTGATAACGCCGCGGTAGGCATCGCGGGTCTGGCGTAGTACCGAGCGTCGTTCCTTGTCCAGGTTATGTTGCGCCTGGCTGTACAAGTGTACAGACTCTTTTACACTTGCCGTCGTCAGGCCACCTTTGTATAGGGGCACGTTCAGTTGCAGGGCAATGGTGTCGGTCGTGGTCTCGCGGGCAAAAATACCGCCCCTGTCTGAAAAATCATGCGATGCTGCAAGGTCCAGGGTTGGGTAATGGCCGGCCCGTTGCAGGCGAATTTCCTCTTTGGCGATCTTGCTGCTCAGTATCAGCGCCTTCAGTTGCAGATTCTGTTGCAGGGCGATGTCGGTCCAGTTCCCCATATTGTCAGGGTCCGGCCGGTGTAATGGCAATCCTGTTGTCAGTTTGGCCAGGCTGGTGTGAGTCGTGCCGGTGATTTCGGTGAGGGCCTCGACGGCACTGGCCAGCTGATTTCCGGCCGTGATCTCCGCAGCAGTCGCCAGGTCATAGGCGGCCTGGGCTTCATGCACGTCGGTAATCGCAATCAGGCCGACATCAAAGCGTTTCTGGGCCTGTTCCAGTTGCTTGGCAATGGCGGTTTTATCTGATTGCGCGAATTCCAGTGCGGCCTGTGCAGAGAGTAGATCAAAGTAACGCTCGGCGGCCTTGAGGATAATCTGCTGTTGTGTTGCTGCCAGTGCTGTCTGCGATTGCTGGATACTGATATCGGCCTGTTTGTTCTGTACCAGGGTGCCATAGCGAAAAACCGGCTGGGAAATAGTGAGTCTGTAGCCAGTGTCAGTAAAATTGGGATTACTGCTGCCGAGGGTTGTACTGCCCGATTGAGATCTGTCCTGCCTGTTCCTGGATGCATCTGCGGAAAGATCGGCGTTGGGCAGTAGCAACGCTCGTGCCTTGTCCTTACCCTGCAAGTTGGCACGATGTCCGGCTTCGGCAGCCTTGAGTTCGGGGTCACTGACCAGTACGTGCCTGTAGATAGTCAGCAGGTCATCACCCGCCTGTGTATTCGCTACAAGCATAGACAGTATAGCGACGAATAATATTCTAGGCATAATTTTTCCTTGTCACGGATAGCGATAGATTAGACAGACATTCTGTCAGGTTCGGTACTGAATTCCAGTGTGTAAATATACTACAGATTCAGTAAGTAGGCATGTCTAGATCAACCTCGCGTGACCAGGCTTCAACACCGCCAGCAAGGTTAATGACATCGGTAAATCCGTGCCGTTCCATAAACATGGCGACACTGCGACTGCGTATACCGTGATGGCAGATGACGACAGTTTCCCTTTCCGGGTCAAGGCCATCCAGGCTGGCGGCGATCTGTCCCATCGGTATCAGTTGCGAATTATCAATTGCACAGATATTGAATTCCCATGGCTCACGTACGTCCAGCAGCAGCGGCTGCTGCCCTTGCTGTGCCAGGCGCTCATGAAGTTGTGCGGGGGTAAAATTTCGCATATGTTGTTTGCGCGGATTAAAATTCAAATGCCTGTGGTCTTTTGGCATTGATCAGTGCAGGCAGGTGTGTCTCGAACAGTGATTCGGTTGACCATTGATGTTCGCTAAGCCTGAGTATGCGTTGCGCTTCCATCAACAGTTTGTCACCAATGACGACAAACATCCTGCCACCGATAGTCAGAGATTCCTGAAAGGCCTTGTGCGCTATCGGTAATGAACCGGTGATAACGATCACGTCAAATTCACCGTCCTGTTTCCAGCCGCTTGCGGCATCACCTACCCTGAATTCGATGTTTTCCAGGCCCAGGCCGGCAATCTGTTGTTGTGCCTGCTGGCTGAACTCGGGAAAAATATCGACACTGATAACACTGTGGCCCAGTTTGCCCAGGCAGGCAGTCAGATACCCACTGCCGGTACCAATCTCGAGGATGCGGTCTGTTGGCTTTATCTGCAAGATCTGAAGAATGCGTCCTTCCAGTTTGGGTTCAAGCATGGATTGTTCATGCGCCAGCGGGATCTCGGTATCGGTAAAGGCCAGGTTCTGGTATTCCTTCGGTACGAAGCGTTCGCGTGGTGTGCCGGCAATGACTTCCAGTACCCTGGGGTCAAGGACATCCCATGGACGGATCTGTTGCTCGATCATATTGTAGCGGGCCTGGTCTATATTGAATTCCATCATGAATAATGTCCTAAACCTTTGTCATTGGATATCTTGCCAAGATTAAGTATTTTACCTCACTCAGGCAACATATAAACAGTAATGCGATTATTAACTGGGATAATGGTCTTGCAATAGTCAGACAGTTCATATACGTTGTCAGTTCCTGCAGCTAGGGGTGCTCCATGTGGTCATGGCGCTGAGAAATACCCTCAATCCCTTGTATTATCAAGGGTATCCACCTGATCCGGTTAGTACCGGCGTAGGGAAGCTAATCAGTCATCTGCTTGATGGCTGTCCAGTAATCGTCCCTGGTTGCATTAATCCTCACTATTAAAGCGGTTTAGCAGGAGATAGCAATATGAGCGCAAACCCCAAAGAGGTTCTGAGCAAGACAGCCAGGATAAACGATGCCTCCGTGCAGCCTTTTCCGAATTCCCGCAAGATCTATGTCCAGGGCAGCCGCGCGGATATACGTGTGCCGATGCGTGAAATTGCGTTGTCCGATACCCACACCCAGGCAGGAGCCGAGCCCAATCCGGCGATTACCGTTTACGATACATCAGGCCCCTATAGCGATCCGGATATCAGCATTGATATCCGCAAGGGTCTCGCTGATATACGCACAGCATGGATCGAGGAACGTGCCGATACCGAAATATTGACCGGGCTGAGCTCGGAATATGGTCGCCAACGGGCCGGCGATAACGAGCTGGATGCATTGCGCTTCGAACACCACAAGCGCCAGCCACGTCGGGCCTTGCCTGGCGCCAACGTCTCGCAGATGCACTATGCCAGGCAGGGCATCATTACACCGGAGATGGAGTATGTCGCGTTGCGTGAAAACATGCGCCTGGAACAGTACCAGGCGCAGCTGGCACAACAACATCCGGGACAATCCTGGGGCGCCAGCCTGCAAACGATCACCCCTGAGTTTGTGCGTTCCGAGATAGCGCGTGGGCGCGCGATCATCCCGGCCAATATCAATCACACCGAACTGGAGCCGATGATTATCGGGCGTAATTTCCTCGTCAAGATCAACGGCAACCTCGGCAACTCGGCGGTGACCTCATCCATCGAGGAAGAAGTCGACAAGATGACCTGGGGTATTCGCTGGGGCTCCGATACAATCATGGACCTGTCGACCGGCAAGAACATTCATGAGACACGCGAATGGATTATCCGTAATTCGCCAGTACCTATCGGTACAGTACCGATTTATCAGGCACTGGAAAAGGTCAATGGCAAGGCCGAAGATCTGACCTGGGAGATGTTCCGCGATACGCTGATCGAGCAGGCGGAACAGGGCGTGGATTACTTCACGATCCATGCCGGTGTATTGTTGCGCTATGTGCCCCTGACAGCGAACCGTGTCACCGGAATTGTATCACGTGGCGGTTCGATCATGGCCAAATGGTGCCTGGCACATCATCAGGAAAATTTCCTCTATACCCATTTCGAGGAAATCTGTGAAATCATGAAGGCCTATGATGTGTCATTCTCGTTGGGTGATGGTCTGCGTCCCGGCTCGATTGCCGATGCCAATGATGCCGCGCAATTCGGGGAGCTGGAGACGCTTGGTGAACTGACCAAGATCGCCTGGAAGCATGATGTGCAGACCATGATCGAAGGGCCCGGACATGTGCCGATGCATATGATCAAGGAGAATATGGACAAGCAATTAAAGGAGTGCGATGAGGCGCCTTTCTATACCCTCGGGCCATTAACCACGGATATCGCTCCTGGATATGACCATATCACGTCGGGTATCGGTGCGGCCATGATCGGCTGGTTTGGCTGCGCGATGTTATGTTATGTCACGCCCAAGGAACATCTGGGCCTGCCGAACCGTGATGATGTCAAGGAAGGCATCATAACCTACAAGCTGGCAGCGCATGCGGCCGATCTGGCCAAGGGGCATGCGGGTGCACAGATACGTGATAATGCCATGTCCAAGGCGCGTTTCGAGTTTCGCTGGGAAGACCAGTTTGCAATCGGGCTTGATCCCGATCGTGCACGCGAATTTCATGATGAGACCCTGCCCAAGCAGGCACACAAGGTTGCCCATTTCTGTTCGATGTGTGGACCAAACTTCTGTTCGATGAAAATTTCACAGGAGGTCAGGGACTACGCCGATCAGCAGGGAGTCGAGGTGGATATGGCGCTGGAAAAGGGCCTGAAGGAAAAGGCAGAACAGTTCAAGGACCTGGGTTCGGAGATCTATAGGGAGACCTGACAAGGTCAATGCGAGATACGCAATAGTCACTATTAAGTCGTTTGTTACCACGCAGGCACGAAGACGCGAACAAAACCATCTTAGTTGTTTTTATATCACCCCTCCCTGGAGGAGGGGAGTGCAAAGTAAATACAGGTTTTATTCGTGCCTTCGTGGCAGCATGGTTTTCCCCGTTCACCTCTCAATTGATAGATTCGTTTCATCAAGTAACAACTGTGAGCCTGATGCTGTCTGTTTATGGTAAACTTGAAACAGGTTTACAGTTAAAGCAGCAGTGACGATCGTGACCCAGGCACAAGATACACAAACACCGCAGCAGGTCTATGAAGGACTGAAGGGCAGTATAGCCCGGCAGCGCGAAGTGCTGTCTGACATGATGAAAATCCCGTTGCAGGAAATTGCGGATATATGTGCCGAGGTCTGGCCCGACCGCGAATTGCTGGGTCAGGCCTTGTTGTCAGGGCTGGACAGTTTGCCTTATTGCCAGTTTTTGTATGCCCTCGACAGCGATGCCCAACAGATCAGTGACAACGCCAGTCATCAGGGCCTGCTGTCCGAGCATTTCGGCCGTGATCGTTCGCAGCGGCCATATATCAGGGATATTGTGCCGGCCGAAAATTTTATCCTGTCCGGCGCGTATATGAGTTTGCGCGCCTATCGTCCGTCGGTGACAGCGATTCAGGTTGTCAGAAAACAGGACAAGGTAGTGGGTTTTATCGGTGCCGACTTCGACCTGCGTGATCTTCCGTTGACGCGCATATTGTATGAGGAGGCGCCGCAGTGGAAGCAGATCAAGGGTGATCCTGCTATCAGGGGTAATGTTTTCCTGCAGACCAGGGTGCAGAGCCGTCTGGATGAGCAGCTGGATGATGCGCTGGTTATTATTGAAGAGTTGATGACTGTGCATGGCGTATTCCATGCCCAGATTCATTTTTCCAGTAGCCGGGCCATTATCTGGTTGCGAAATGATCCATTTCGCTATCGCCTGCTCGATGTCAATGAGTTAATGGATCCGGAGATTTGTTTTGCCTACCCGATTGTTGATTATCCGGACAATGCCGTCATCAAGGTCAAGGAGATAAAACCGATTCTGGAAAGTTTTCGTAAGTTGCGTTTCGGTGATGAAAGTATCTATTTGCGCTCAGGGAGTATGAATATTTTTAATGGGCTGATCGGGCTGAACTTTTCCTGTGATGGCTCGCATTATATACCGCATGAAGAGTTCCTGGGTAAGGACATGTCGTTTTGGGGCATAAGTTCCGCAACGCAGTCAAAGTAGTGAGCGGCATTCAAGAATCCGTATGCTCGTGTTCATTGCAGCACGGAAAACACGGAAAACATGGAAAAAAAAGGGCCGCTATAAAACGGCCCTTTTGTCATTATACTGTTGAGCAGTTTAGAAAAGTGTATGGCCCTTGTCCCAGACATTGGTTGTTGAGCGGCGGTCTTCCTTTTGACGGCGATCGGCTTTATCCAGTTCAAAGCGAATCAATGCCCGACGATCGTGCCCGCCGCGGCGTTGAGCAACCCTTCTTTCCGGTCCATTATAGGGTGGCTTTTCCGTGATCTTCTGGTCTTTGTCTGTTTCAAGTGAGGCATTGTCTACCAGTTCGAGTTCCATAATCGTCTCTCTATTGGATAGTATTACTGTTAATAACTATATAATATAATTATAGGACGAATTCCGTAATATTTCTAATCGATAGTGTTCGCTGGCAACAGTCGCATATAAATCAGTCAGTTAGGTGTTTATTCAATTGTGCGAGTGACTGCGAGGCTGGTGCGGCATGATTGAGCACGGTCGCTCTTGCTAGCAGCAGCAACGAGGTTCATTAATGCAGCCAAGCAGGATTTCGGCGTCTGTTGACCTGCGCTTGCAGTAAAATTATCCAACCCGTATCGGCGTTGTGATGATGTTTGCTGTATGCAACCTGGCTTGTTTGATCTTGTTGCTGTTTTCTCTTACAGTGCATGCAAGCAATAAACGTAAAGACAGGTTATGGGCAAGCAAAGCAGACTGGAAAAGAAAAAACAGGCAAAGAAAAAGCCACTAATGGCAAGTCAGGCAGATCGTCATCAGTTGTATCAGAAGTCAGTTCAGGATACCGATGTTGAACTTGGGCTGATGGTGGAAAAGTACCGCGACATTCGTGGTAGGGAACCGCTCAGTTTTCGCGAGGACTTCTGCGGTACCGCGTTATTGTCCGTTGCCTGGTGTCGGGATACACCCACGCGTACAGCCCAGGGTGTCGATCTGTGCGCAGACACATTGGCTTGGGGGCGCGAACATAATGTCGAGCCCGCAGGAAAAAAGGTGGCTGCGCGTGTAGAACTCGTAAATGGCGATGTGCTCAAGGTGAACAAGCCGAAGGTGGATATCACCTGTGCATTAAATTTCAGTTACAACGTTTTCAAGACCCGCGATCTGTTACGCCGCTACTTCAAGTCGGTGCGCAAGGGCCTGAATGATGATGGTGTGCTGATGCTCGATATTTTTGGTGGCACTGAAGCGATAACCAGCACCAGGGAGAAACGCAAGGTCGAGGGCGAACCGTTTACATTCATCTGGGAGCAGGAAAAATATAATCCTGTTACCAATGAAATACTCTGTCATATTAACTTCAAGTTCAAGGATGGCTCGAGGCTGGAGCCTGCATTCACGTATGACTGGCGTCTGTGGACGATCCCGGAAGTGCATGAACTATTGCTGGAGGCAGGTTTTTCAAAGGTGCACGTATACTGGGAAGAATACCGGGACGATGAAGACGATGAAGGTTACCTGGTCGCCAGTGGAGACTATATCGAGGTCAGCGAAGTGGAAAACCAGGAGTCATGGGTTTCTTATATATTTGCGGAAGTTTGATGTGGCTGTGATTGTTCGTTGAGCTTATGGTTATTATTGCTCATGAGCATAAAATTTTTACCGCAAATATAAGTAGCTAGTGGCTAGTAGCGAGTGGCTAGAAAAATCGCAAAATGCTTGGACGTATTTAACCTCGCAACTAGCCACTCGCTACTGATTTAACTGGGGGTGTTTTTCTCCACCCAGCGCGTGCCTTCTGTAAGGGTCTCCTTTTTCCAGAACGGGGCATTCGATTTCAGTTCTTCCATAATATAGCGGCTGGCGTCAAAGGCGCTGGCGCGATGTGCGCACCAGACCGCGACCAGTACAATGCTGTCGTCGGGGAGGATATCGCCGACCCGGTGTATGACCAGGCTGTCAAGTAGTGGCCATTTCTGTACGGCCTCGTGCACGATCTTGTCCAGGTACTGTTCTGTCATGCCAGGATAATGTTCGAGGGTCATGGCCCTGACCTCGTCGCCTTCATTAAAATCGCGCATACTGCCGACAAACACAGCCGTGGCGCCATATTTTCCCTTTATTGCAAGGCTGTCCTGGTAGGCCTGTAACTCCAGCCACGGATCGAAGCGACTTTCACGGAGCTGGATCATTCAGCCTCCCGTTACCGGCGGGAAGAATGCGACTTCATCACCGTCCTTGACACTGTGTCCGGCATCGACGTATTCCTTGTTGATGGAACATAGGATATTGGCAGGCATTTCCACGCCCTCACTGATCCTGGACCAGACTTCACTGACGGTAGTGGCTGTGCCGGCCTCGATGTGATCGTCGGCCCTGCCCATTTGTTCCCTTAATGATGCGAAATAAAGCACTGTGATACTCATGATAATCCTGGAAATGACTGGAAAATATATTGATATATCCAGTTTGCGTCACCGCAGTAACTGGCTTAGTATCCATTATACCTTAATCAAGACAAAGGCTGTAGAAAAGCCCTGAAAATCATGGCAGAACTGACCCATTTCAATCAGTCCGGCGAAGCCCATATGGTCGATGTCGGCGACAAGGCGACAACACTTCGACAAGCGGTGGTCGAAGGGCGTATATCCATGCAGGCGCAGACCCTCGAGCGCATTCTGCAGGGAACACATAAAAAAGGTGATGTATTAGGTATTGCCCGCATCGCCGGCATTATGGCTGCAAAAAAGACCGCAGACCTGATACCTCTGTGTCATCCCCTGGCGCTTACGCATGTCGAGATCGAGTTGCAGGCTGACGAGGATCGGCATGCCGTGCATTGTGTGACGACGGTCGAGACCCGTGCGCAGACCGGTGTCGAGATGGAGGCACTGACGGCGACCCAGATAGCATTGCTGACCATCTATGACATGTGCAAGGCCATCGACCGCGGTATGGAGATCAGCGATGTACGCCTGCTGAAGAAATCCGGTGGCAAATCAGGGGACTGGAGCCGCTAATACCCTTGTCTGGGTCGGGAAATCTAGAGGCTATGTCACGCAAACCGGCTTCATTTCTGTTAAAATCCCTGTTCTGTTAGTTCGGAGACGTATTATGATATTAGATGTATTTGTTGACGGTCAGGCCATCAAGATCGAGGTACCCGAAGCGATATTGAGCGACGCCGATGATTTCTTCAACAAAATGGATAGCGATATGGACAAGGGCTGGAAAATCGGGCCTACCTATGTCGAGAATCCGGATGCAATGATGCGTGCGCAGATTGCGGCAGACAAGATGCTGACCGCGATCGATACCGAAAACAGGACGTTGGCCCAACTCATGGCCGGATATATCGTCAGCAGGATTCCCGGCGTCAAATCGGTCAATATCGATATACACGGCGAACCACTGAATACAGAAATCGTGGTTTGATTGACGAGTTTCCTGCCCGTTCTCGGGAAGGCGTATAGGCAGAGGTAATGTTTACCTGGGACCGTGGGTTATGTGTTACAGGTGTCTCTCGACAAACTCACGGATAAAATGCCTGGGTTTGGCGCCGGTAAAGCGGTCCATTTCCTCGCCATTCCTGACCAGAATAACGGTCGGGAATCCACGGGTCTGATAGCGTCCCGCAATTTTCATATTATCTCCTTCATCCACTTCCAGTTTTGCCAGGGCGACCTGTCCGCCAAAATCCTCGATAATTTGCGTCAGAATCGGTGCAATGACAATGCATGGTGAACACCAGTCAGCCCAGAAATCGACCAGAATCGGTCTGTGTGCAGATGCTTCGATCACGCGTTTGTCGAAATCATGTAAGGAAACGTCATAAATATCTTTAACTACATCTTTCATTATAAATATATGGTCCCGTTATCTGTCGTTGCGGGGCCTGTGCCGCAGACAATAATATATCGATGAAATGGGGCTGTTGGGCGCGTGACAACCGCTCAAATAAACTGGCTGAAACAGCAATCCCCGCTAATATTATAAAAAAAGAACAGGTTTTGCCAAAGTATTGTCACAAGTCGTCGACATTTATGATAACTATAAATACACAAGGACCCATAGATGATTAAAGCCTCAGATTTGTTCGTACGCTGTCTGGAAAAGGAAGGCATTGAATATATCTTCGGCGTACCTGGTGAGGAAAATGCCGATTTTATGATGTCACTGGATAAATCGGACAAGATTCGTTTTATCCTGACCCGACACGAGCAGGGCGCAGCGTTCATGGCCGAGGTCTATGGACGCCTGACAGGCAATCCCGCCTGTTGCCTGGGAACGCTGGGCCCGGGTGCGACCAATCTGATCACCGGTGTAGCAGACTCAAATATGGATCGCTCGCCGATGCTGGTCATAACCGGACAGGGGGCATCTACCCGCCTGCACAAGGAATCGCACCAGGTCATGGATGTGGTATCGATGTTTGAGCCGGTGACAAAATGGGCGCAATCAGTGATACATCCGAATAATATTCCGGAAATGATACGTAAGGCGGTACGTCTGGCGCGCACGGAAAAACCGGGTGCCTGTCATCTGGAGTTGCCCGAGGACATCGCCAAACAGCGCACCGATGCCGAGCCGATGCATCCGATCCGTTTCCGCAGACCGGTCGCCGATGACAAGATAGTCGGCCAGGCCTTCAATAAAATCAGGAATGCCAGGCGCCCGATCATTATTGCCGGCAATGGCTGTATACGAAAGCGTGCCAGCAAGCAGCTACGTATCCTGTGTGAGAAAACCGGCATTGGTGTCATCAGCACGTTTATGGCGAAGGGTTGCGTGGATATGGATGCTGATTACTGTCTGTATACGATCGGACTGCAATCCAAGGATGTCGTGGCCTGTGCGCTGGACGCGGCTGACCTCGTCATTACCCTTGGCTATGATATGGTCGAATATCATCCCTATCTGTGGAACAGGGCCAAGGACAAGAATATTGTCCATGCAGACTTTTTACCTGCGGAAATAGACGAGCACTATCATCCTGAAGTCGAGGTCGTTGGTGATCTTGCCCACACGCTGTGGATGTTGAATGAACGCTTCGACGATAAGGGTGTGCCTGACTATGACCTGGCCCAGCAGGCCGCCACGCGGCGGGATATGACGGCCGAGCTGGAACTGCACAATCATGATGATGCCGAAGGCCTGATTAAACCGCAAAAGGTTCTGTGGGATGTGCGTTCGGTCATGGGGCCCGAAGACATCCTGCTGTCGGATGTCGGCGCACACAAGATGTGGGTGGCCAGGCATTACCAGTGTCATGAACCCAATACCTGCCTGATCCCGAACGGTTTCTGTTCGATGGGTTTTGCCTTGCCCGGTGCGATCGGTGCCAGTCTGGTTTTCCCTGATCGTCGTATCATGGCTATCTGCGGTGATGCCGGTTTCATGATGAATGTGCAGGAAATGGAAACAGCGAAACGCCTGCAGTCGAATATCGTCGTTATGGTCTGGGAGGACAAAAGTTATGGCCTGATTGCGTGGAAGCAGACCAATGAATTTGGCCATCATACCGATTTGTCTTTTGATAATCCGGATTGGCTGCAACTGGCTAGCGCATTTGGCTGGCATGGGCACTATGTCAGTAATAGCCGCGAGCTGCACGCGAGTCTGGAAAAGGCGTGTAATGAGTCAGGTCCGAGCCTGGTTGTTGTTCCGATTGACTACCGCGAGAACATGTTATTGACGCGTAGACTGGGGGATATTAGTTGTCCGATATAACCGGGTTTTGATCATCTGCAACATTTATAGTCAGGATGAAATTTTGATTTGTTATGCATATCGGCTAACATTTCTGACCAGACGATTATGAATTGACAGGTTTTATGTATCAGCAAAAAATAAATATAAACACGCGTGGTCGCGGAAGCTACGATGCCACCCGTGAAGTACAGCAGGTGGTAGCACAAAGCAATGTGGAGCAGGGCCTTTGTCATGTGTTCGTGCATCACACCAGTGCATCGTTGATGTTGTGTGAAAATGCAGATCCTACAGTACGAGCAGATCTTGACCGCTTTATGGCGCGGCTGGTACCCGATGGTGATCCGCTGTTCGAGCATATCGATGAAGGGCCAGATGATATGCCTGCGCATATTAGAACGATATTGACCAGCACAGGGCTAACGATTCCGGTCCAGCACGGCCGTTGTGATCTCGGCACATGGCAGGGTATTTACCTGTGGGAGCATCGTACCCACGGGCATCGACGCTCTATCAGTATCACGGTAGCGGATTAAAGGCAGAGAAAAGATAAAAGGGTAAAGGGGTAGAGTGGGCTAATGCCTGCCTCATATATCAACAGTGGTCGGCCCTGGCCGAGCGGCATTCCCTTGTATCTTTACCCTTTTACCTTTCCCCTGCAGTTAATATATCAGCCATATCCAGTTCAATGGCCTCGAATTCCATTTTATCCAGGTCGCCCATGATATAGGTGGCCGGCGCGCCGATACCGGCGACGGTGCCCGGGTTGACCAGAACGGTTTTACCGCCCTTGATATTGTCGAGCCATTCGACCCGGATCAAGTGGTCATGGCCGCAGCAGACCATGTCCCATTCGCCAGTCGTGGCCATGGCCTCGGCATAATGTGGGTAATGGACAATAAAGATTTTGCGTCCCCCTAATTCTATCCCTGCATCCTGGCCGTAATAGGACAATTGACCACCGGATTTTTCTGCCATACGGTGCAGCGTGAACTGGTCACCGGTATTGTTGCCGTGAATGACATGTACGGGCAGTTCATAGCGCCTGGTGACCTTCAAGGTACTCGGGGCGACTACATCACCACAATGTACGACGGCCTCCGCGCCGCGGCGCTTGCTGTCGGCAATCGCGGCCTCGAGCAGGCGCAGATTGTCGTGACTGTCGGAGAGTATGCAAATCATCATAATGTTGTCACCGTACTGATTGGCTGGAAATAAAGGTTCTCGTGGTTGTCCGCAACAATACCAACCTTCATGGCATCAGAAATTCGGTTTTTCCGGTGCGTTCTGGTACATTTCCTGGCTGTCCAGGATTTCCTGTTTGGCTTCGTCCACGCCAGCCCAGCCTTCCACACGCACCCACTTGCCTTCGTCCAGGTCTTTGTAGTGCTCAAAAAAATGTGCGACCTGATCCAGCATCACTGGTGACACGTCACGAAAATCCTGAACATTGCGGTAGGCCTTGCACAGTTTGTCGATCGGTACTGCCAGTATCTTGGCATCATCACCCGATTCGTCTGTCATTTTCAGAACACCAACCGGGCGACAGGCTACCACTGAGCCGCTGATCAGCGGTACCGGTGTCAGCACCAGCACGTCGACCGGGTCGCCGTCTTTCGACAACGTGTTCGGTACGTAGCCGTAATTGCAAGGGTAGTGCATCGCCGTGGTCATGAAGCGATCGACATACATGGCGCCGGTTTCCTTGTCTACTTCATATTTGACCGGATCACTATGCGAGGGTATCTCGATGATGACATTGATTTCGTTTGGTACATCGCTACCCGATGTGACTCTATCCAGATTCATGATTGGCTACCCACTGAAAAAACGCAAAGGCCGCATTATAGCGGCCTCTGGATGTTAAAGAAACCGCCGCGAGCATTTCTTGCCTGCCCGCGACAATTTTCACGACCCGGCTAAATCAATGGCACGATCAACAGAGCGACAATATTTATTATTTTAATCAATGGGTTAACTGCTGGCCCTGCAGTATCCTTATAGGGGTCGCCAACCGTATCTCCGGTGATCGCGGCCTTGTGCGCATCGGAACCCTTGCCGCCGTGATGGCCGTCCTCGATGTACTTTTTGGCGTTGTCCCAGGCGCCGCCACCGGTGGTCATCGAGATGGCGACGAACAGACCGGTCACAATCGTACCAATCAGCAGTCCACCAAGTGCCTCCTTGCCGAGCAGTACGCCGACCAGAATCGGTACCAGTACCGGTAGCAGCGATGGCAAGATCATTTCCTTGATCGCAGCAATGGTCAACATATCGACGGCCTTGGAGTAGTCCGGTTTCTGGCTATGGTCCATGATGCCGGGCATTTCCTTGAACTGACGACGTACCTCGTTGACGATGCCGCCAGCGGCACGGCCGACGGCTTCCATAGCCATTGCCCCAAACAGATACGGTACCAGGCCACCGATAAACAGGCCGATAATGACCATATGGTTATCAAGGGAGAAATTCAGTGCGGGATCACCGGCTTTTTGCATGCCTTCAAGGGCATGGGTATAGTCGGCAAACAGTACCAGCGCCGCCAGGCCGGCGGAGCCAATCGCATAACCCTTGGTTACCGCCTTGGTGGTATTACCTACCGCATCCAGGGGGTCGGTGATATTACGGATCTTCTCATCCAGTTCGGCCATTTCGGCAATACCGCCGGCATTGTCGGTGATCGGGCCATAGGCATCCAGCGCCACGATGATACCGGTCATTGACAACATCGATGTTGCCGCAATCGCGATACCATACAGACCAGCCAGATCATAGGCCCCCCAGATAGAGGCACAGATGACCAGTACAGGTGCGGCCGTGGATTTCATCGAAATGCCCAGACCGGCGATGACGTTGGTGCCATCACCAGTGGTTGATGCAGCGGCAATGCGTTTGACCGGACCAAATTCGGTGGCCGTATAAAACTCGGTAATAATAACCATGGCCGCTGTCAGTCCGAGTCCGATGAGTGCGCAGTAGAACAGGTTCATCGTCGACAGGGTCTGACCATCAAGGACAATGTTGCTGCCCATGACGGACTGGGTGACAAAATAGAATGCCACTGCCGCCAGTAGTCCGGCCACGATCAGGCCCCGATACAGGGCATTCA
The DNA here is from genome assembly GCA_947258655.1 of uncultured Gammaproteobacteria bacterium. Taxonomy (GTDB): domain Bacteria; phylum Pseudomonadota; class Gammaproteobacteria; order JAADHQ01; family JAADHQ01; genus JAADHQ01. Next base: position 18,285 of record CAMYJD010000027.1, on the reverse strand, counting down.
TGATCTTGCCACCTTCGCGCGCCTTGACGAAAAAGGTACCGATTATCGATGCAATAATCGACACACCACCGAGTACCAGCGGATAAATGGCTGCCTGGGTAGCGATGTCGCTCAGTAACAGTGTGCCCAGCAGCATCGTTGCGACCACGGTCACAGCATAGGTTTCAAACAGGTCGGCGGCCATACCGGCGCAGTCGCCAACATTATCGCCGACGTTATCGGCGATTACGGCGGGGTTGCGCGGGTCATCTTCGGGTATGCCGGCCTCGACCTTGCCGACGATGTCCGCACCCACATCTGCCCCCTTGGTGAAGATGCCACCACCGAGTCGGGCAAAAATTGAAATCAGTGAACCACCAAAGGCCAGGCCTACGAGCGGGTGAATCGGATCTTCTACACCCATTGCCAGGAGGATGTAATAAAAGCCGGCAACGCCCAGCAAGGCCAGTCCTACAACCAGCATACCGGTGATCGCGCCGCCGCGGAAAGCGATCTGCATGGCTGCATTGAGGCCATCATGGGCGGCCTCGGCCGTGCGTGAGTTGGCGCGTACCGAGATATTCATACCGATATAACCGGTCAGGCCGGACAGTACTGCACCGACAACGAATCCGATGGCGGTGTATTTATCAAGGAAACCAAACAGGGCAATAGCGATCACAACGCCGACGATGCCGATCGCGGTGTACTGGCGATTCAGGTAAGCCGTGGCGCCTTCCTGCACGGCTGCAGCGATTTCCTGCATGCGTTTATTGCCCATCGGCTTGGCAAGGATCCATTTTATCGACACGATGCCATATAGCAACGCCAGAAAAGCGCAAATAATCGCAATGGTAAGTCCGTTCAGACCTAAAAACATAACCGCTCCCTCCTCGTTATTATTTATCTATTTAGTTATAGCGCTCATTTTATTCACCGCGAGTGCGGGTAGTACTGTCAGTGCCAGCCTTGATATCGCCTGCTTTACACAGACACAAAAAAAGCCTCTGATGTTAAATCGAGGCTTTTTAACTTAATACTGTTCCGGGTTTGAAACCGAAGATTCTTTCCAGTTCCAGGGCGTTGATGAGGCTTTCCATTGTATCCTGCTCATGTTCACGCTGAACATCTGCAAGTTTAGGTTTGGCGCTATTACGGTTATAGCCGCCCAATAGTGCCTGTGCGGCGAGCAATTCATTGGCTTTTTCCGGAATCATGTTTCATTGTCGTCCAATATCAATAAATATTACACGAGAATTCGTTTATCTATATATTAACAGACTTTTTGAGCGCCACAGAAAAGGGGGCGTGAGCCCCCTTCTGATTCCAGTAAGTCATTGAAACACTTACTTAATCTTGAACTCCCTGTCAGTTTTCTTTTTCACGGCAATCTTCTTCAGTTGCACGTATTTCGGCATACCGTCTTTACCATAGGGAGGGTAATCCTCACCCTGCATTAACGGCGCCAGATAGTCGCGGCATTTCTTGGTGATGCCAAAGCCGTCCTTGGTAATAAAGCTCTTCGGCATCATTTTTTCGACATTGGCAACGCGTGACAGTTTGGCCTTGCCTATGGTCCAGCGGTAAGGCTTGTTGGATTTACGTACAACTGTCGGCATAACCGAGTTTTCACCTTTCAGTGCCAGTTCAACGGCGGCCTTGCCCATCGCGTAGGCCTGATCGACATCGGATTTCGAGGCGATATGACGGGCTGCACGTTGCAGATAGTCGGCTACGGCCCAGTGGTATTTGTAGCCCAGTTTGTTGCGGATCATATTGGCGATGACTGGAGCGACACCACCCAGTTGGGCATGTCCAAAGGCGTCCTTGAGGCCCTGGTCGGCGAGGAAATTGCCTTTGCGGTCATGCACACCTTCGGAGACGACAACCGAGCAATAGCCGAATTTGTTGACCTTGTCCTTGACTGCTTTCAGGAACTTGCCCTGATTGAAGTTCACTTCAGGGAATAGGATGACAACCGGGATTTCGCAATCTTCACTCGATGCCATGCCGCCGGCGGCGGCAATCCAGCCCGCGTGACGTCCCATGACTTCGAGAACGAACACCTTGGTAGAGGTTTTCGCCATCGAGGCGACATCAAAGCTCGCTTCGCGGGTGGAAATGGCGATATATTTGGCGACCGAGCCGAAGCCCGGGCAGTTGTCTGTGATCGGCAGGTCATTATCCACGGTCTTCGGCACATGAATGGCCTGGATGGGTGCGCCCATGCTCTTGGCCAGTTGCGAGACCTTGAGGCAGGTGTCGGCAGAGTCACCGCCGCCATTGTAAAAGAAGTAGCCGATATTGTGGGCATCAAAGACCTCGATCAGGCGCTCGTATTCACGGCGGTTTTCTTCCAGGCTTTTAAGCTTGTAGCGGCATGAGCCGAATGCGCCGGATGGCGTATGACGCAGTGCAGCGATATCCCTGGCAGATTCCCTGCTGGTATCGATCAGGTCTTCGGTTAATGCACCTATGATTCCATTGCGGCCGGCATAGACCTTGCCGATCTTGTCCTTGTGCTTGCGCGCGGTTTCAATGACCCCGCAAGCTGAGGCGTTGATGACTGCGGTGACACCGCCTGATTGGGCATAAAAGGCATTCTTCTTGGCCATATATTTTCCTCTCTTTAGCTGGATATGATTGATTTAATTATTATGTAGTGAATAGATGTTGTTTAGTTTGTAAATTCGTGCGCTGCATTATTATCAGTTTTCCATGGATCCCTGTGAAGCACATTCATGATCGACCTGGATCTGCAGGATAGGCGCGACGCATTGGGCCAGGCCGTGTTGACGACAATGAAATGACAGTCATTGTCCTGGCAGTACTGCGCCGGGCATTCAGTCAATTCATGGTTGGAAGAATCTAGGCGGATATCGGTATCAATGATCTGGCTGTCTTTCTTTTTGGCATAGCATTGCATCAGCTTCGTCTCGGTGATCCCTAACTCGTTGTCATTGATATCCGGTATTTGGCCCATATTCTATTCCGATTTAACGTCGCTGAATTTTTTCGAGGGCAGAAGAATAGCGCATCTTAATGGAAATTGCATGGATTTCATTGACTTCGCAACGCATATAATAGTAGCTTAAGCGACGTCAGGATGATATCAGTTATAAAAAATGCTGGTTTGCTCTGTAAATGGCCCGATTTCCGTCGTTACGATCAGTGGGCTTATATGAGGGTAGGCGCTTAAGCATAAAAAGACCAATAAAAACAATATGATGAGGATGTATGCATGAGGGTGGTTCTGTTCGGCGCTCCCGGGTCCGGTAAGAGTACCCAGGCCCGTCAGGTAGAAGAAAAATATGCAATCCCGCAGATAGCTGCAGGGGAGTTGCTACGTGACGCGATCGCGGAAGGCACACCGCTGGGATTGCAGGCCAGGGCTATCCAGGGACAAGGCAATGTGGTTCCGGATGAGTTATTGGTCAATATCCTTCGTGAAAGGTTGTCACGTCATGATGCGAGCAAAGGCTTCATCCTCGATGGTTATCCCGAAAATATCACCCAGGCACAGACGCTCGATCAGCTGTTGCAACTGATGGGCAGACCGTTACACATGGCAGTGCTGCTGGAAACAGATTTTGATGCATTGATGCAGCGCATTACCGGTAGACGCACCTGTGGTTCATGCGGCCATATACATAATATTTTTACTGAACCGCCAAAAATGGATGGTCAGTGTGATGAATGCGGCGGTAACCTCCGTCAACGGGCTGATGAGAACGAAGAGATCATCAGTAATCGCTATCGCCTGTATCAAATGCAGATCACACCGGTTATCGATTTTTACAAGGAACAGGGCAAACTGCGTGTTGTACAGGGAATCGGTGAGGTAGAGGATATTTTTGCGGCTGTTTCACATCTGCTTGATGATATTGAAGATAATGCTGAAGAGATAGCCATGCCGACGGTAGAAGCCCTGGAGCAAATGATTTTGAACAAGGCGCAGGAGGCCCAAACGGAAGAACAACCGGCAAAGACCAGGCCCGAAGCGGAAGATAAAAAGGAAACAACGAAAAAAGCCGTGACTAAAACGGCGACGAAGAAGGCGCCTGCTAAAAAGACAGCTGCAAAGAAAAAAACCGTCAGCAAGAAATCAGTGGCCAGGAAAAAGGCGCCTGCTAAAAAGACAGCTGCAAAGAAAAAGACTGTCAGCAAGAAATCAGTGGCCAGGAAAAAGGCAGCAAGAAATCAGTGGCCAGGAAAAAGGCGCCTGCTAAAAAGACAGCTGCCAAGAAAAAGACGGCCAGCAAGAAATCAGTGGCCAGGAAGAAGGCGCCCGCTAAAAAGACAGCTGCAAAGAAAAAGACTGTTAGCAAGAAATCAGTGGCCAGGAAGAAGGCGCCCGCTAAAAAGACAGCTGCAAAGAAAAAGACTGTTAGCAAGAAATCAGTGGCCAGGAAAAAAACGCCTGCTAAAAAAAACGGTAGTTAAAAAGAAATAAGTAGGGACCAGAACACAGTCATCCAGAAAATCACTATAAGAAGATTGTCTCATGTTGACACTCAAGGCCACCCCCGGCTGTGTCGCGTTGAGTGACAGACCAGAAATTTACCGAGTTAAAACGACACGGTCTAACCGTTGTTGAAAGCTGCCGGCAATCGATTAAGTGACAGTGTTTGGTTATGTCATTTAACACGCGTAGTTACCTCTTCTACATTAATCCATTTATTTTTAATGGAATATTTTTCCTCAAGTCCTCACGTAATCAGACGAAATAACAGCTATATCAGAGAAAAATGCGAGACGAGGACGGGAAAAAATGTCTAATTTTATGCAATCAGTTGATGAGCGAACCCAGTTAGCGGGCGCCAATCGACTGGAAATCTTGTTGTTTAGTCTGGGGAAAAACAATGAGACTGGACGCGATGAAGTCTTTGGTATCAATGTCTTCAAGGTCAGAGAGGTCATGAATCTTCCCGAAATCACACGTGCGCCGGATATGCCGCCCGGTGTGCAGGGTATGGTGTGTTTGCGTGGGACGATGATCCCGGTTATCGATCTGGGCCATTTCTGTGATCTCGAAGTCAATGATGAGCCGCAAATCCTGATTGTGACTGAATATAACCGTGCCATCCAGGGTTTCCTGGTCAACTCGGTCGAACAGATTCTACGTATGGAATGGAATGATATCAGGGTGCCACCACCGATGATGGCTCACCGTCACGGTGGTCTGGTAACTGCAGTATCCGAATTAAAGGACGACCGTATCGTCATGCTGCTGGATGTAGAAAAGGTACTGGCGGAAACCGCGTCACTGGGCAACGATGAAGATGTGTACGCTGATATCGAGGAGGTCGGTGTCAAGTCGACCGTGCTGTTTGCCGATGATTCGTCGGTTGCGCGTAAACAGATCGAGGGTGCCCTGAAAGCGATGGGAGTAAACTCGCTGTTAGCGAAAAACGGTGTCGAGGCCTGGGAAAAGCTGGATGAGCTGGCGACACGCGCCGAGCAAACCAATGTGCCTGTGCATGAGCTGGTCTCGCTGATACTAACCGATATCGAGATGCCGGGCATGGACGGCTATGTCCTGACACGCAAGATCAAAACAGACAGTCGCTTCAAGGGCATACCGGTCATCATGCATTCATCCCTGTCCGCGGATGCCAATATGAATCTTGGTCGTTCTGTGGGTGCCGATGCCTATTGCCCGAAGTTCAATGCCATAGAGCTGGCAAAGACATTGACGCCTTTTCTTAAAAAAACGGCAGAAAATGAAGACGGATAGAGGCAGTTTTGGACAAATAAAAAAAACAAACCCTCCATATGGAGGGTTTGTTTTAGGATAGTGCTTGAGTTTTACAGGCTCTGGTAATAATCAATCAGGATCTGCGCCACTTCAGGGCGTGAGAATTCCTTAGGTGGTGCGATACCATTGCCGAGCATTTCCCTGACCTTGGTTCCGGACAGCAAGACAAAGTCTTCTTTCTGGTGGTCAGGTGCTTCACGCATCATCACGACCTTGTTCAGCTTCTTCGACCATGCGGTATGGTCGGCTTTGAAGATCTCGATATCCATGGCGCCTGCAGGTACTTCATCATCGAAAATGGTCTGGGCGTCGAAGGCGCCATAGTAATCACCGACCCCGGCGTGGTCACGACCGATGATGAAATGTGTGGCACCCATGTTCTGGCGGAAGTAGGCATGTAATACGGCTTCGCGTGGGCCCGCGTATAACATATCGAAACCGTAACCGGTCACCATCGCGCTATTGGGTGGGAAGTACAGTTCAACCATCTTGCGGATCGCGGCATCACGTACCGGCGCGGGGATATCACCAGGCTTGAGCTTGCCGAGCAACATATGAATGACCAGGCCATCACAACCCAGGCGGTCCATGGCTATGTGACACAGCTCCTCGTGTGCCAGGTGCATTGGATTGCGAGTCTGGAAGGCGACAACCTTTTTCCAGCCATGCTCCTGGATCTCGTTGCGTATCTCGACGGCGGTACGGAAGGTATCCGGAAATTCCGTGTTGAAATAGCTGAAGTTCAGAACCTTGATCGGTCCGGAAATGGCGATGTTGCCGGCCGAATTGAAGGCGTTGACACCAGGATGTTCTTTGTCATCAGTGCGGTAGACCTTGTCAGTCATTAGCGCCATTTGTTCGGCAGAAACTGTTTCTACGGCCTCGACGTCCTGCACGGCAATGACCGGGTTGCCATCGACATTGGGATCGCGTAGCGCAATGCGTGTTCCCGCTGCGATGCCATCCGCGTTTTCGACCAGATTCAATACCGGAACCGGGAAGAACTGACCCGCAGTCGTCTTCATGGTTTCGGCGACACTGACTGCATCGGCAACATTCATGTATCCACTGAGGGGGGTAAAATAGCCACCTCCCATCATGACGGCATTACCCGCTGCGGCGGAACTGATTATGATCGAAGGCAGTGCTTCGGCTTCTTTGCTCAATGCAGCGTGTTCGTCTGTATCATAGACAAATAACGGCATCAGTTCGTCTGATCCAATAGGCTTGATCATGTGTCTATCCTCTTTGATGATATCAATTTAATTTTTCTGCAGGCCAGTCATCAACTATCGTCATTTGCGCCAGGGCAGCAAAGCAGAGCCAGGGACCGACAGATGATATGGTCTTAATTGTTCTAGCACTGGGTACGCCGGATTATAGCCCGCTGATTGTGTGCGCACTATAGCAGAGGATGGGCAGCGAGTGGTGCAGGATAAACCACATTTTGCCATGAGATTAATAATGCCTTTATAAATACGACGAATAGGAACGTTGGGTAGGATAATAATATTAACCATCAGTAACATATAAAAATATGCGCTAAGGTCATGTTTTTATTATATCTATTTAATTATGCCAATGTTGACAGGCAAGCATCTCGGTATCTGCTATTCATTGCAGCGTGATATTGCCTAAACGCAATTCCATGCACATGGATAGGTGATTGCATAATTTCTGAACAATTATTAGCTCGCATCAATACGACTCATGCGAAGGGGCAGTATCGTTGCATCACATCAGAATTATCCAACCTTAACCTCTCCATGCAACGACTGTCGTAGCGACATGGCCTGGTCAGCAGAGCGTTGAATCACGAGAGGGCGTATCGGTGCCAGTGGTAGGTGATTAGGGTAGGGTCTGAGCAGCTTATTTTATGTTCTGTATAGCGACTGGTTAAAGATTCTATGATGTCAGGTCAGATATCTACTTGATGCAGGTTTAACTCAAACCAGAAACTGGAGCCCTTTGCGGGTTTGCTGTCAACGCCGATCCTGCCTCCCATTCTTTCAACAAGTAATTTACTTACTGACAGGCCGAGTCCGGTGCCATTGTACGCTCGGCTCATAGACGAGTCTATCTGGGTGAAGAGGTCAAATATGGAAACTTGCTGTTCCTGTGTAATACCGATGCCAGTATCTGAAACTATAAACAACAGGCTTGTGCGGCCACTCTGCTTGTCAATTCCGGTTTCCAGCTTCAAGCCAAGGTGGCCGGCTTCGGTAAATTTCAAGGCGTTGTTCAGTAATTTATCCAGAATGCGTTTAATGCTGACAACATCACCTTCCAGCATGGCTGGCAGATCGGCAGGTAATTCAAGTTTAAAATCCAGTCCCTTCTGGCGCGCGCGCTCGGCATAATTTTGGCCAATGTCGTTTAATAAGCCGCTGAGATTGAATGCCTGTTTGTCAGTTGGGCCCTGTTTGTTGCCTTCAGTTAATATGAGGATATCGTTAAAATGTTCAAGTAATACTGTTGCTCCATGTTCTATCTCCCTGATAAAGCGGATTTGTTCTTCATCAAGATTGCGGCTATCGAGGAGTAATTGTGTGAATCCGAGGATCGGGTTCAGCGGAGTCCTGAGTTCATGTGACATGGTAGTGATGAATTCACTCTTTGCCTTGCTGGCAGCTACAGCCAGATCCCGTGCTTCCTCCAGGTCATCCTTGTTCTTGCGTAAGGATTCGGTGCGTTCATTAACGAGACGCTCAAGTTCTTCATTATGGTGCTCCAGTTTCTGGCGTGCCTCGTATTGAACGCTAATGTCACGGAATGAAAATATAATGCCGTCAATACTGGATTCCTCGGAGTCGATGCGGGTGAAATTGGCCTCAATCGGCAAGGGTGCAGAGCCCGTTGTTTGTAATAGTCCGTTGATATGGAAACTGTCCTGGTTTCCCTGGTCCAGTAATAATGTGATGGAACGTTCAAATTCTGCCTGTTGATCAGGGTCCTGAAACCTGATGACATCGCTAAGCTTTTGTTGAGCTGATGCATCAATACCGTCGCCGCACAAAAACTGTGCCCGCGGATTCATAAAGTGAATTCGACCGTGACTGTCAGTGGTGATGACGCCATCCTCAACCGAATTGAGCACGGCATACGCCCAGCGTTTGTTTTCACGTAACTTCCTGTCGAGTCTGGACTTGTAGAGCGCGACATTGATGGTGGTGTTCAGTTCACGTTCATCAAAAGGTTTAACCAGGTAACCATAGGGAACGGTTTTTGTTGCACGTTCAACCTTCTCCCTGTCGGTGTACGCGGTCAGAAATATAACCGGAATATGATATTTTTTCTTGATGACCTCTGCTACATCAATGCCATCCACATCGCCAGTGAGTACAATATCCATTAGTACCAGGTCAGGCTGACTACCCTGCAGTAATGTCAGGGCATCTTCGCCATTGGATACGATGTTACTGACAGCATGACCCATTTCCTGTACATGGGCCTTGATGTCCTCTGCCACCAGGGCCTCGTCTTCGACAATCAGTATCTGTGCGCTGTTATTCATAAAGTATTACCCGGGTAAACGCTCAGTTAATATAGTATCCTGGTGTGGAAACTGCAATATGGCGACGGTACCGTCATCGATTTCAAATGTGACGGAGCCATCGATCTGTTTGGCCAGGGCGTGTATGATCAGCATGCCCATTGTTTCCGGCTCAGCATTAATTGCCGCTGCAGGTATTCCTATGCCATGGTCGCGGACGATTATGCGGTTGGTATTATCGTCTATATTGTCGATCGTCAGTTCAATCAGGTTATTTTCTTGTCTGTTCGGGTAGGCATGTTTAATCGAGTTGGTAATTAATTCATTCACTATAAGGGCGCAGGGAAGTGCCTGGTCGACCGAAAACTCGAGTTTGTCGCCACTGATGCGGATATCCAGCGGTGCGTGGAGGCTATGGTGCAGGCGTGCCAGGTGCTCGGCGAGATAGCGCATGTACTCGATGAAATTTATTTTTGACGGGTTGGCAGTCGTGTACATGCGCTCATGGACCAACGCCATGGCACGAATGCGTTGGCGGCTATCGGACAGAATCTGCTGAGCATCGTTAGTATGTAAATACCGGCTTTGCAGGCTCAGCATGCTGGAGATGATCTGCATGTTGTTCATGACGCGGTGATGTAATTCGCGCAGCAGGGCCTCTTTTTCATGTAATGCATTGAGGGTGCGTTGTTCCGCCTCCTTGCGCTCGGTTATATCAGTGGCGAGTCCATCAGATAAAACTTCATCTCCTGTCCTGTGTATAGCAAAGCAGCGATCATGGAGCCACAGCCAGTCGCCATTGGCTCCCCTGATGCGATATTCCAGGTCATATCTTCCACCATTGCAGAACTGTTTAATAGCGGCATCAACCCTGGGCAGGTCATCACTATGAATGCTGTCATGCCAGAGCATGTTGTTGTTTTTGAGCATCTCGGGTGAGTAACCAAGAACTTCCGTAACGCGTGGTGAATAATAAACGCCGCCATGGATATTGGAAAAACGATAAATAATATCCGGTGAATATTCCACCAGCATACGATATTGACGCTCGCTCTCTACCAGGTGCTTTCGCGCCTGATCATGTTGTTTGCGTATCCTGGCTTCTTTCAACTCGCGCTCCACCACCGGGGTCAGGCGTGCCATATGCCTCTTATTGACATAGTCCTGTGCGCCGGCCTTCATTATCTCAACAGCATCGATTTCAGAAATTACCCCTGAAATCAGTATGACAGGGACATCCGGTGACAGTTTTCGAATGGCATGTAGTGCCTCAGTACCACTGAATTTAGGCATATTGTAGTCAGATAAAATGATATCCCACTCTTTTTCAAGCGCGTCCTCCAGCGTGGTCTGGTTATCAACGCACATGTAGCTCAAGTGGAAACCGGCTTTTTCGAGTTCCGCGACCTCGAGCAGCACATCGTCCTCGCTGTCTTCAATAAACAGCACGCGTAATGGTGATGATACTTGATGGTTCATGGCCTGATGCGTCCCTGGTTAGTGCTCATGATCAAATACGTGGTGACGTGGGAAAGGCATTGCCCGCTATTGCAGTGAGTATCTATGCTGTTTATCGCTATTGCATGCATGAATTTCGCACCTGGATTTATATTCAATATTAAGGCCGTGGGGTTATCAATCAGCAGACAGTAACAATATAAGCCTGCTCAGCCTACTCCTTTCCTTTGTGCAAGCATATCGATAATGTATGTGTATATTATATGGTAATAGCGGAGTGTCTGTACTACAACGCTGCGAATGTGAACATTTGTTTCTATATGTTTTATTATTTTGTGGGTAATGATGCCTGAAATGAGTATTTTGTTGCCGGATTAGTTAAGCTGTTGTTTGTACATAAGATATTCCGGGTGTGAGGTGGCCGGTTATGGATTTGTTTACAGCAGCAATGAGCGCAATACACAAGCCATGGATTGCAGCAGTCAATATGACTGCTGCTGTTCCAAAGCGATATACTACCTGTAGACGTAAAGTACGCCTATACAGTCTGGTAATACAGATTTTGCGGGTGGTTGGCCTGGGCAAAGAAGAACCAGCGTTCGGCCAATAGGCCGATATACTGGATAGCAAATGCAGTAAAGAGTACGTCAATGCTTGAATTACGCATACCGGTGGCAAGCAGAACCACGGGTACCAGGAACACCAGCACCAGGAAAATCCATTTTATCGATCGGAATATGCCCATTTTTGCTCCATGGAAAAATTCGCGCGTATTGAATGATCCACCCATCAGGCCCATGGCCTTCTGTTCGATATTGCTGTGACGTACACCAATCGCGGTTTGTAACGTGGATTTGTGTTTGATGCGCGCATTGCGAATCAGTGAGGCCGAGCGGCTGACTAGCGCGGTCAATGTAATGATCGTAGCCCAGGTGCCAAACAGTGTAACCAGTTCAGGCGCCATCACTGCGGAGTAGGCCGTGGCCAGCGTGAAACCCGAGGCGGTGCCGAGCAAGATGTAGTTAACAACCGTCAATGGACTGTGCCATTCCTGCAGGAACTTCAGGCAGGCATAGATCATCGCGGTACAGACAAACAGTGCAAAACACAGTACCGTGCCGATGATACCTACATACAGTGACATCTGGCCCTGCAGCGGTTGTTCAGTCGTGATAATGGTCGGATCCCAGCCGAAAAAATGCATAACGCCATAGATGAAAACAAAAAACATAAAGGCGGGCAGGGCGATAACCTCACGTGATAACCAGGAGGTGCGCCAGCGCGCAATCGAACGCCATGCGCGTTCCGGATGACCCAGATGGAAGAACGATGAAAACAGGCCGACTATCAGTAGCAGCAAGGCTATAACGCTGCCATATGCATAGAACTGGCCTGGGTTCTGGATAGTAACGAAGTCTACGGCAGCATAGCTTTGTGCCGTAAACAGGGCCAGAAACAGGCCCTGTCCTGTGCCGATAAGTGTGGTCAGAAATATAACTGAAAATGCGGGATGCATGGTTAACTCCAGTAGCTAGTTGCGAGTAGCTGGTAGCTAGGAAGACCGGCTTGCTCGCTTTTGCAAATATTTCCGATTGCTTTTACGCAAACGGATACAACTAAATTAAAAATGTGTAGTGGCATAAGCTTTTCCTAGCAACTCGCTACTCGCCACTCGCTACTGATGATGTTACCAACTGGTAACATCATCCAGGGTGGCCTCATCAACAACCGTCTTCGGTTTCAGACCTTCCTTCTTCAGCGGATTGTCTGCACGGATCAGCTCATCCTCATGGATCTTGATCTTGGTCTTGCGTCGCGGCAGATAGTGGTTCGCCGGTTTGGTGCCCCACTCGGGCATCAGTTGATAGCCACCCGATTCACGGATCGTGACCGAGACCTCAGATTCTGATTCATGCACGTCACCAAACAGGCGGGCATTGGTCGGGCATGCCAGTACGCAGGCAGGCTTGCGCTCTGGTTCCGGCAATGATTCGTCATAGATGCGGTCAACGCATAAGGTACATTTCTTCATGACCTTCTGATGCTCATCCAGTTCGCGTGCGCCATATGGGCATGCCCATGAGCAATACTTGCAGCCGATACACTTGTCGTAATCGACCAGTACAATACCATCCTCTTCGCGTTTGTAACTGGCGCCGGTCGGGCACACCGGTACACATGGCGGTTCTTCGCAATGCAGGCAGCTTTTCGGGAAATGCACCAGTTCGGTATTGGGGTAGTCACCAATCTCGAATGACTGTACACGATTGAAAAAGGTACCGGTCGGGTCCTTGCCATATGGATTGTCGTCACTCATCGAACCGGCTGGTCCGGATGTGTTCCATTGTTTGCAGCTGGTCACGCAGGCATGGCAGCCTACGCAGACGTTTAGATCTATTACTAATGCTAGTTGGGTCATATTTTAATACTCAATTTAACTTTCTTAGCGCTATAAAGAAGTGGCTAGTGGCTAGTGGCGAGTAGCGAGGTTTTTCTTTTTCCTCGCTACTAGCCACTCGCTACTCGCTACTTTTTACCCCCGGCAAACCAGCCCAGCCATGACTTACGCTGTGGCTGTCCGGGTACCGGATTGACCGCATCAAACTGTGGTGACGTGACATGCTTCTCATGCGCGCCGACCTTGTAGATACGTACGCGCACGTCATACCAGCCGGCCTGGCCGGTAACCGGGTCAGAGTTGGAGACATGCTCGCCGGCGTCGTGAGCAGGCAATTCTTCCGAAATCACGTGATTGAGCAGGAAGCCCTGCTTGGATTCATTCGCATTCGCTTCCAGTCCCCAGGCACCACTAGCCTTGCCTATTGCGTTCCAGGTCCATACTGTGCCGGGTTCCAGTGCTTCGGAATAACGGCATATACAGCGCACCTTGCCCCATTGGGATTCGACCCACAGCCATTCGCCGTCGTCGATCCCCTGAGCATTGGCAGTGACCGGGTTCACATATAAATAGTTATAGGTGTGAATCTGACGTAACCAGGCATTCTGGGAGTCCCATGAATGGTACATGGCCATCGGTCGCTGGGTGATCGCATTGAGCGGGTACTTGTGTTTGTCGCTGAGCTGCGCTTCGAGCGGCTCATAATAGAACGGTAACGGATCGAAATAGGTCTCGACGCGTTTGCGTAAGTGATCCGGTGGCTGTTTGCCGTCGGTCTTGCCTTGTGCGGCCATGCGGAACTTCTGTAGCACTTCTGAATAGATATGGATATTGATCGGTTCAGCATAACGCGTCAGGCGATGTTCCTGCGCCCATTCCAGGTAACCCTTGTTCCAGTTGCGCATGTACTGGAACGATCGCGGTAGTTCGTAATGAAACACGCAATTGTTCTTTTCGTACATTTCCCACTGGTTCGGATTCGGTTCGCCCTTCATGAATTTTTCACCGCCTTTGCCGCGCCAACCGGACAGGAAGCCGATGCCGGAGCCCGGTTCAGTTTCAAAATTGACGACAAAGTCCGGGTAATTACGGAACTTGCGTGTGCCATCTTCCTTGATGAAAGCCGGCAGCTTCAAGCGTGTACCCAGCTCCAGCAATACTTCCTGGAACGGCTTGCACTCGCCCGTCGGTGGCAGTACCGGCACGCGCACAGAGTCCACCGGGCCATCGTATTCGGAGATCGGACGGTCGAGCATCGACATGACGTCGTGACGCTCAAGATAGGTCGTATCTGGCAGGACCAGATCCGCATACGCCACCATTTCCGACTGGAACGCATCGCAGACAATCAGGTATGGGATCTTATATTCACCGTTTTCATCCTTGTCGTTGAGCATGTTGCGCACCTGTTCGGTGTTCATGGTCGAGTTCCAGGCCATGTTGGCCATGAAAATCAACAGCGTGTCGATCGGGTACGGGTCGCCACGCCAGGCATTGGTGATCGCATTGTGCATCATGCCGTGGACGGACAGCGGAAATTCCCACGAGAATGCCTTGTCCAGGCGTACCGGCTCACCCTTGTCATCGACAAACAGGTCGTCGGGGTCGGCCGGCCAGCCCAATGGCATACCATTCAACGGCGTTTCCGGTTTAACATCTTCCGGTCCCTTCGGTGTCTTGGCACACGGTGGGATCGGACGCGGGAATGGTGCCTTGTGACGGAAGCCGCCGGGGCGGTCGATGGTACCGAGCAGACTCATTAATATAGACAGTGCGCGGATGGTATGAAAGCCGTTTGAATGTGCGGCCAGGCCACGCATCGCATGGAACGAGACCGGGTTGCCGGTGACGGTATTGTGCTCACGGCCCCAGACATCGGTCCAGGCGATTGGCAATTCGATTTTTTCATCTCGTGCGGTGATACCCATTTCATGGGCCAGGCGACGAATCGTGCTGGCCGGGATGCCGGTAATGTTCTCGGCCCATTCCGGGGTGTATTCTTCCAGACGCTCGTGCAACATCTGGAATGCCGTCTTGACCGGTGTGCCATCTTTCAGTGCATATTCACCGAGCAGGTACGGGTCATGATCAATATCCCGTCTGGCGACGATGGCCTGATCGGTTGCACGGTCCCACCACAGCTTGTTTTGCGGGTCAAAGCAACCTTCTTCTTCAGGCACCTCGGCACGGACAAACATGCCGTATTCGGTGCTGTTTTCATCCATGTTGATCAGTTCGGCCGAGTTACTGTATTCGACCAGGAAATCACGGTCATACAGTCCGGTCTTGATGATTTCATGGTTCAGGGCCATCAACAGTGCAGCATCGGTGCCGGGCTTGATAGGGATCCATTCGTCGGCAATGGCCGAGTAACCGGTACGCACCGGGTTGATCGAAATAAACTTGCCACCCTGGCGCTTGAACTTGGATAGCTCCATCTTCAGTGGATTGGAGTGATGGTCCTCAGCGGTGCCGATCATGACGAACAGTTTGGAGCGTTCCAGGTCCGGACCGCCGAACTCCCAGAATGATCCACCGATTGTGTAGATCATACCGGCGGCCATATTGACCGAGCAGAAACCGCCGTGGGCGGCATAGTTTGGTGTGCCATACTGTTTGGCAAACAGACCGGTCATGGCCTGCATCTGGTCGCGGCCGGTAAACATTGCGAATTTCTTCGGATCGGTCTTGCGCAGCTTGACCATGCGCTCTTCCATGATCGAGAAGGCTTCATCCCAGCTGATTTCCTCGAATTCATTATCACCACGATCGGCGCCCGCTTTGCGACGCAGGGGCTTGGTCAGTCGTGCCGGCGAATACTGCTTCATGATGCCGGAAGAGCCCTTGGCGCAGATGATGCCCTTGTTCAGGGGGTGGTCAGGATTACCCTGGATGTAGCGAACTTCGCCATCGCGCAGGGTTACGCGAATACCGCAGCGGCATGCGCACATATAACAGGTGGTGTTTTTGACCTCGATACGCTCGCTGTCGGGCTGTTTGATCGGGTCATGTATCGGCTTGGGTGTGCTCATGAATATTATAACCTAGTAAAAAAGTCAGCATACTGTACAGTGAAGTATGCTGACATACCAATAAACAAAATTAAGAATACCATAAAATAAGCATATTCTAATATATTACCGATTGAAAATAAAAAATATTATTTATGAAATAAAAACAACAACTTGCGATTATTGAAAATTAACATTTATTCAATACGGTAGATTTATGTGCCGCAAAGATAAAACTATACTGCGTTCTATATAAATATATATGGTTAGCGCCCCAGAGCAAGTAAGCGCCTGTGATTCGAGCAAAAAGTCTGTGGTTGCCGGGGGCTATCTACGCCCCTGGGCGATACAATCCAGAGCCGGATCTTATAGGCTCAGGGCAAAATATATTAAAGTATAAGATATTAGGGACATCTGACCAGTACGCATGAGCGACTGTTAAACACAGAGGGATTATAAAACCTCGCCAGACGTTAGGTGAAAACGAAATGCCTGCATTCGTACGTACCGACAGCTGTTCTCGATGTCGTATAACCTGGATGCATTCCATCTGTTCGCACAGAGCGATGGTTCTACCGTCATGTTTGACATTGAAGAAACTTGCGTAAAGGCAGCTATGATGACGATAAGGTGTTGGACAAGTTCTGCATGTGTTTCCTGAAACAGGCGTTGTTCGGTGAACGTTCGATCATGCTCAAGGAAGGTGCGGCGAAAAACGTTACGAGGAGCGTAAGGAAATGATTCAGCAACACATAAAGAAAATATCGCCAAGTATCATGGGCACGACCCGCCGGAAGGCGCTGAATAACATAGTTTAAATGTGTTTTTATCACTTTTGGATATAAAAAAACCGGGTCTGATCAGGCCGAGTTTATTGCTTTATCCTCCCGTCCATCTATATTATATTTATCGCTTCCGATCCAACGCGTGACAAAAAGCAATAATTTCTGAATATTATTGATCTGGATCAATATTCTTGATCAATTAAATGTGATTAAGTTACACACTATACCAAATACCCGAAGTACTCGCTAAACCCTGATAGGTGGATGCATCTGCAGGACAAATACCAAGGGGACTAACAATGAGAATAACCACTCTGTTCGCGGTTGTGATGCTGGCTGTATCCTCTACAGCAATGGCAAAAATGGAATCCGTTTCGAAAAAACTGGCGGCCGAAAAGGGCTGTCTGGCCTGTCATCAAGGCCTCGAACCGATTCGCGAAGAATCCAGTGCGATGATGCTACAAATCAAGGGCGTTGGCAGTGCGCACGGTGATGCGAATGGCTGTGTCGTCTGTCACGGCGGTGATCCAAAGGCCAACACTGCAAAAGCGGCGCACAAGGGCAGTCCCAAGAGCCTCAAGGCCGCCAAGGGGCCGCAGGAGTTTTATCGTGATCCGGGCAGCCTGTGGATCAATCAGTTCACCTGTGGTCAGGCTGGATGTCACAAGGGTTATTCGGAACGTCTGGAAAAATCCCTGATGAATACCGAGGCCGGCAAGATCCAGGGTAACCTGCATACCTGGGGCATCAAGGAAGTCTTTGATCACAATGTGCCGTGGGGTAATTATGATGTGAAAGATACCAATGGTGCCGTTCCAGACATCGGTACCAAGGAATACAAGGATTACATGGTAGCCATGATCAAGGCGCATCCGAAGCAGTTCCCGAAAGAACTGAAAATGGTGCCACAACCGACGGTAGAGGAAATCGAAAAGGATCCCAAGCTGGCTGGCATGACCTATCAACGTCAGCAATGTCAGCGCTGTCATGTCGGTGTGCGCGGGCGCGAGAAACGCGGTGATTACCGCGGCATGGGCTGCTCATCCTGTCACATCCCTTATAGTAATGACGGCTATTATGAGGGTGGGGACCCGACTATCGACAAGAACAAGCAGGGTCATATGCTCGTGCACAGCATCCAGGCCACACGTGAAGCCAAGGTCAAGACACCAACAACCACATACAGCGGTATTCCGGTAGAGTCCTGTAATTCCTGTCATAATCGCGGTAAGCGCATCGGTGTGACCTATCAGGGCTTGATGGAATTCCCGTATGGCAGCCCGTTCAATGAGCAGGGCAAGAAACAGCCCAAGCTGCATACCAAGAAATATCTGTTTATCTCGGATGATTTGCATCACCAGATCAAGAGCCGCGAAGGCAATCCCAAGGGTGGCTTGCTATGC
>CAMYJD010000026.1 GCA_947258655.1 uncultured Gammaproteobacteria bacterium | reverse complement strand
AAACAGCATCCCGATGACTGCCAGGCGCGGCTACAGCTCAGCAACGCAAGCCTCGCCCAAGGTGATTTTGAAACTGCATTGGAACAGCTGTTTGAAATCATGAAGCGTGATCGCCAGTTCAATGACGATGGCGGCCGCAAGGGCATGCTCAAGGTGTTCGAGATGCTCGGCAATAACGGCGAACTGGTATCCCGTTATCGCAAGAAAATGGCGTCGTTATTATATTAGCCCTCTGCTCCACTACATGCCGCTACGTTGGACCAGCCACACCGATGCCAGCATAATCACACCAGCGCTGAGCGCATGCCTGATATATAGCCCTCGGGTTCCTAATCGATGCAAGCCGATGATCAGCGGCACCAGCCCTGCAACGATCACCAGTTGACCGCTCTCGACGCCGATATTAAAGGCCAGCAGGTTTATCAGCAGACTGGACTGCCCGAGTTCCAGATCCAGCAACACGGATGCAAACCCAAAGCCGTGAATCAGACCAAAACCAAAGGCGAATAACCACAGGCGCTCATCGATCCATTTGAACAGGACATTGAGTCCGGCCACTATCACAGACAGGGCTATCATGGATTCAACCCAGACGAGCGGTAATCTGAACCACGCAGTCGTCGCCAATGCCAGGGTCACGGAATGGGCTATGGTAAACGCCGTTACTGTCTTGATGAGCCGGCGCCAGCGTTGCGCGTTGCGCTGTGTCGGCGACAACGACCCTAGCGCGTTTTCCACACCCAGCATTAACAACACCAGAAACAGGATATGATCCAGCCCGATCCATATATGCCAGACACCCTGGGCAACAAACTCGAGAAATCCGTCGGAAGATTCCGCTGCAGCAAGATTAACCTGTATATTTCTGTTATCGGAACTGCTGATGCGACTGAATGTTTTATCCTGCTTCGTAATCAACCAGATGGCATGATGGCGAATGTCCTGATTGAAAAACAGATCATAGTTTATTTGTAGTCGTTCAATCATCGCTGGACATTCCACTGTGACCGGCACATGCAGGAATACAGTATCCTGTCTGTTATTCAACATGGTCGTACCCGGAATCACATGACAGGTTTCGTCATTCTGTTGCAGCGCTATACCGGCAAGAATATATTGTTGGATGGCCGCTTCCCGGTTTTTAATATCCCCCCAACTAATCCGGCCATCGCCGTCGGCATCCACACCGACAATATTTTCCAGGTCCTGCAATGCGAATTCCCACGCACCTGTGGCGCGACTTCCGTCCAGCTGTATTTTTAAAAATGCCTCACTGGATGTATGGGCATGAGCGAAAAAAGGCAGTAGACAAGTTAAAACAAGCAACAAGCATATTCTAATATTCATACTGAAACACCCGTCAGCAATAACTCAATACGTTCATCATGCCATCCGTTCTGGCGCAAGCCGGCAATGAAATCCTGCAGACCGTCCAGGTCTCCTGTAGCAAGCAGGCAGCGCAGCAATAACAACGCATCGTCCGGCTCACGTTGTTGCTGCCAGTTATGGCGTGCAAATTCCAGCGCCCTGCGTGAATCATTTCTTACGTCGAGGTAATACCTTGCCAGCATACGTTTATGAGCCGAAGCGCCGAACAAACGCATACGTTGTATAAGCGCTTGCAATGCACGCTCATCATCTACCTGCAGGCGTTGCTGGCCCGTCGCTGCAATTACGTAACGCAATAGCAGCTTACCGACATATCTGTATTCATCGAGTAACACCAACACCTCGGTAAAACGCTGTTGTTGGAGCAGAATGTCGGCCATCAGCGCCAGGGCGTAATAATCCTTGCTGCCAGAAATCACCTGTTGCAGATACATGAGCGCCTGTTGCGGCCTGCCCAGGCGTACCAGCATTTCGGCCAGTACGGTCCGCGACCAGGCCAGGGATTCATTGTTCGCTTGCTGGTAACGCTGGATACTGGATTCCAGCAATGCCGCACTGGCAGACAAATCCCCCTGCAATCCATGTATCTGCGCTATACAGGTCGTTGCCAACAACATGTCGACACGCCCCAGCAACGCCCTGCAATCCTGCATTGCGGCTGCGTAATCGCCTTTTACCTGATAGATAACGGCACGCATCAGATGTGCATGTGGATTGGCGTTTGTGTACTGCAACAACTCATCCAACACGTTTACGGCAGCCTCGAAACGGTGCTGGCGCTGGAGGATATCGGCCCATTGCAACAATAATACCGGCCCGTAACGGGCCGTATCCAGGTAGGGCTTTAACAGGGATTCTGCATAGGAAAAATAACGCTCATCCGCATGCTCACGCCCGAGGCTTATATAGCGTTCGACAATATTTTCCACCAATGCCAGATTGTCCGGCTGCTGACCTAACTGCTGACGCAGGGTTTTTAACGCCTGAAGTTCGTCAGCTTGTCTGATGTTCATGATGATCTGTGCCGGATCTTCAGGTATATATGGCTGTGCGGATGCGAATGCTGCTGCCAACAGCAATATCACGATGATGCAGGATTTGTACAATTCCATCTCCCCCGGGCCGTTGATTGCATGGATGTATCTGTTCAGCAATACATACGCAAGACAGCGCTAATTGGATGCACAACTGCAATGAGATTATCCAGGCTAACATGTCAGGCCCGAGACTGGGCCAGAGGAGCTCTTATAGCTTATTGTAATTACTATATTTTTATAGAATAGCGTTACGTGCAACAGGGCAAGTTATCGCCTCCGGGGCATACACCCGTATATATGACAAGTTAATACCCTGTTTTAATGTAATTTTATATCGATTTCATGCCAGCATCTGCAGAATAATCTGGGCATCCTGCATGGCCTTGGTCGATGGGGGCTTACCTACATAGACCAGATAAAGCTGCTGCGCACCACCCTGTTCGATGAAGGCTTCCATAATAGCGCGCATATTGCGCATATCCCGGGCCGCATCTTCACCTATAAAACCGAGTGCACAGCCGCGCATGCTTCGACCCTCGCGCCAGCAGGGACTGGTGCCGGCGGCCGCCTCCTCGTCGCCGCTATCCGTATCGATATACACAGTAGTCAGTGCAGACAGCTCCTGCAGCACAGATGTTTCGATCGTTTCGTTACAGTGCATCACCACCAGGCCCTGCAAACGCTCTGCCAGAATACCCTTGATGCGGACAACCTGGCGGATAGCAGGCGCGCCGATGTCATCTGCGCCGAGTGCCAGAAAAAAATCGAATGAGTCCTTGACATCCTCGAGCCATTGTTCGATTTCATCCTCACTACAGTGCAACCACTCATTGGCCTGCATCAATACGAACTGGAAATGATGACTGTAATAATCGAGTCGCCAGTCTTCAGGCAAATCTTCCGGGTAATAGCTACTGTCCCAGCCTGGATGCGTCCATCCAAGTGCTCCGATTTCAACATTTTCTTTCGCCATATGGCCTATACCATGTTCACAATTTAGATTTTCTGTGTTCTGTCTGTATAATAGTGCTTCGATTGATTAGCGCAGGTAAATTGCCGTCTTGCGCCTGCGCTGGATCCTGGCCTGAGACAAACGCATCAGATATATGGAAGCACGATATTTTCCCATGGCCGACATCATAGCATTTAAAAAGCCCAAGCCCAGTCAGAAACATAAGGGTAAAACCCTGTGTCGGCATAATTTCCATAAGTGGGTCGAGGATAAAAAAACCGGTTTTGATGTCAAGGAAGGTAAACTGATAACCCGCTATCGCTGTACACGTTGCGGCGCGACGAAAGTCAAGCGCACCTGAACATTGAATGAGAACATAAGAAATATAAGGCATGTTTGAAAATATACTGATCATCCTCGCCGGTTTTGCCATCCTGTTATGGGGTGCTGACCGCTTCGTCATGGGCGCTTCGGCACTGGCCAGCAATCTCGGCGTCAGCCCGCTGGTCATTGGTCTGACGATCGTCGGCTTTGGCACCTCAGCACCGGAGATCCTGATCTCGGCCGTGGCCTCCTATGATAACAATCCGGGACTGGCTATCGGTAACGCGATCGGCTCCAATATCGCCAATATCGCCCTCGTTCTTGGTTTTACTGCCCTGGTTATACCGCTGACAGTCAAGTCGGAAACCCTGAAACGCGAGTATCCCGTTATGCTGGCGGTCACGCTCGGAAGTCTGGTGTTATTGATGGATGGCAATTTCAGTCGCATGGACGGTTTTATCCTGATCAGCGGCATGTTTATCCTTATCTATACGATCACGATGATCGGCCTGCGCTCGCGCAAAACCGACCCGATCGTGCACGAATATGAAGATGAAATACCGGTAGGCATTACCACGCTGAAGGCCTGTCTGTGGTTCCTGGCCGGCTTGCTGACACTGTTGCTGGGTTCGAAACTACTGGTCAATGGTGCCGTCGCTATCGCCACCGAGCTGGGTGTCAGTGATGTCGTGATCGGACTGACCATTGTTGCGATCGGTACGAGCCTGCCGGAACTGGCCGCATCCATAGTGAGCGCATATAAAAAGGAGCCGGACATTGCGATTGGCAATATTATTGGCTCGAATATGTTCAACCTGCTGGCGGTACTGGGGCTGCCGGGCGCAATCAGGCCCGGACCCGTCCCTGCCAATGTCCTCGAACGTGATTTCCCGGTCATGATCACATTGACGGTTCTGCTGTTTGCGATGTCCTATGGTTTCAGGGCTCCCGGCAAGATCAACCGTATTGAAGGGGGCATACTACTGTCGATGTTTATTACCTATCAGGTAGTATTGTATTTTTCGAGTCAACACTAAAACAGGACATTTGATGGACACACATAAATTCACTGCTGAAAATATCAAATGCATGGGCTGTGTTAATGCAATCCGCGAAGGACTGGCAGTACTTCCCGGCGTAGACAAGGTCGAGGTGGACCTGCAGCAAGGTCTTGTCACGGTAACGGGCCATGATCTGTCGACCGATAAACTTGCAGAAAAAATGGCCGTATTGGGCTATCCGCTGGCGTAAAATCTGGGTTCAGCAGGTATAATGGCCCGGTTAACTAACGCTTTGACACAATAATGATATGAAAAACCACAATTTCATCGCTCTGGGTCGGGCCGTATTGGAGACCGAGGCGAAAGCCATCCATGACCTGATCGAGCGCCTGGATCAGGCCTTTCATCAAGCCTGCGAGC
The DNA here is from genome assembly GCA_947258655.1 of uncultured Gammaproteobacteria bacterium. Classification (GTDB taxonomy): domain Bacteria; phylum Pseudomonadota; class Gammaproteobacteria; order JAADHQ01; family JAADHQ01; genus JAADHQ01. Next base: position 36,480 of record CAMYJD010000026.1, on the reverse strand, counting down.
TGATGCTCGCCTGTGAAGGTCGAATCGTTGTCATCGGCATGGGAAAATCGGGCCATATCGGTGGAAAAATTGCAGCCACGCTTGCCAGTACCGGCAGCCCGGCCTTTTTTGTCCACCCGGGCGAGGCCAGCCATGGTGATATGGGCATGATCACCTCGAAGGATGTAGTACTCGCACTGTCGAACTCGGGCGAGACCGCCGAAATCCTGACCATCCTGCCATTGATCAAACGCCTGCATACGCCGCTGATCAGCCTGACCGGCAACCCGGCATCGGAGTTATCCACGACTGCCGATGTCAATCTCGATATCAGTGTCGCGAGTGAGGCCTGCCCCCTGGATCTGGCGCCGACATCCAGCACGACGGCAACACTGGCCATGGGCGATGCCCTGGCCATAGCACTGCTGGAGGCACGCGGCTTCACCGCCGAGGACTTCGCCCGTTCTCACCCGGGCGGCAGTCTGGGTCGTAAGTTGTTATTGCATGTTGAACAGATCATGCATACCGGTGACAGCATTCCATATATAGGTGAAAATGCTTTACTGGGTGATGCCTTACTGGAAATGACACGAAAAAGTATGGGCATGACCGCCGTCGTCGATGAAAAAATGAGAATCGTTGGTATCTTTACCGATGGTGACCTGCGCAGGACCCTGGATCTTGGCCTGGACATCCACAATACGCCGATCAGAGACGTCATGACTGCCAATAGCAAGGTTGTCAGGCAGGAAATTCTCGCTGCCGAGGCATTGCAGGTTATGGACAGCTACAAGATCAATGCACTCCTGGTGGAGGATGAAAACCACCAATTGATCGGCGCCCTGAATATGCATGACCTGTTACGCGCAGGTGTCGTCTAGGGATCGCCAATACTCATTCATGCAAACGGAAGAACCATATGAAAGATATACTGGAAAGAGCTAAAAATATTAAAGTTGTCATTTTTGATGTCGATGGAGTATTAACTGATGGCTCACTGTTTATCGGCGATGATGGACAGGAATACAAGGCCTTTAATTCACGTGATGGACATGGAATGAAAATGCTGCAAAAGACAGGTGTTGAAATCGCCATCATTACGGGACGGACTTCTGAAGTCGTCAAGCACCGCATCAAGGACCTCGGCATCAAAATCGTTTACCAGGGTCAGCATGACAAGACCCTTGCCTTTACCGATTTACTCAAGACCCGACAGTTGTCGCCTGCAGAATGCGCCTATGTCGGTGATGACGTGGTCGATCTGCCAGTCATGAGCCAGGTCGGACTGGCGATTGCGGTTCAGGATGCGCATCCGATGGTGAAAAAACATGCGCATTGGCTAACTCCATCCAATGGCGGCAGAGGTGCCGGTCGTGATGTCTGCGAGATGATCATGGAGGCCAATGGCTGCCTGCAGACAGAACTGGAAAGTTACCTGCATAATAACAAATGACACGCCTGCGCACATTTCTGTTACTGGTACTGATCAGCGTAATCGTCACCGCCAGCATCCAGTTGAGTGAACAAATATCCGAGCAAACCCTTCCCTCTGATATCAGCCAGGTCAAGGACGAGGTCGATTACAGTATCGAAGATTTCAAACTGTCATTGATCGACACTGAGGGGAAAATGCAATACCACCTCAGCGCCACCAGCATGCTACACTACAAACTTAGTGATCAGACCCGTTTGGAGGATCCCAATCTGGAACTGCTACGCACGCCCGCAGAGCACTGGAAAATATATGCCAACAAGGGACAGGTAAGCCCTCGAGGTCAGGACGTAACGCTACAGGGGAAGGTCCGAATTGCGCGATCAGCAACACCAACACTGGAACCCTTGACGATGTCTACTGAGAGCCTGCATATAAACACCACCGATAACACTGTCAGTACAGCTGACCTTATCCATCTGAAAGGTAGTGGAATATCAGTGCGGGCAAAGGGTATGTTTGCCGATCTGGACCAGGAAAAAATTCAACTACTTGCACAAGTCAGAGTAAGTTATGAACCTCAACGTTAAATCATTGCGCTTTATCATCGCTGGCATTTGTCTGTCTGTTTCGGCCAATACACTTGCCCTGCAGTCTGATCGCAAGCAGCCCATCAACGTAGAGGCTGACCGTGCAAGCATAAATAAAAAAACCGGAACCAGCACCTATAGCGGAAATGTCGTCGTGCAACAGGGCAGTATGCGTATCACCGCCAATAAACTGGTTGTCTATACCGTTAAAGGAAAACTGCAAAAAATGCAGGCACAGGGAGAGCCGGTAGAATTTCAGCAACGAACAGAAAAAGGTAATAAGGATATTTCCGCGACTGCTGCAAACATGGCCTTTGAGGCAAGCAGCAACATTATCATCTTTGAACAGGATGCAGTGTTACGCCAGGGCGCCAATACATTTTCCAGCAACCGTATTGTTTACAGCCTGGATAAGGACACCGTTGATGCCGGTAAAAAGAGTGGTGGCGACCGCGTCACCATTACCATTCAACCCCCGGCAGAGGGCGATGCACGTTAATGACCCAGTTACGCACAACCAATCTGGTTAAACGCTATAAGAACAGAACCATTGTTGACAATGTCAGCATGTCGATCAATACCGGAGAAGTCGTTGGGCTGTTGGGGCCAAATGGTGCCGGTAAAACAACTACTTTCTATATGATCGTCGGCCTGATACCGACTGACCAGGGGCAGATATTTATCGATGATCAGGACATCGCCAGTTTGCCCATGCATGCCAGGGCACGCAACGGTATAGGATACCTGCCCCAGGAGGCATCGATATTCCGCAAATTAAACGTCGCTGACAATATTATGGCTATCCTGCAATTACGTGAGGATCTCACCCCCCAGGAACGTGAGTCGGAACTGGAAAAGCTGCTCCTCGATCTGCATATAGGTCACATCAGGGATAACACGGGCATCAGTCTATCAGGCGGAGAACGCCGACGCGCAGAAATTGCACGCGCCCTGGCCATGAATCCCGCTTTTATTCTCCTCGATGAACCCTTTGCCGGCGTTGATCCGATATCGGTTGTCGATATTCAGCAGATCATCAAACACCTGCGTGATCGAGGTATCGGTGTGCTGATTACCGACCATAATGTGCGCGAGACACTAGGAATATGCACATCTGCCTATATATTAAGTGAAGGACAGGTCATTGCCGAAGGCGAACCAGAATCAATACTGGAAAATCAACAGGTTAGAGAGGTATACCTGGGTCATGATTTTTCATTGTAATCATCAGCCGCAGTACCACTGACAGGTATAACAGTGCATTGCCCGTCGATGAGCAGGGATTTAAAACGCAAATACCTGTACTGAATAATCAGGTATTTTTATTGAAATAAATGTGCAATCTAACTGTACTGGCATAATAAATGCAGTAAAATATATTTATAGATGAACATTTTGCGATCGATTTTTAACTTTTGAATATGAAACAATCACTATATCTTGGTCATGAGCAGCGTTTGCATATGACCCCACAGCTGCAACAGGCCATAAAACTGTTACAACTGTCTACTATCGATCTGCAAATGGAAATTCAGAATGTCCTCGAATCCAATTTCATGCTGGAGGTGGCCGAGGAAGAAAATGAAAACAGCAATGCCAAGGATGCCGAAACAAACGAGCCTGCCCAGGAAGCAAGTGAGTCCCAGTCAAGCACGGAAACATCCGATCTGGCCAGCAAGAACGAAATCCCGGATGAATTACCTACGGACAGCAACTGGGATGATGTATATGACGGTTCAACTTCCTACTCCCAACCGGCCAGTGATGAACAACAGGAACAATGGGAAGGCGTCAACTCAAGTGGTGAGAGTCTTCATGATCACCTTACCTGGCAAATGCAGCTGACACCATTCTCCGATACAGACCGCGCCATTGCCATGTCGATAATCGACGCAATCAATGAAGATGGCTATCTGCATATTCCACTGGAAGATATCCACCAGGGAATAATCCAGAATACAACCGTCGATGAGGACACGATCGATTATGATGAGGTCGAGGCGGTGCTGCACCGCATTCAGCAATTTGACCCACTCGGTGTTGGCTCACGTGACCTGAGGGAATGCCTGTTGGTGCAACTGCATCATCTGCCTGACGACACCCCGCATCTTAAGACTACCATCGGTTTGGTACAAAACCATCTTGATGCATTAGGTTCACGTGATTTCAAACGCATAATGAGGCAGATGCATATAAGCCAGAACGTACTGACAGACGCCATTCAGCTTATCCAGTCCCTTGACCCAAAACCGGGCTCCAGTATTACACCGGCCACCCCCGAATACATCGTTCCTGATGTACTGGTGAAAAAAAAGAATGATGTATGGACAGTGGAGCTTAACCCGGACACGATGCCCAAAATACGAATCAACCAGCAATATGCCGGGCTGATACGCCGAAGCGACAGCAGCGATGACACCAACTCCCTGAGAAATCACCTCCAGGAAGCACGTTGGTTTCTGAAGAGCCTGCAAAGCCGTAATGAAACCCTGCTCAAGGTGGCGCGCTGTATTGTTGAACGTCAACGCGGCTTTCTCGATTATGGTGAAGAAGCGATGCGCCCTCTGGTACTGAGGGATATCGCAGAAGCTGTCGATATGCATGAATCAACCATTTCCCGTGTAACTACACAGAAATATATGCATACACCAAATGGAATATTCGAGTTCAAGTATTTCTTCTCAAGTCACGTCAATACTACTGAAGGCGGCGTATGCTCGGCCACGGCCATACGCGCGATTATCAAGAAACTGATTGCCGCCGAAAGTCCGGATAAACCCCTGAGTGACAGCAAGCTCGCGGACCTGCTGATGAAACAGGGCATAAAAGTGGCGCGCCGAACCGTTACCAAATACCGAGAGGCCATGTTGCTACCTTCCTCCAACGAACGTAAGCGACTGGCATAATAACCTAAGCAAGGAGTTTAAAATGCAAATCAACCTTACCGGCCATCACGTAGATCTGACAGATTCCCTGCGTGACTATGTTGAATCCAAGCTGGAAAAACTCGAACGGCATTTTGACCAGGTAGTCGATGTACATGTAATTTTAAGTGTTGAAAAACTCAGACAAAAAGCAGAGGCGACCGTACATCTGAGCGGTAATAATCTGTACGCGGATGATACCCAGGAAGACATGTATGCTGCCATCGACGGACTCATTGATAAGCTCGACAGACAGGTCAAGAAGCACAAGGAAAAAATAACCAATCACCATCGAAGATAGTCAAACTTCAAGCCGATACTCATGAAAATATCAGACCTTATCGTTCCCGAAAGAATCAGTTGTGACAATGAATCCAGGAGCAAGAAGAAGGTCCTGGAGGCCTTAAGCGCACTGCTGGTTACTGATACTCCTGACATCAGTCAGGATGAAATATTCAAGAGCCTGATCAGCCGTGAAAGACTCGGAAGCACCGGGCTCGGGCATGGTGTTGCCCTACCCCATGCCCGCCTGCCAGGCAGGGAACAGGCCATCGGGGCTTTTATCAAGCTGGAGCAAGGCGTCGATTTTGATGCAATAGACAACCAGCCGACAGATCTGCTTTTCAGTCTATTGGTGCCGGACCACTTTACTGATGAACACCTGGACATCCTCGCCCAATTGGCGAGGATATTCAGCGATCAGGCGTTTTGCGAAGCACTCCGCAAGAGTGAGACCAGGGAGCAACTATATGAGCTCCTGAGTAATCAGCACACCAGCTCAGCCGCATGAATGATATCGCAGTCCATGACCTGGTAACGCAGTTAGAAAAACGCATAGAACTGGAATGGAAGGCTGGCGAACAGGGTGGGCAACGGGTTATAAAATCATCGAAAACCGCAGACAACAAGAATATTGCCCTGGTAGGTCATTTAAATATCATTCACCCCAACAGGATCCAGATACTCGGCAAGACAGAGCTGGAGTATCTGGAAAAACAGGGCAAGAATTCCCGCCATGATGCCGTCACCCAGCTGTTCTCCGAAAAACAGACAGCAATGGTCCTGATAGCTGGTGGTTTACCGATACCCAACGATTTTCTGCGCCTATCGGACCGCCATAATATCCCGTTACTTACCAGCCTGGTCAGCAGCCAGGAAGTCCTCAACCACCTTCAGTACCTGCTCGGTTCCGTACTTGCCGATTCGATGATCATCCATGGTGTATTCATGGAGGTCATGGGTAGCGGGGTATTGCTGACTGGCGAAAGCGGTATCGGCAAAAGTGAACTGGCCCTGGATCTGATCAGTCGCGGACATCGGCTGATTGCTGATGATGCTCCGGAATTCTCGAAAATAGCACCGGATATCATTAACGGCACCTGCCCTGCCCTGTTACGGGAATTCCTTGAAGTACGCGGTCTGGGGATTCTGAATATACGCGCCTTATTCGGTGATAGCGCCATCAAAACCGGTAAATACCTGCGTCTCGTTATCGCACTCGAAAATATGACTGATGAACAGCTTCACCGCGTTGACCGCCTGCGCGGATCAAAACGCAACCGCAAGATACTGGGTATAAATGTCCCGGAAGTCACATTACCGGTCGCACCTGGTCGCAATCTGGCGATTGCGGTTGAAACTGCTGTGCGTAATCATATCCTCATACAAAAGGGCTATGATGCTGCCGAAGATTTTATCCAGCGCCAGAATAGTATTGTACAAAAGAGCATACAATGAAACTGATCATCATAAGCGGTCTGTCCGGTTCTGGTAAAAGTATTGCCCTCAATACACTCGAAGACCTTGATTATTATTGCATCGACAACATGCCTATTGGTATGCTGCCATCCCTGATCGAACAACTGATCAGCAATTGGGGCAAAGACAACAGTATGGTAGCAGTTGGGATCGACGCAAGAAATATTCACCAGGACCTTGAGCGTTTTCCGGAATTACTGAAAGACCTTACTTCGTCCAGTCTTGATATGGAAATCATCTATCTGGAAGCCGACGAGGCAACCTTGTTAAAGCGCTTCAGTGAAACCCGGCGAAAACACCCACTGACAAATGAAGAACGACCACTCCCCGATGCGATAAAACTTGAGCGCAAGCTGCTTTACCCTATTGCCGCTCTGGCAGATCTGCATATAGACAGCACCCACACCAATATCTATCAACTGCGTGAACTGGTACGCAAAAGAGTCATTAATGAACCTGCCGACTGCATGTCACTGCTTTTTCAATCCTTTGGCTATAAACATGGAGCACCCAGCGACTCCGACTTTATTTTTGACATGCGTTGTCTTCCCAATCCTCACTGGGAAACTTCATTACGGCCACTAACAGGCAAGGACAGTAAGGTTATTGAATACCTCGAGGAACAGCCCTGGGTCATCGAAATGAAAAAAAACATAATCGACTTCCTGGATACCTGGATACCGAGGTTTGAACAGGAGAACCGCAATTACATGACTGTTGCCATTGGCTGTACGGGCGGCCAGCATCGCTCTGTGTACATGGCAGAGTCTATAGCAGCCTATTTTAAACCCTTACGCAAGAATATAATGATCAGGCACCGGGAATTATCATGAGCGTAGGCATATTTATCATCACCCACAATAATATTGGCCAGCAGTTGCTGGAAACAGCCAGGATTATGCTGGGAACCTGCCCGTTACAGGCGGCGGATTTCGCCATTTACAGTGATTGCGAACTGGAAACAGCCATTAGCGAAGCTAAATCACGAATAAACGAGCTCGATAATGGCGATGGTGTACTTGTACTGACTGATATGTACGGTTCCACTCCGAGTAATATCGCCACTCGCCTGGCCAACAGTAATTCAGTTATCGTTATTTCAGGCATCAATCTGCCAATGCTGATCCGTGTATTAAATTATCCCCGCCTTAACCTTGAGCAACTTGCCGAAAAAGCAAGCTCAGGGGGCCACGACGGTATTATGATTTGCAAATAGATATGATAGAAAAACAAGTACAAATTATTAACAAACTGGGATTGCACGCGCGCGCAGCTGCAAAATTTGTCACCCTGGCCTCAACATTTTCCAGCGACATTTATTTACACAAAGGCCCGCAGAAGGTTAACGGTAAAAGCATCATGGGCGTCATGATGCTGGCCGCATCCAAGGGCACAGAGCTATTATTAAGCGCATCTGGCGCTGACGAGCAGCAAGCATCAGAGCAACTCGACATATTAATCCAGAACCGCTTCGGAGAAGATGAATAAAGATACAGCAGAAAATCGATCTCGGCGTAACAACGGAGGAGTATGACAATTTGCACACCACAGTGATACAACTATTAGTAAATTCTGTGTTTCAGCTTCCCGGTCACGATTTGCCGACTAAACATAGACATACAGGCATCCACTATATACGCGTGCCAGCCGGCAATGGGAAGCTTTCATGACGCTCGCCAAAAAAGGTATTGCTGTATCTCGTGGCATCGCAATAGGGCGCGCCCATAAGCTTGAGAGAGGTCAACCCGAGGTCGCAGAGACCTGCATCCCTCGCGATCGCCTGGATGATGAAATAGATCGCCTGCGTCGCGCCATCGATGTTGCCAACACCCAGTTACAGCAAATCCGCAAAAAAATACCTGGATCAACACCAACCGATATCAGCGGCTTTATCGACACCCATTTATTGATGTTGAATGACTCAGCATTATCCGAAGCACCAATCCAGATCATCAGGTCACAGTTATGCAGTGCAGAATGGGCACTAAAACTACAACTGGATATGCTGGTCAGCGTTTTCGATGAAATGGATGATGCCTATCTGAAGACGCGACGTGATGATGTCATCCATGTAGTCAACCGCATTCTGCGTATTCTTACAAATATGGATGAAGAACTGCCCTTGCATGAAGGTGTGCAGTTATTGCAAAACAAAATAATCATCGCTGATGATCTCACCCCGGCCGATATTGTGTTACTACAACATCAGGGCATGATCGCTTTTGTTACCGAGTCCGGGGGGCCGCTCTCGCATACAGCGATACTCGCGCGTAGCCTTAAACTCCCCGCTATCGTTGGCATACACCATGCGAAACGTTATTTCCAGAATGATGAAGAAATTATTATTGATGGCGATCAGGGCATAGTTCTGGCGAAAACTTCCGATGTCATCAAGGAATACTACAGCGAAAAACAACGCGCCTTCAGGTTGTATTATTCTTCACTAAACAAACTCAAAAACAAACCTGCGTTAAGTATGGACAATATTGCTGTTCATCTGCATGCCAATGCCGAACTACCTGAAGATATGCAGGCCTTGCATGATACCAAAGTAGATGGTATCGGTTTATTTCGTTCAGAGTATCTGTTTATGAACAGGGATGATTTGCCTGATGAAGAAGAGCAGTTTAACGCCTATCAGGATATAGTATCTGCAATGAAAGGCAAGCCGGTAACAATACGAACACTGGACCTGGGCGCAGACAAACCCCTACAGAACCTACAGCAGGCAGAATGCCCTACCAATCCGGCTCTGGGCCTACGTGCGATCAGACTCTGCCTCAAGGACCCAGGGCTGTTCATACCACAATTACGTGCTATCCTGCGTGCTTCGGCAACGGGCCCTGTACGCATGATGATTCCGATGCTGTCGAACACGCAAGAGATATTCCAGGTCATAAATATTCTCGATAATATCAAGGCCGAGTTGAGCAGTCAGAATATTGAATTCGACCAGAATATGCCTGTTGGAGGTATGATCGAAGTACCAGCCGCAGCAATATCATCACACCTGTTTGCACGTCATCTTGATTTTCTGTCGATCGGTACCAATGACCTGATCCAGTATACACTGGCCATTGACCGTATTGATGAAGACGTTAACTATCTCTATAAACCTAGCCACCCTTCGGTATTGATACTGATCAAACAGATCATCGAGGCAGGGAAAAATGCTGGAATACCCGTCGCCATGTGCGGTGAAATGGCTGGCGATCCAGACTATACCCGCCTGTTACTCGGGCTGGGACTGCGCGAATTCAGCATGCAACCTAATGCCATCCTCGAAGTAAAAAATATCATCAATCACTCGTTGATCAAAAAGCTTGTGCCCGCCAGTCATGAAGTACTTCAGTGCGAACATGCGGAAGATGCACTTAAACATATACAGGTCATCAATGCGCAATATCATTAATGACTGACGTCAGGCCAATCGCAAAATTTGAGTAAATTACCTGCAAATACCCGGACCAAGGATAGACCTATCTGATGATTCTGGTTACACTCTGCTGCAAACGACTAACACCGAACATTGACTGATGAATGATGCCCAGCAAACAGAGCGTAAAACCGAGAATCGCCTGGATTCATTCCTTGGGGCGTTAAAAAAAGGCAAAAACCAGCATATCTGGAAAATGCTTTCGGATCTGCATCCGGCAGAAATTGCCCATATTCTCGAATCCCTGCCTTCAACAGAGCGCCAGGTTATCTGGAAAATGGTCAATCCCGACGATGAAGGCGAGATCCTGCTGCATGTAAACGACGAGGTGCGTGCCGGACTGATCAAGGCCATGGATAATGATGAACTGATCGCTGCCACGGATGGCATGGATATGGACGACCTCGCTGACCTGCTCAGCGATTTGCCAGACATCGTTATCAAGGAAGTCCTGCACGCAATGGACAAGCAGGACCGTCAACGCCTGGAATCGGTACTATCCTACCCGGAAGACAGTGCTGGCGGCCTGATGGACACCGATACTATCACGGTGCGTGCAGATGTCACCCTGGATGTCGTCCAGCGTTACCTGCGACTGCGCGGCGACCTACCTCCGTTTACCGACAAAATGAATGTCGTGAACCGCTTTGACATGTACCTGGGAAATCTCGATCTGGCCAAAATACTGACCTGCGACCCTAGCCTTACCGTCGCTGGGGTCATGAGCAAGGATCTGGAACCGATACCGGCGATGATGCCGGCAAAAGAGGTTGCCCATCTGTTTGAAAAACGTGACCTGATCTCTGCCCCTGTGGTCAGCGAAGATAACCGCCTGATCGGACGCATCACCATTGATGATGTCGTCGATGTCATCCGCGATGAAGCCGATCATTCATTGATGAGTATGGCCGGCATGCACGAAGAAGACGACATGTTTGCACCGGTTATACACAGCGCCAAAAGCCGTGCCATCTGGCTGGGCCTGAACCTGTTGACCGCACTGCTGGCTGCCTGGGTCATCGGACTGTTCCAGGGAACGCTGGAGAAAGTAGTCGCCCTTGCTGTATTGATGCCAATCGCTGCCAGTATGGGTGGTATAGCGGGCACCCAGACACTGACACTGATTATACGCGGTCTGGCATTAGGGCATATAGGCAAATCTAATTCGAAGTGGCTGCTCTACAAGGAAGCGGCTGTAGGTGCACTGAATGGTCTGGTCTGGGCCATCGTGGTTGCCGCAGTTGCAGTATTCTGGTTTCATGACATCATGATAGGTGTCTTCATCGCTGCAGCAATGCTGATCAACCTGCTATTCGCTGCCATTGCTGGCTTCAGTATCCCGATTGTACTGAAAAAAATGGGTATTGACCCAGCCCTGGCTGGCAGCGTTATTCTGACCACATTTACCGATATCATTGGCTATATCGCCTTCCTCGGCCTGGCGACACTCTACTTTATTTGATCCGCTTATGCAGGATCAGGTATTATCTAGTCTCCTGCAAGTGTCATGTTCTCTAGCAGCACCGAGCCGGTATGGATATTTCCGCGCATATCGACATCATCGGCGACCTGCACGATCTGATGGAACATATCGCGAAGATTTCCCGCAATCGTAATCTCTTCTACCGGATACTGGATTTCGCCGTTCTCGACCCAGTAGCCTGCCGCACCGCGCGAATAATCACCAGTAACAATGTTGATGCCCTGCCCCATCAATTCGGTGACCAGCAGACCATTGTTCATCTCGGCCAGCAGCGCATCAAAATCAGGGCCGGTCGGTTTGACCTGCATATTATGCACGCCACCGGCATTACCCGTTGTCTGCATATCCAGCTTGCGTGCCGAATAACTACTGAGCACATAAGATTGCAGGATACCATCACTAACCAGGGTACGGTTTTGTGTCGCTACACCCTCATTATCATAGGTCGTACTGCCGAGCCCTTTCTTAAGGTGAGGACGCTCATGAATCTGTATAAAATCAGGAAAGATTTTCTTTCCCAGATGATCAAGCAGGAAACTCGAATTGCGATAAAGATTACCACCCGAAATCGCACTGACAAAATGGCGGAAAAGACTGCTGGCTACCTCTGCCCTTAATATTACAGGGACCTGGGCAGTCTTGAGCTTCCTCGCGTTGAGGCGACCAAGGGTACGTTTTGCAGCCATGTTCCCGACAGACTCTGCCTGCTCCAGATCATGCGCGTCACGCGCGACTGTATACCAGTAGTCACGTTGCATACCGCTTTCATCCCCGGCGATGACGCTGCAACTGATACTGTGACGGGTCGCAGGATAGCCTCCGAGAAAACCATGGGTGTTGGCATAGACACTGATTCCGGTATGGGTGGATACCGAGGCCCCCTCGGAATTACTGATGCCGCTATGCGCGCGTGCAGTATCTTCACACTGTCTGGCCAGATCGATCCCCTGCTCTGCGGACAATTCCCATGGATAACACAGGTCCAGGTCCGCTAATTCTGTGGCCATAAACTGTGCATCAGCCAGCCCAGTAAATGGGTCTTCACCCGAATGCTTGGCTATGGCACAGGCAGCATTGACGGTTTCCTGTATCGCCTTTTCACTCCAGTCAGAGGTACTTGCCGAACCTTTTTTTTGTCCGAGATATACCGATACACCAAGACTGCGATCACGGTTGTACTCGAGCGTTTCAACCTCGGCCAGACGTACAGTGACATTCAACCCGGCACCGAAACTCATCCCGGCCTCGGCATCACTTGCGCCGTGCTTCCTTGCCTGCTGTAACGCATATGACACCAGATTTTCCATTTGTTCCTGATCCGGGTAATCCGGATCTATCTTTTTCGACATGCTATACTCCCAATCACCTCCGACAAATTTAATTGCCATTATTTATGTCCACAGAAGACGAAAACGAGTCAAGCCTCGAAAAGAGCAAAACCCGGAAAAAACACGAGGCCAATGCCTTACAGGCATTGGGCACTGAACTCACACAGCTAAACGAGGACCAACTGCACACGATCCCACTACCGCAGAACCTGCTCGATGCCATCCTCGCCGCACAAAAAATACACCAGCATGGCGGACGTAAACGCCAGTTACAATATATTGGCAAACTGATGCGTGATATAGATCCGGAACCGCTCAAACAGGCCATGCGCAAAATCCAGTTACAGCATAAACGTGATAGTGCGCACTTTCATCAACTTGAAAGCTGGCGTGACCAGTTGCTGCAGAATTCACCGACTGCAATGGATGAGTTACTGGCTAAGTTCCCTGGCCTTGATGTGCAACATGTACGCCAGCTTGTGCGTAATGCACACAAGGAACGCAACACACAAAAACCACCGAAGTCAGCTCGTACCCTGTTTAAATACCTCCAGTCCATATACAGCGACAGCGATCAATCCTGATCTCTACACACCTGTTCCACCAACCGTAATCCCGTCTATACGCATACTTGGCTGGCCGACGCCAACTGGGACACTCTGACCTTCCTTGCCACAGGTACCGACACCATCATCCAGCTGTAGATCATTTCCGACCATACTGACACGCGTCATCACTTCCGGTCCGTTTCCGATCAGGGTTGCTCCTTTGACCGGGTGCGTGACCTTGCCATTTTCAATCATGTACGCCTCACTGGCGGAAAATACAAATTTCCCCGAAGTAATATCCACCTGCCCACCAGCAAAATTAACCGCATAAAGGCCGTTACCGACCGAGGCAATAATCTCCTCAGGATCATATTTTCCCGCCAGCATATAGGTATTGGTCATACGTGGCATGGGCAGGTGCGAAAAGGATTCCCTGCGGCCATTGCCGGTACTGGCCACACCCATTAATTTGGCATTTAGGCGGTCCTGCATATAACCCTTGAGAATGCCGTTCTCGATCAGCACTGTCTGTTCGGTGGGTGTCCCTTCATCATCAATATTTAATGAACCTCGACGTTCGCTCAAGGTACCATCGTCGACGACCGTACATTGGTCGGAAGCCACCTTCTCGCCGATACGCCCGGAAAAGGCCGAACTGCCCTTACGGTTGAAATCCCCTTCCAACCCATGTCCGACTGCCTCATGCAATAACACACCGGGCCAGCCGGGGCCCAACACGACATTCATCGTACCCGCAGGCGCCTCAATGGCTTCCAGATTCAGCAAGGCCTGACGCACGGCCTTGCGTGCAAAATCCAGCCCGCGCTGTTCATTGATAAAATAGTCATAGGCAAACCGGCCACCGCCACCTGCACCGCCCTGCTCACGACGCCCCTTGTCCTCGGCAATAACGCTGACATTCATGCGTACCAACGGGCGTACATCAGCACCCAGGGAACCGTCACTATTGGCTACCAGTATCACTTCGTGCGTACCGGACAAACTGACAATGACCTGCTTAATACGCGGATCGAGACGGCGCGCCTCGGCATCCACATCCTGCAACAGTTGCAATTTGACTTCTGACGACAATGCTTCGAGGGGATCTGTAGCCATATACAGATCATGACCGACCGTCGCCTTCCAGGCCTGCAACTTGCCCTGCTGCCCATTGCACGCAATCGCACGCGCGGCCTTCGATGCCTGCATCAACGCCGGCAACATTATTTCATCGGAATAGGCAAATCCGGTTTTCTCATCACTGATGGCACGAACACCAACACCCTGGTCGATATTATAACTGCCTTCCTTGACTATACCGTCCTCCATTATCCAGGATTCATGACGTTGCACCTGAAAATACACATCTGCACTGTCAATGGCATTTCCGAGTGTGTTATCCAGTATTTTGTTCAGATCTTCATCCACCATACCAGCAGGCGCCAATATGGTTTGTCTCGCTATGTCCAAAAAATCAGTCATATGTTTACCTGTTTATGTGAGGAAGTACAGACAATCGCACCTCAGAAACTGACCTTGCATTGCAGACGTCGATGCTCCACTGCAGGAAAGGTCTTGCGCACATTGCCTACTCTTTCAATATCAACGTCAGCCTTGACGATACCCGCGGCCTTGGATAAACGATTCAGAATGATACCCCATGGATCAACAATCATGCTGTCGCCATAGGTTTCCCGACCGGACGCATGATAACCGCCTTGCGCCGCTGCAATAACATAGCACTGGTTTTCGATGGCTCGGGCACGTATCAATGCTTCCCAATGCGCCTTACCGGTTATGGCCGTAAATGCAGAAGGGATGGCCAATATTTCCATCCCTCTGTCGACCATATCCCTGAAAAGCTCCGGGAATCTCAGGTCATAACACACGGCCAATCCGAGTTTACCGAATGGCGTATCGACAACAACCGGATCGGCGCCCGGTTCGATGGTTTCCGATTCGATATAGTGTTCACCGCTGTCCGGCAAGCTGACATCAAACAGATGTATCTTGTCGTAACGCGCGACCTGTTCGCCTTGCGCATTAAACAAAAGACATGCTGCGCGAATTCGCGAGTCATCCTCTGTTTTCATCGGAATAGTGCCGCCCACTATCCACAGTCCATGTTTTTTTGCCTGTAGTGATAAAAATCCCTGAATCTCACCGACGCCCTGTGACTCCCTGATGGCAAGCTTATCGGTTTCGTCATGCCCCATCAGGGCAAAATTTTCCGGTAATACCACCAATTCCGCACCTTCAGCAGCCGCACTGGCTATCAATCTTTCAGCCTCGAGTAAATTAGCATTCACATTAGGCCCTGATGCCATCTGTATGGCTACAACAACGGTCATTCTTTATCCTCCGTCAGGTATTTCAACATTAGGGTTACATTCTCATGTGAGGACTGTCCAGGTCGTATTTCTATTCTGCCAGAAGGTATACCCAGCGATACCAGCCAATCCCTCAACTCACTGGCCCACAACGCACCTTCTTCGCCTCCCGGGTAACGAATAAGCAACTGCGTTGAATACTCCATATTCAGCGCCTGAATCGTCGCCATCAATGGCTCCATTTGCACCAGTGACAGACCAGAACGCGGGCGCGCCCACTCCTCGGCACTGATAGTCCATGAAGCGGCCTGACTATCATCATGAGGGTAGGATGTGAAAACAAGCACACATAAGAAAATGGCTATAGCAGCCGGCCGTTTTCGAGAAAAATTCAATATCTTCATATTTACAGCATACCATAATATTTCCATCTTAATCAGTGGGCTATAGCTAAATACTGATTTTTCATGCCGCTCAGGGCCCTTCAAATTCATCATCCTGTTCGATCTCAACGGTTATTTTCCTGATCTCGGGCGTATCCCATGATCCCGTCAGATTGTAGCGAGTCCGCGACATTTTATTGATATCCTTACGCAGGATTTTTTCAGTCAGGAATAGACCTATCGCTACCTGGGGACCGGCAGCAAGACCCAACACCGGTATACTCGAAGACAGTTTTGGCGTAACAATAATCTCTTCGTCATAATCCTCGGCTGCCAGGCCAATCCTGCCGGCAATATCAATCCTTGCAGCGGGACCATCGAGAAACAAATCATTGGTATATGCATCACCATCGGCAATACTGAAACTGCCTGCGATCTTGTCAAAACTGAATCCTTTCTTAAACACATCACTGAAATCCAGGAACAAGCGGCGTTGCAAGCTTTGCACACTCAGCAAACCAAATATTCTGCCACCGCCCGGATCGATATCGCGTAACTGACCTTTATTGATTGACAATTGCAGGCTGCCATTGAGACGTTTCATCTCAAACCAGTGCGGTGGACCACTCCAGCTGGCTTGCAACTGTGCACTAGCCTCACCATCATCGATACTCGCCTGAAAACCGAATAATTCCATAGCCTCGCCAATCGCCGGTGTCTTCAAGTTCATACTGAATGTTGATTCATGCCAGGATTGCCTGAACTGCCAACTGCCGGCAGCACTGACCTCCATCAACTTGCCTTTGAGTTCGAGTTTATCAATCTTCAGGCCATGTGGAATTTTACCAATATCCAAAACCAGATTACCCAATTCGTTTCCATTCAGAAACAACTTCTGACTAACAAATCTGATTGCAGGAAGCTTTCTCGGATCAGTTACCGAAGATTCAAGTTTCTCAGCTGGTGTTTTCAGATAAAGATATTTGAGGTTCAAATCAATAGCCGTTAATGTGTCTCCATTTACCGGAATAGTGATTTGACCCGCGACCTCATCCGCACCGACTGTGACCAGCACATCAGTCTTTCTGTGGTTCGCTATTACAGACAGTTTGTTATATTGCAGTTGCCCGACAATCAGTCTGCCAACAAGCAGATCGACCTTATTGATTATCGCCACAGCATCGGCAGCGGATAGCCCTCCATCGTCTTCGCCAAACAGAGACAGCCATTTATCAACCGCTATAGTGTCCAGTTGCCCATTTACGACAAGGCCGTCTGTAGACGGAAGCACGACCTTGCCTTTGCCAAAGCGTATTGCTCCTTTAGAAAATCCCGCCTTGTTTTTTTTCCCGGTTAGCCTGAAACGGGCGCTTGCAGTATCACCATATTCGACCCCGATCATTTCTATCTGCGCCTGGTCGATATTCGCCTGAATACGCAAATTGCGTTTTTGCCCGGACTGCTTGGAAAAACCATCCGGCAACTCGATTTGCTCACCGAGCAGATTGGATTCAAGCATTAATGTCGTGCCTTTATCCTGCAAATTCAACGCGATCTTCCAGTTCGAATCACCGCGAAAAATATCCCCCGCGTGTGGCAGCTTACCATCCAGTAATTGTGACAAGCCAAGGCGTGAATGCATGTCAATTACAATTACCGCGGCCTGCTTGCGCCTGGTTTTTGTGCTGACATTTAGCTGTGCCGGCCTGCCCAGATACTGGCCTTGCATATTGTTTGAGGTATATGTGAAGTTTTTGCCATCATACGCATAGTGCAAATCCCCCTTGAACTCCGTCAGCTCAAATTGCCACTCCTGCAGGCGCAGATCACCTTCTTTAATATGTGTGTGTCCCTGTAATCTGAAATCCCGCGGCTGCGCAAGCGGAATGGAGAGTTTCACCTGACTGTCCATATTACCATCAGTACTGACGCTATTGAGGGCTGTACGCGCATCTTCCCCTGCCGGGCTGTCATGCAGATATTTAATCAACTGTTGCGTCCTGCCTGAAAAATTCAGATCCATATTCAGCACTGCCTTACTACCGAGAGACTCAATTTTCAGCAGTGAAGACTCCAGGCCGACCTGACTTGCTGTTCCACGATGTATATTGACGAGCAATGAGTTATTATGAAAACGTACACTAGCATCAACTTCATGCAAATGCGGCCATAAATCTGCGTAGTCAAGCTGCATATCCTCGATATCGAAATCGACCACAAAAGTGCCGGCCTCTTTGGCAAAAGGAAAATCCGCGGAACGGCCGTGAAATATCATTTTTCCAGCGCTCACCCGCCCCTGCACAAATGCCTTGTCAAGCCATTTTACCGTTTGCTTACCCATGATCCTGCGTGGCAAATAGTTTGCTGCGTGACGCACCTGGCCATTGCTAAAATCCACACTCATATCTATAAATGGTGAACCGCCGTCAGCGGGAACAAGAATCGCAGCCCGCGAGATCGTTTCAACATGCTCATTGTCGGCGGCCAGACCATCGAAGGATAACTCGACTCCTGCAGCACCAGACTTCCAGTACACATCCCCGCGGATATCACGTAACGTCAACCGATCCTTGAACAGATCGCCAAAATCCAGCACAGTGTCGGCGCTGTCGAGCTTCAACACGCCCTTGTCGTGCGTCAGGATAGCCCTGCCATCCAAGCCCCGCACACCCGGTAACGAACGCCAAGGTTCGAAACCGAAGTTCTCGAAGACTGAACTGAAATAAAGGTCGCGGACGCCATCGCGGTCGCGTGATATTCGGAATTTGGTTTCCTCCAAACTGCCCTGCATATCCAGTTGCCTGATCTGCTCACTGATCGCCAGGGTGTGCGGCAGGTTGCCGGATAAAAGACCGGAAACATCCTCGAGCCTGACAAAGTCGACGGCACCTTCAAGCGACACATACTCCTGTTCAGGCTTGTCGCGATAGAGCAAATGAATTTCTGACTGCGGCCATTTCCTGTCCTGCTTGAGCAGGGTGAAATCCTCAACATCCAGATTCCAGCCCATTTCATGGCGGCTCCAGAAAACTCTGGCCTGTAACTCGTCTATCTCACTACGGACCTCCTGTCTGTTTTTATCCGCAACTGACCAGGCCAGGTCCTGTGCATGCACATCCGCGCTTACGCGTTCAAGTCTTTGCAAGGACCCGGCTCCCCATAGTTTCAGCTTGATTGCGCCCTGCTCAATATTAACAATGGGCTGCAACCATTCCTGCATGCCACTGGAGACATATAGATCACCCTGCAAATATAAATCATTAAATACATTTTGTGGTTGCAACATATCCCCGTGCATATCGATAACAAAAGACAGACGGCTATGTCGCTGCGCGGGTATACTGAAATGGCCATAGGCATGGTGCAAACCATTACTATTTTGCAGGGAAACATTGACATCTGACAACTCGATGGCCTGACTACTGTAGCGCTCGTCCTTGTAGGCAAAACGGCTATCCTGCATTTGTAATCGATCGCGTGTGAATAACCACTGCAACAGATCGGCCTGATCATCCGGGCTGTTTTGATCCAGGCGAAAAGGCTCGCCATTGACGACATAAACCGCATCATTAATTCGCTGCACATCGAGATGCAGTCCATCAATCCTGACACGACGGGTATCCAGCTGACCCTTACTCAGCAGCGACAACAAGTCCAGCGACAGCCACACATCACTTACCTGCAGCCAGTCTTTACTGTCAGCCTTGGACTGTACACGTACTCCGGAGAGATGAATGCGTGGCCACAGGCCCACCCATTCAGCATTGAGACTTTCCAGCTTTACCGGCCTGCCCAGTTGCTCGCTGGCGAGCTGCTCCAGGTCTGGCCTGTAATCGGCAAGCAATGGCATTAACATGCGACTGATACTGACCAGCAGTGCAAACAGAATGATAATAATCGCCAGACTGGTCCAACAGAAAGTCATACAGCGTCTGGAGAATTTTTTTATGCCCTGCATGGAATCGCTATATATCGACTACTCGAAAAATAAATTTGTTGTCGGAAATCATTACATCAATACTACATCATACTGTTCCGGCGAGAACAACGATTCCACCTGAAACTTGATCGGAACCTCGATAAAGGATTCCAGTTCGGCAAGACTGGAACTCTCTTCATCCAGCAGCAGATCGACGACGTCCTGGGAAGCGAGTACCAGCAACTCCCTGGCATCATACTGACGTGCCTCGCGAATAATTTCCCTGAATATTTCATAACAGACGGTCTCGGCCGATTTTATCGAACCACGTCCTCCGCAGGTGGGACAAGCATCACACAGTATATGCTCCAGACTTTCCCTTGTCCGTTTGCGAGTCATTTCGACCAGTCCAAGACTGGATACCTCGGTGATCTGGCTCTTGGCATGGTCCTTGACCAGGCATTTCTCCAGTGCACGCAACACCTGACGCTTGTGATCCTCGAGCGACATATCAATGAAATCAATAATAATAATGCCGCCGAGGTTACGTAATCTCAATTGCCGTGAAATGGCTTGCGCCGCTTCAAGGTTGGTCTTGAAAATAGTTTCTTCCAGATTGCGGTGACCAACGTAGGCACCGGTATTGACATCGATGGTAGTCATCGCCTCGGTCTGATCGATGATCAAATAGCCACCGGATTTCAGCTGCACTTTTCGATCCAAAGCCCTCTGCAATTCATCTTCAACATTATACAGGTCAAATATGGGACGCTCGCCCGGATAATATTCCAGACAACCAGTCATATGCGGAACGAACTGGCGACTGAATTGTTGCATTTTCTGAAAGCTCTCACGCGAGTCCACACGTATTTTTTCAATACGGTCATCGACCATGTCACGCAATGTACGAATAGCCAATGACAGATCCTCATAAACCACTGAACCCGAGCGGGTGGTTTTAATCTGTTCCTGGATACATCCCCATAATTTGCACAGGAAGTCCTGATCTGAAACCAGCGCCTGCTCATCGATACCCTCGGCCACAGTCCTGATGATGTAACCTTTACTTTGTTCGCCATTAGTCATGCCCAAAACGGCCTCCTTCAGACGCAGGCGCTCATTCTCATCTTCTATCCTGGTTGAAATGCCGATATTACTTTCACCTGGCAACAACACCAGATAACGTGAAGGTATTGTGATGTGTGTTGTCAGACGTGCACCCTTGGTGCCTAATGGGTCCTTGATGACCTGTACCAGTATTTCCTGCCCTTCTGTCACCAGGTCGGAAATATCATTCTGGCGTCGGTCCCCGTCCAGTTCTTCCTCGTCGGACAACAATGCGTTACTGATGTCGGATGCATGTAGAAATGCCGCGCGCTCAAGGCCAATATCTATAAAGGCTGCCTGCATACCCGGCAATACGCGACTGACCTTGCCCTTGTAGATATTTCCGACAATGCCCCGTTTTCTCGTGCGTTCGATAAATACTTCCTGCAATACACCATTTTCGATCAGTGCGACGCGAGTTTCCCGAGGTGTCACGTTTATCAGTATTTCTTCACTCATTTTTTTCCGGTATATTTTATATTATTGTTAGCTGGTAATTTCGCCGATACACCCAGGTCTTTTTACTTTTCGGCTGTCTACAGACATTCGACACCTGTTTCAGAGAGTAATTCCGCGGTCTCGTACAAAGGCAGACCCATGACAGCTGAATAACTCCCTTGAAGATGGCGGATAAACTGCGCCGCTAGGCCCTGGATTGCATAAGCACCGGCCTTGTCTTGCGGTTCTCCTGTTTGCCAGTATGCATTGATCTCTTGCATAGACAAGGAACGGAAACAGACCTGACTGCTGTTTACCCTGACATCCTCAGTGGCTACAGACTTCAGCGCCACTGCTGTCAGGACCTGGTGGCAACGACCTGACAAGCGGGTCAACATATCCTGCGCATGCGCACGATCACGCGGCTTACCAAAAATCTCGTCATCGACAACCACCACAGTATCAGAGCCCAGCACCGGCAGCGGCTGTTCACGGCGTATATGCTGCCAGCCGGCTGTGGCCTTTTGCAACGCCATGCGCACAACAAAATCATTGGCAGATTCATTATCCATGATCGTTTCATTCACATCGACAGCAAGAGTATCAAATACAAGCCCCAGTTGTTGCAGCAGTTCCCGTCTGCGCGGTGAAGTCGATGCCAGGTAAAGTTGTATAGCCCGAGACATTATTGTGTCACACAATTATCCGCACAGTAGCATTGATCACAAAAACCGTAATTTACCAGCATCCGCACCGTCATACACGCTCCTGCATCGGCCTATCTGTGATATGGATGATTATTGAGGATACTCCAGGCCCTGAACAACTGCTCGGCGATGATCACTCGTACCATGGGATGAGGCAGGGTAAGTGGCGACAATGACCAGCTTTGGTCTGCGCGGCGATTACAGTCTTCTGACAGCCCCTCCGGCCCCCCGACCAGCAGGGCCAGGTCCCGACCTGATTGCATCCAGCTGGCAAGCTGCTCTGATAATTGCTCTGTACTCCAGGATTTTCCGCCTACATCCAGCGCAACAACATAAGTGGAAGCGGGAATTGCCGCCAGTATCCTTTTACCTTCCTCCATTCGCAGTCTGTTCAGGTCAGCGCCCTTGTGACGTTTCCCCGGATTTATTTCGACTAGTTTCAAGGTACAGTCCCGCTGCAAGCGCGAGGCATAATCCTGATAGGCATCGTCCACCCATGCTGGCATACGTGTACCCACTGCAATCAGATTAATGCGCATTAATCCGACTTTTTATCGGCAACCTGATCAGGTGCTTTCACAGTCCATAACTTTTCCAGATTATAAAAATCACGAACCTCGGGTAACATCACATGGATAACAATATCACCCATATCGACCAACACCCATTCACCGGTTGTTTCGCCTTCACTGCCAAGAGGTGGGACCCCCTGCTCCTTGGCCTTCATAATAATATTATCAGCAATGGACTTGACATGCCGACTGGAGCTACCGCTGGCGATAATCATTATATCAGTCACCGAAGTCATATCACGTACATCAAGCACGCGCACATCAATGGCTTTCATGTCCTCGATGGCATCCATCACCAGTTTTAGTAATTCTTCGCTATTCATTCTCTTGTATTCAGACCTCTTGTCGGTACAGACCGTTCTGTTCTATGTAATCACACACATTTGCGGGTAATAAAAAACGCGGGCTTTTGCCCTGTTTGCATATGCCACGAATCTCGGTTGCTGATATCGGTAACGCGGTTACCGGATGAATATAAATCAGGCCGCCATGACTATCATGCAAACGCGATATATCGTCGACCCTGCTGGCTGCAATCATTGCATGCAGTTCAGCACTTGCAGCTAAATCAACATCAGGCCGCGAACATACGATGATGTGCGCCAGATTTAACAGTTCCTGCCAGCGATGCCAGCCCGGTAATCCATTAAATGCATCCATTCCCAATATCAGGGCCAGGCCGGTCTCAGCAAAGCGCTGCCTCAACATGGTCAGCGTATCAAACATATACGACGGACCCGGGCGTTGCACTTCACATTCATCTACTACAGATTGAGGTATATCCTGCAGTGCCAGGCGCAACATATCCAGGCGCTGTTCAATCGATGCATCCGGGCTATCACGATGGGGAGGTTGACCTGCTGGTATCCAGCGCAGTTGCTCAAGACGCAAGTCCTGGAAAACCTCAAGTGCCGGGCGCAAATGGCCAAAGTGGATCGGGTCAAATGTGCCCCCGAAAATTCCGATCATGACAGAATGGCAGCCACGCGTATCTATGTCCTGATATGACCGTCGCCGAGGACGACAAATTTCAGAGTAGTCAGACCTTCCAGTCCTACCGGCCCGCGCGCATGCAACTTGTCGGTACTGATACCGATTTCAGCACCCAATCCATATTCAAAACCATCTGCAAAGCGGGTTGAGGCATTGACCATAACAGAGCTGGAATCCACTTCGCGCAGAAAACGTCGCGTACTGGAATAATTTTCACTAATGATGGCATCGGTATGTTTCGAACTATGTGCCTCGATATGGTCGATGGCCTCATCCAGACCCTTTACCACACGCACGGACAATATGGGTGCCAGATATTCGCTATCCCAATCTTCAACGCTTGCCGGTTTTGCTGTAGCGACAAGATTACAGGTGGTTTCACAACCTCTGACTTCAACACCTTTTTCTGCAAACATGGCACCGAGCTCGGGTAATACTTCCTTCGCAATTACTTCGGACACGAGCAGGGTTTCCATTGTATTACAGGTACCATAGCGCTGGGTCTTGGCATTGAACGCAACCTGGATCGCCTTGTCCAGATCCGCGTCATCATCGATATAGATATGACAGATACCGTCAAGATGTTTGATGACCGGCACTCTGGCTTCGCGGCTGATGCGCTCGATCAGGCCCTTGCCGCCGCGCGGAACGATGACATCAACATATTCCGGCATCCTGATAAGTTCACCGACCGCATCCCGGTCAGTGGTCTCGATAACCTGCACGGCGTCAGCAGGCAGACCGGCTTCCTCCAGACCCTGCTGAATACAGAGCGCAATGGCCTGATTGGAATGAATGGCCTCGGAACCGCCGCGCAGAATACTGGCATTGCCGGATTTCAGACATAATGCGGCGGCATCTGCGGTAACATTCGGGCGCGACTCAAAGATGATGCCAATAACACCGAGGGGTACACGCATACGTCCAACCTGGATACCACTCGGGCGATATTGCATGTCACTGATTACGCCCACCGGATCAGGCAGTGCAGCGACCTGCCTCAGACCTTCCGCCATAGCGCCGATACGCTCTGTGGTCAGCTCAAGGCGATCCAGCATCGCGTCGCTAAGACCGTTCTGACGACCCGCTTCGAGATCCTTGTTATTCTCGTCCTGTAACAGTTGTGCTGATGATTCCAGTCTGGCTGCTATCGCGATCAGCGCCGCATTCTTGCTGGCGGTATCCGCTGCGGCCATTAATCGAGCAGCTGCGCGCGCCTGCATGCCGACCTGTTGCATATAGGCCTGCACCTGAAAACCTGTGTGTGGATTTGCGCTCATTGTGATGCCAGCACCGTTATTCCTGCCATTGATATGCCTAATTGTAACAGTTCATCCCACGGCTTTCCTACCTCTACGCCCTTGATTATCCGGTCAATCCTGGCACAGTGCTGTAAAAGTGCATACCAGCGCCCCAGCTGATGCCGTTTCAGCGCATCACGCACCAGGGGTTTGCGTCGCTCCCAGACACGCTGACGACCCAGTACGGACTCGATAGGCGCCCCCTTGCGGACTTCTGCGGCCATTGCCGACAGACTGCGTATTTCCCTGCTCAATGCCCATAAAACCAGCACCGGCTCGACTCCTTCCCCGCGTAAGCCATTGAGTATCTTCAAGGTTTTATCCACCTTGCCACTCAACGCAGTATCGACCAGGGTATAGATATTGTAGCGTGCACTGTCGGAAACCGCATCGGCCACAGCCTCGGCATCAATTCGGCCGGGGCCATGTAGTAGTAATAATTTATCGATTTCCTGGGCCGCGGCCAGCAGATTACCCTCAACACGCTCAACCAGCAACAACACAGCTTCACGCGATGCTTGCATACCCTGCCCGCGCATGCGTGCCTGGATCCACTCGAACAGCTGCCCTGCCTCGACTGGCCAAACCTGTATCAGTACCCCGGACTGTTCCAGCGCCTGCGCCCATTTCGTCCGCAACGTGGCGCTGTCCAGCTTGCCACAGCTGATCATCAACAACGTGTCTTCGGCGGGCTGCGCGGCATACTCACGCAATACGCGCGCACCCTCATCACCCGGTTTGCCGCCTGGCATACGGATTTCAAGGATCTTGCGGTCACCAAACAGCGACATACTATCCGCCACCTGCATCACTTCCTGCCATGCGAAGCCACGTTCGACATGTCTGACTTCGCGTTCTGTAAATCCTTGTTGGCGCGCCGCCTGACGGATAGCATCACCGGCTTCCTGCACTTGCAGTGGCTCATCACCCCCGAGCAGATATATCGGCGCCAGTGATTGTTGTAAATGCCTGTCTAATTGCTCCGCTCTGATTTTCATGCCGATCCCCGTCAGGGCTGACGTGTAGATTTATAGGTGTACATGATCTTGCGCAGCATACCCTGCACGGCCTCGATTTGCATATCACGTATCAGGCTTGCTTCCTCGCGCTCCTTTGCCAGCACCTGGTTTTCATTAAAACTGTAGTCACGTCTTTGCTCAATTATCTGTCGCGGAATAATCGCTTCGCCGGATACACTATTGACCGCAAAACTGATCGTATACCGACTCTCATATTCCCTGACTCGGGCAGTTTCACTGACGGACAATATCCCCCTTCCCTGTTCTTCCCTATCAACGATCATGACAGCCGTCGCTTCACTGATATCGTCGACCAGCTGTGCACCGGACCTGAGCAGGGACTGGCGTAAATGCCGTAACAACAATGTAGAAGCGTCGGATTGCAAATAGATCCGCTCCATGGCCGCAGGCAGTTTGGCATGTCCACGTAACTGAAAGCCACAGGCAGACAGACCTGAAATCACAATGACCAGGACCAGGCCCGCTATCTGCTTCATGGGTGTTTGCATGCTGGTCACGGACTATTTCGCCACAATACTGACCAGCTTGGCGGGCACGACGATCACTTTCTTCACTTCCTTGCCAGTAATATTTCTTTGTACATTTTCATTGGCCAACGCAGCATCCTTTATGCTCTGCTGATCGCTGCTGGCGGCAACACTGATCGTTGCACGCACCTTGCCGTTCACCTGCACAGCCAGGTCAATCGTGTCACGCACCAATGCATGTTCATCCACTAGTGGCCATTCTGCCTCGAGGATATCATCGCCATAGCCAAGTTCGCGCCACAGTGACAACGCAACATGCGGGGCCACCGGTGACAGCAGCCTGATCAGAATCCCGAGGGCCTCGTGATTGACACAGGCATCGATATCCGTATCTGTACCGACAGGACGTTTGCCTATGATGTTCAATATTTTCATGCACGCCGATACCACGGTATTGAACTGATAACGGCTGAAATCATGCAGGGCCTGTTGCAATAGTTCGTGTATTTGCCGACGCGCCACCTTTTGTTCATCATTGAGGCTGTCCGCATCTATATTACAGCCTGCGGCATTACATGCGCTCATGCATGCCTGGTGTTCATGCGCCAATGCCCACAGGCGCTTGATGAAACGATAGGCCCCTTCGACACCACTGTCAGACCACTCCAGTGATTGTTCCGGAGGGGCGGCAAACATCGTGAACAGGCGCACGGTATCGGCACCATATTTATCTATCAACTCCTGCGGATCGACGGTGTTGCCCTTGGATTTGGACATCTTCGCACCGTCTTTCAACACCATGCCCTGGGTCAGCAACCTGTCGAAAGGCTCATCGACTGCAATCAGTCCTTCATCGCGCATCAACTTGTTGTAAAAACGTGCATACAACAGGTGCAGGATGGCATGTTCGATTCCGCCGATATACTGATCCACGGGTAGCCAGTAATTGGCCCGCCCATCCAGCATTGCCTGATCATTATCACGGCAGCTGAAGCGGGCAAAATACCATGAAGATTCCATAAACGTATCGAAGGTATCGGTCTCACGCTCGGCATCCTGACCACATTCAGGACATGTGGTCTGATAAAACGATGGCATTTTCTTAATCGGCGACCCGACTTCGTCAAAGGACACATCTTCCGGCAACCTGACCGGCAGGTCCTGATCGGCAACCGCGACCGCACCGCAGGACGGGCAATTAATGATCGGTATCGGCGCTCCCCAGTAGCGCTGACGCGAAACGCCCCAGTCACGCAAACGGTAATTGACCTGGACCTTGCCCTTGCCCTGTGCGTTGAGATCGCTGGCGATGGCATCGAAGGATTGCTTGAAGTTCAGGCCGGAAAAATCCCCGGAATCAATCAACCTGCCCTTATCGACATAGGCACCCTGTTGCAGGTCTATCGCGCTGCCGTCAAGTGGCTCGATGACCTGCTTGATCGGCAGCTTGTATTTGTGCGCAAACTCCCAGTCGCGCTGATCATGTGCCGGCACTGCCATGACCGCACCTTCACCATAGGCCATTAACACGAAGTTGGCGGCATACACCGGGACGCGTTCACCACTGAGCGGATGGATGGCCAGCAAGCCGGTATCAACGCCCTTCTTCTCCATCGTCTCCATGGCCGCCTCGGAGGTCTCCATATGGCGACATTCCTCGATGAAGGCAGCCAGCTCGGGAACGGCGGACGCTGCCTGTGCCGCCAATGGATGCTCGGGGGCAACGGCCACATAGCTGACACCCATCAGTGTATCAGGCCGGGTCGTGAAGACTTTCAGGGCCTGCTGTTGACCCTCGACGGCGAAATGCACCTCAAGACCACGCGATTTACCGATCCAGTTCTTCTGCATCGTGCGCACCTGCTCGGGCCAGCCCGGCAGTTTCTCCAGATCGCGCAGCAATTCATCGGCATAATCCGTGATCTTCATAAACCATTGCGGGATCTCCTTGCGTTCGACCAATGTGTCGCAACGCCAGCATTTCCCCTCGATGACCTGCTCGTTGGCCAGCACCGTCAGGTCATGTGGACACCAGTTAACCGCAGCGGTCTTCTTGTATACCAGGCCTTTTTTAAACAGGCGCGTGAACAGCCATTGCTCCCAACGGTAATATTCGGGATGACAGGTCGCCAGCTCTCTGTCCCAGTCATAGGCAAAACCGAGACGCTGCAATTGCCCCTTCATATAATCGATATTTTCATAGGTCCATTTGGCTGGCGGCACATTGTTTTTCATCGCCGCATTTTCCGCTGGCAGACCGAATGCATCCCAACCCATCGGTTGCAACACATTCTTGCCCAGCATACGCTGATAGCGGGCGATAACATCGCCGAGGGTATAATTACGCACATGGCCCATATGCAGGCGGCCACTCGGATAAGGAAACATGGCCAGACAGTAGTATTTCTCCCGATCGGGATCCTCTATTGCCTTAAATGATTGATTTTCCAGCCAGTAATGTTGGGCACTGGCTTCTATTTCAGCGTGTTTGTAGGTTTCTTCCATTAAAAGATACAAGGGGAAAGGGGCTGTAAATTCAGGACAAAGTGGAAAATGTAAGCACATGGGCAATCAGGTTTTTAATACAGCGGCCGGCGAGCCGGCCACATTCCCTTGTATCTTTGCACTTTTATCTTTTCTCTGCCGTTATAGCCACCCCGGGATTGACCCGTTCAACGAGTAATCTCAACTCGGCCATCTGGATACCCACTGTTTCGTATTCCACCGCTTCGAGGCTAGTCTCCATATCAACGGTACAGCTGTAGATTTCGACAAAACCCATATTACCGGCCGTGCCTTTCAGATCATGTAGTCTGTGCGCGAGATTTTCCCAGTCCCGACGTTGGCATGCATCCTCAAGCGCATGCATCCATTCCGGCAAATGATAGACAAAGCGGTTGACGATGTCCTCCAGCTCCGGATCTGTCTCGAGCAATGCGGAATAGATTGGATTGCTGTGCTCATCCGCTTGTTCGTAGGGCGCAAGGTATTGTACCAGCGCTTCATTGATCTGCTGATTACTGACCGGCTTGCTCAGAAAGCCGTTCGCTCCTGCCTGTTCGCAACGTTTACGGTCTTCGTTATAGGCATTTGCCGTCAACATCAACACGGGGACATTGAGCTGACGGGCGCGTATCTGTTGTGTTGCCACTATACCGTCCATGACCGGCATCTGCATATCCATCAACACCAGGTCATATTGCGAGGATTGCAGTATATCCAGCGCCTGCTCGCCATTGCCGGCAATATCGACTTGAGCACCTGTTTTCTTGATAAAAAACGAAATCAGTTTCTGGTTGTCCTCGACATCATCGACCAGCAATACCCTGCCTTGCAACATCGGGATAACCTGTTCTTCGCTTATGTCCGTGTCGTCAACGGGCAAGTTATGCTGATGAATGAAATCACTGACAAGCAATGGGCCGGTATCGATACTTAAAGTAAAATTACTACCCTTGCCGGCAATACTGTCGACCCGGATATCTCCACCCAATAAGCTTGCCAACCGACGCGACAGGCTCAGACCGAGACCGGTACCACCAAATTTGCGGGTAACACTCGTGTCGGCCTGGGCGAATGAATCAAAGATTTGGTCAATCTGTTCTGCCACAATACCGATACCAGTGTCCTCAATTGAAAAATAGATCTTCTCCTGTTCGGGTTCACACCAGACATTGATATACACATGCCCCCTGTCGGTAAACTTGACGGCATTGTTGAGCAGATTAAGCAGTATTTGCTTTAGTCGTAACGGATCGGTATGAATCATAGCCGGCAACGGATATTTGCAGTTCAGGTCATACTTCAGTCCCTTCTCCCGCAGACGGTTGGTGGCGACATTACTGACGTCCTGGAGGACTTCAAATACCGGAACCGGCATCAGCTCCACCTCCAGTTTGCCCGCCTCAATCTTCGACAGGTCGAGGATCTCGTTGATCAGGGACAACAGATGTATACCGTTGCGATGGATCGTATTGATGCCGTCCAGGCGTTCCTGGCGACTCTGACCCGGATTCAGCGCGGCCTCTGCAAAACCTATGATAGCAGTCAACGGGGTCCTGATTTCATGGCTCATATTGGCCAGAAACTCGCTCTTCATCTGATTGGCGATCCTGGCCTCATCTGCGCGGCGCAAATCATTATGGATACGCGCCGTCGTACGCACGACATAGAACACAATCCAGCAACTGATCAGCAGGGCCAGTACAGTTAATATCACGATGATCGAATTGGTCTTGCGCTGGTTGTGCTCGGCATTGGCTATTTCCTGTGCCACCTGCTGATTGTGGTATGCCAGCATTTCCGACAATGTATCGGTAATCTGTTGTTGCCTGGGAATGACTTCCCGTCTGAGTATTTCCCAGCCCTGTTTGAATTCGCCATCAAGCAACATCTGTGCGGCATCGGCCTGGGCCTGCTGGCTGGCGATGACCCTGAGCCTGGTCTTGTGCCACAGCGCAAGGCCCTGCTCATCCAGCTCGAGTGTCAACAATGTATCGCGCGCATCGATAAATGCACCCGCCAGCTCATTAAACTCCTGGTACTTGTCATCCCTGTCCAGTTCATCGCTTACTAACAACAACTCATGCAGGGCCAAAGCCCGCCGCAGCGTAATCTTGCGCATATCGCCAATACTGCTGGCTGCCTGGCGGAACGTATCCACCTTGATCAATCGCTCGTGTTGCTGATTCTGATTACTGAGCCACACGGCATTCAGCACCATAAAAATCAACAGGATAGCAACAAATCCGGCAATGATGACAGGCCTGGTGTTATTCACAACCATAGGAGAACAAGCGTTTACGCGTAAGTTAATGTTATTAATCAGCAATATCGATCTGGCTCGGCCTATACTTTAATTATCAGGGATAATCGCAGGCAGCAGAATGATGATAACAACAGGCTCAGCGGGAATTTCGTATCACCAGCATGCCAAGCAGCACGGAAAGGAAAATAATAATAGGGTAATTCCCATAGATCACATACGGCGTTGCACCGCGACGCGCCTGTACATCGGCCCTCAGTACATCGGCCCGGAACTGCGGTGAGCGCCCGACAATCCTGCCGCGGTGATCGACTACTGCGCTGACGCCATTATTGGTTGCACTCAATACATAACGTTCCGTCTCCAGCGCCCGTAATTGCGCCATCTGCAGTTGCTGGTAGGGCATGCTGGAATCACCAAACCAGGTATTATTGCTGACATTGACCAGATAGTTGGCCGCGGGCAGGGATTGAATCACCTCGCTGTTGAAGATAATCTCGTAGCAAACCGTCAGACCGGCGAGATAGCCGCCGGCACTGAGTGGCACCTGGGTCGATGCGCCGCGGCTGAAACCGGACATCGGCAGGCCCATAAAATCGAGCACATCACTGAGCTGTTCCTGCAATGGAATAAACTCGCCGAATGGCACCAGATGGCGTTTATGATAGAAGGCATGCGCGCTGCCGATGCTCAGCACACTGTTGTAATAATCCTGTGTCGCCTGGTCACGGTAAGGGATCCCGACCAGGATATCGGTATCCGTATCGCGTGCGAGTTTGTCGAGATGAGCGGTAATTTCGGGGACATCGTCATAAAAGGCCGAAATCGCTGTTTCCGGCCAGATCATGACATCCACCTCCCAGTGAGGTCGACTCTGTTCAAGATAGGCAGCGATGATCTGGGCCCGGTAATCCGGGTCCCACTTGGTCGCCTGGTCGACATTGCCCTGCACCAGGGCAACCTTGAAAGCGTCACCGGCGCTATCAGTCCATTCGACCTGGCGCAACGACTGACCTGCGCTCCATAGTACTATGAACAGCACCAGCGTGATAATACGCGCCCTGGCCGTTGCGCCGATGACATACACACAGGCAGCTGCGCTCAGCGCCAACAGATAGCTAATCCCGTATTCACCAACAATCGCGGCATAACCCGCCAATGGCCAAGCCACCTGACTGGTGCCGAGGTTCATCCATGGAAAGCCGGTAAAAAACCAGCTCCGCACCCACTCTATCAGTACCCATACAGCCGGAAATACCAGCAGCAGACGCACACGGTCGGCAGAACTGAAAAAGCGTACGGACAACCAGCCCGTCAGGGCCGGGAACAGGCCCAGAAATAATGCAAACAGCAAGGTCAGCAAGGCAGAGAACACGACCGGCACGGCGCCATAATCATGCATACTGATATAAACCCAGTACACACCGGACACAAACATGCCGCAGCCAAAGATCCAGCCCTGCCACCACGCCTGCACGGGGCGGTCTGCGCATTGCCATTGATAAAAAAGATAGGCCAGTAGCGGTACGGCCAGAGGGCCCCAGCCGACAGGCGCGAATGCTACGGGTAGCAACAATCCCGCCACGAACAGCGCCAGCAGAGTCAGCCAGTGAGGAATATTCACGTGCATATGCGCTACGATCAGGGCCTAACTTGATTCGATGGACGCGGGTTCTGTCTGCTCTTCGAGGATGACCTCAAGTAAATAGATCCGGCGATTATCCGAGCGTAGTATGCGGAAAGACATGTCTTGAATGCTGACGACTTCATCACGCTTGGGCATATGACCGAGGGTATTCAGAACCAGTCCGCCGATCGTGTCAAACTCATCATCACTGAATGAAGTATTGAAGAAGGCATTGAAATCCTCGATATCGGTCAATGCCTTGACGATATAGTGATTATCGTCATGCTTGAGAATGTACTTGCCCTCATCGATATCGTGTTCATCTTCGATCTCGCCAACGATCTGTTCGAGCACGTCCTCGATAGTCACCATACCGGCAACGCCTCCATATTCATCGACAACAATGGCAAGATGATTCTGGCTGGAGCGAAAATCCTTCAGCAATACATTCAGGCGTTTGCTTTCGGGTACAAAAACCGGTTCACGCAGAATTTCACGGATAGAAAAATTGTCACTACTGCTATCACGGGTAAAGCGCAACATGTCCTTGGCCAGGATAATACCCATGACTTCATCACGACTGTCGCCGATAACAGGAAAGCGCGAATGGCCACTTTCAATCATCACCGCCAACATATCATCGCGAGACTGTTCCCTGGACAATACCGACATCTGTGATCGCGGGATCATGATATCGCGCACCTGCATCTCGGATACCTGTAAAACACCTTCAATCATTCCCAGTGAATCGGTATCCAGCAGTGCCCGTTTTTCAGCCTCGCGTAGAATTTCCAGTAAATCTTGCCGATCCCGTGGGTCTGCATGCAGGATCTGGCCCAAACGCTCCAGCCATGATCGACCCTCGGAATCGTTGCTACTCGACGTGTCCTCACTCATTGGTCTTTCTCTGTCTCCATTTCAAACATTATTCCTCATCAGCGTATGGCGCCTGGTAGCCCATACCTGTCAATATTTTCTTTTCCAACAGCTCCATTTCCGCTGCCTGTTCGTTGGTCTGGTGATCGTAACCGAGCAAATGCAGCGCTCCATGCACGGCCATGTGCGCCCAATGCGACTCCAGCGTCTTGTGTTGCTGCATGGCTTCCCGTTTTATGACCGGTGCACAAATAACCAGGTCGCCGAGTAAATCCATATCAATATGCGCAGGTGCAGCAAACGGAAATGACAGTACATTGGTTGGCCCGGCCTTGCCGCGATAGGACTGGTTAAGTTCGGCACTTTCCTGCTCATCGACAACACGTACAACGACCTCGGCAGACTGTTTATGCCCTTGCAACGCAGCGCCTATCCAGCGTTTGAAATCTGTCTCCTGCGGCAGTTTGTCAGCCTTGCTAAGATTTTGCATATCGATCTCGAGTTCCACAACAGGCCATCAATTCTGCGATGCATGCTTGTCATAGGCCACCACAATACGTTGCACCAGCGGGTGACGGACAACATCACGCGAGGTAAAGAACGTGAAGCTGATACCTTCAACGTCTTTTAATACCTCGATCACGTGACGCAAACCCGATTGACTATGACTGGGCAAATCGGTCTGGGTCACATCTCCGGTGACGACAGCCGTAGAACCGAAACCGATACGAGTCAAAAACATTTTCATTTGCTCGACGGTTGTATTTTGCGCTTCATCCAGAATAATGAATGATTCATTCAGCGTGCGCCCGCGCATGAAGGCCAGCGGCGCAACCTCAATAACATGCTGATCGATCAGTTTACTGACCCGGTCAAAACCAAGCATTTCATACAACGCATCATAAAGGGGACGCAGATAGGGATCGATTTTCTGGGCCATATCGCCAGGCAAGAAACCCAGACGCTCACCCGCTTCAACCGCGGGTCTGACCAATACAATGCGACGCACCTTTTCCTGCTCCAGTGCCTCAACGGCACAGGCCACGGCGAGGTAGGTCTTGCCGGTCCCGGCCGGTCCAATGCCAAAATTGACATCATGACTGAGGATACTGCCCAGATAATGACGCTGATTGGGACCACGACCCCTGATCAAACCCTTGCGTGTACTGATGACGGCCTCAGAATTTTCAGAGCCGCTGCCCGCATCATCGAGCAAATCGGAGATGGCTGCATCCTGCAGATACAGGTGTATGGTTTCCGCTGACAACACCTCCTGTTCGGTCGCCGCATATAATTTCTTCAGCAAGCGATAGGCGGCCTTTGTGGACCTGTCATCACCGATGACCTGAAACAGGTTGCCGCGATTGTTGATCTCGACACCCAGGCGTCTCTCCAGATGGCGCAGATGCTCATCAAACTGGCCACACAGGTTGGCCAGTCGATTTTGATCAACAGGCTCGAGGGCAACATCCAGACTTGCAGGGTGGTCTTTCAAGATTACTTACAGGAAGGGCATCATCGACAGATGAACAACAGATAACTCTTTTTCATAGATGTATTCATATGGTCAAAGTATGGTGTAAACAAGGGGATCTGGCAAGCCATGTCATTGAAAATTCATTTACGCCGGTCAGCAACATGCACCAAAATAGTAGAAACAGGTCAAAATCAGGCTATTTTTGTCTAAAATGCACTATTTTCATGCAACATCAACCGTATTAGTGCCATTCTCCAGCAACTCACCACGTAATGAATTGGGCAATGCGCGGGTGATCTTGACATCAACAAACTGCCCCAGCAATTCGGGTCCACCGACAAAATTGACGACACGATTGTTTTCGGTCCTGCCGGACATCTCCCCAGGGTCCTTTCGCGACGGACGGTCCACCAGTATGCGCTGTACGCTACCAACCATCGATGCACTAATCGCGCTCGCCATCTGGTTGATCCGTTGTTGTAACCTGGCAAGGCGTTCCTTCTTGACCTGCATCGGCACGTCATCGGCCAACGCTGCGGCTGGTGTCCCTGGCCTGGCGCTAAATATAAAACTAAACGAGGTATCAAAGCCGATGTCTTCGATCAACTGCATGGTCGCGTCAAAATCCGCATCCGTTTCACCCGGGAATCCGATAATGAAATCCGATGACAAGCTCAGGTCGGGGCGCGCCTCGCGCAAACGCCTGACCTTGGCACGGTAATCGGCGGCGCTATGACCACGTTTCATCATAGCCAGGATCAGGTCGGAACCGCTTTGCACCGGCAGGTGCAAATGACTGACCAGTTCGGGTACTTCCATATAGGCCTGTATCAGACTGTCAGACAGTTCAACTGGATGTGACGTCGTGTAGCGAATCCCGTCGATACCATCAATGGCAGCGACATAACTGATCAACAGGGCCAGATCGGCGACGTCACCATCATCCATCATACCGCGATAGGCATTGACGTTCTGACCGAGTAAATTGATCTCGCGCACA
>CAMYJD010000025.1 GCA_947258655.1 uncultured Gammaproteobacteria bacterium | reverse complement strand
AAGAGACCTTATGGCACTGCTACGAGGCGATCCTCCAAAACAAAATGCACGAGAAATCCGGCAGTTGTGTTTGGTGTGAAAGTTTATGGGACAGCAGTGGGCCAGACTCGATTGAATTGTGAACAGTGGATCCAATAGAATCACGAATCAAACGAACCTGACCCTATTGATCGCAATGTGTACGTGAATTTTATCGCGCCCACCATCGACGCCCATCCACAAGCGGTGTGCTGGCATAACCATGACGCTCCATGTCTTTGAGCTGACATCGAATCGCGTCTTGCCAATTGAACTTCGGTTTATAACCAAGACGTTCTGCGGCCAGGTCACTGGGCGCATACCAATCCTCTCCCAGATACACAATGGCGCGCGTAAGGAAGGGATCGCCAGGTAATAGCGGATTGATTTTTTCCATTAACCAAGCGAATATGTATGCACCGGTAAGTGGCACACCAAAATGTGGACGCGGCACACCAATTTCGGCATGCAGAAAATCTACGATTTCGCGTATAGTCGGAAAAGACGGCCCACATATATTAAATGACTCAAAACCCTTCAATCCTTCTGCAGCTGTCGCTAAAGCATAGGCAGTGCCCAGGTCACGGCCATCAACCAGCGGTACGCGCGCCTTGCCACCCGCTACCCAGGGGACCAGATGCGTTTTCAATCTCGGTATTAGTAATGACAGTAGACCAAGATTGTATCGCTCACCGACGAAATGCCCGCAACGCAGCGACACCATCGTAACACCCTGGCCCGATTGCTTACGCATGTGATTCTCAATATCCACGACAATATCCATATGCGGCCAGAGTTTCGGATGCCGACCCGGTTCAAGATCATCAATGGGCGTGCCATCACGGTGCGGCCCTACAGCCACAACACTGCTGTCAAAAATAAAACGTTCAACGCCTGATATGATAGCCGCGTCAATCAGCGCTTTGGTAGGCTCGCGATAAAAACGTTGCTCTTCTTTCCTATGCGCCCATAAGCTAGTCCATGCTGCTGCATGACAAATAACATCCACCCCTTGTGTTAACTGCTGGACATATGCGCTATCAGCCAAGTCTCCTTGTCGCACCTCACCGTTGAAATCTGGTAATAGATTTTTGGGGTTACGACAGGCTGCTATCAGCTTGATACTCCTGTCCTGCTTGAGCACATCCAGAATATGACTACCCAGAAAACCGGTCGCCCCGGTAACAAGTACAGTCTTCATATATATCCCATCGCTGTGTTTGTAATCGATTCTGGATCACGATATAGTGTGCGAATACGCAAGTAAATACTTATTTATGCATTAGAGATTTGCAATTATGCACACATTAGATTGGGATGATATACGACACTTTATTGAGGTAGTGCAGTCAGGTTCTGCCACACAAGCCGCTGCTCGTCTGGGTGTAAACCACTCAACGGTTTATCGGCGTATCTCGGCACTGGAAAGTCGCCTGGGCAAGACTTTGTTTGAAAGATCGAGCAACCGATGGGTTATTACACCATTAGGAGAGCGTATTATTGGCTACGCGGAATCTATGGCTGAAGACGCTAACAACATTGAGCGTCAAATTATGGCCGATAGTCTGGAACTAAGCGGTTCGTTACGCATTACCGCAGCGGATCACTGCATTGAAAAACTTATTGCGCCAGTAATTAGCAAATTCATCAAGCGTTATCCAGAAATAAATCTTGAAGTGCTAGCCTCTCCCGATGAACTCAATCTTGCAGCTCGAGAAGCGGATATTGCATTACGAGGAACGAACGAACCACCACCCAATCTTGTTGGTAAATGCATTGCTCACATTGGCTATGCCATATATGGCACACAAGAGCTGGCAAGCCAGGTTAAATTAAATCCAGACGCAGATGACATTCCCTGCATTACCTGGATAGGCGATGGCCATTCACGCCCTCAGTGGATTGAGAAAGATTTTTCAAACTCGCACCATATATATCGCGCCAGTTCAATGTCTGCGATACTCAGCTTGGCGCGTGAAGGCATGGGTGTTGCACAATTAGCTTGCATACTTGGCGATACGGAACCCTTACTACAACGCATTCCGACAAAGCATGTCGAACCTGGAACAGGACTGTGGGTATTATCACATGTTGATCTTCGTACTACTGCGCGCGTGAGAATATTACGTGATTTCATCGTTGAAGAATTAGGACAAAAAAGAGATTTAATAGAAGGTCGACATTCTTAAATAACACATATAATAAAGTAAAAACAGACTAGCCTTACTTTAATAAAACATACGGTCTTTCATTAGACCCACATAAATGACCAATATTCACGCTGCAACTTTAAGAGGCCGGCTAATAAAGCAGCAAATACTGTCTACTAGGTTTCCTGCAATACTAGCTTGTCTATTTTTTCTTTGGCGAACTTGATTTTTTCTGGCCCATCATTTCCGTAAATACCATCGACTGTAATAACCTCAGCATTCGTAATCCCTATGAAGGCCAGGAAATGGCGCAACCAAGGCGTCATAAAATCAACATTACTGTTCACACCTGTCCCACCCGTTACGGCGATGATGAAAGCTTTTTTATTCTTGAGCAGCCCTACAGGACCATTATCGGTGTATGCAAATGTTCTTTTTGCTCTGGCCACCAAATCTGCCCACGCTTTCAAACTCGCAGGAGGTCCAAAATTATACATAGGAGAACCGATAATAAGATAATCAGCCACCTCGAGCTCTTCTATTAACGAGTCAGATAGTGAAGCCAAAGTAATTTCTTCTACGGTCCGCTCATCCAATGACTTTTCAACTGCATTGAGTGACTTCTCACTAATAAAATGAATATCTTGAGTCAAATCTCTACGGGTAATCTCAATTGGATCCGTTATTATTTTGTCTGATAAAATTCTTGTCAGCTCGCGAGATATCGAGTCTTCAAAACGTACGCTTGAATTAACCACCAAGACTTTCGCCATACACTCACCTTTAACATTAATGAAGATCTATATTTATATTGATTACTTACAATATAGCACTAATTACAATGTATCCAGCGATTTGTAACCGGTAACGTTTACTACTCAGCACGTTCCGCAACCACTTGTACTACTGCGCTAAGACCTTGATGATAGATACCCTCATCAAATGTGCGTTCTGTTTCTTGTGCTATGACAAAATTCAAACCTGCCAGCTCGATCTTAAGCTCTGATAATGACATAAACATCCCTTTCTGATCAGCCGGTGGCCCGCCGATGCCAGGCAGATCAAGTTGTTTTGCTGTGTAAGCTTCTAAAATTAAGAACCCACCAGGTTTAATTCCACTGACTACCTGGCGATGAACTTTTTTTCGTATTGATGGGGGCAGATGGGCTGATATTGAAACGATACCATCCCAATATGAAGGGATAATTTCAAAATTGTCCAAATCAGCCTCGATAGTTGTAACCTCAACACCAAGTTCTCCGCATAGTTCTTTGGTTTTTCTCAAGCCTAGTTCCGACTGATCTACTGCAGTGACAGCAAGTCCCTTCGAGGCCAAAAAAGCGGCATTCCTCCCCTCACCTTCGGCCAGGCATAATACTCTCCCAGACTTGATACGATGGCATTCAGTAACCAGGAATTCATTTGCCTTTTTACCATATGCAAATTCGTCACCTGCATAACGTTCGTTCCAGAATTCTTTCATATTTTTCTCGCATCTGCATGTATTGTAACAATATTAAATAATTACCGTCATTTATATTAGCTACTGCAAAAGCGGATTTACATTAATCCCACCATCGATAGTATATTCCGCACCAGTAATAAAACTGGCTTCATCGGATGCAAGAAACGCGACCAAATTCGCAATATCTTCCGGTTCGCCGAATCGTTTAAGTGGAATCCTGTCCTGCATCGCTGCGGCAAACTCCGCTATTGCTTCTTCAGGCATACCAAGTTTAGAAAAAATCGCGGTATTCACCGGACCTGGATTCACCGAGTTCACTCTAATTCCGCGTGGCGCCAATTCAGAGGCTGCAGTTCGAGTCAGTGCATTCATCGCCGCTTTACTTGCTGCATAAACCGCAGTATTTGGCATCCCTGTATAGGCATTGATTGAAGATAAATTAATAACCGATGCACCTTCGCGTAAAATCGGCACAAATTTTTGTAATGTGAAGAACGCGCCTTTGAAATTAATATTCATTATGTTATCGAACTGCTCTTCCTCCATATGCTCGACAGGTGCAAACGCTGCTACGCCGGCATTTATGAAAAGCACATCGACACTACCAAAGCTCTCGTTTACTTGCCTGACCACTTCGTCGATATCTTGTAAATTCGCCTGGTCAGCCATTATCCCTGTTACACCAAGCACCTCCGCTGCATCAGCAACCGCCTCGTTGTTTCGGCCGGTAATAACCACATTGGCCTCCAGGTCTCTGAATTTTTTAGCCGCAGCATAGCCAATACCGCTATTACCGCCTGTCACAACAACCGTTTTTCCCTGCAGATGACTCATAGCTAACCTCCTAATGAATAATTGAAAAATATGTACCGATCAGTACATATTTGCATATTGTACCGGTCGGTATATAATGTCAAGCATTCAGTACGAATATTTTATCGACCATATGAGCGCAGGTAGACAACGAACATTTGATAAAGAAGAAGCCCTGTCCAAGGCTATGGAAGTATTTTGGCGCAATGGCTACAGCGGGACGTCTTTAAGTGAATTGACCGAGGCAATGGGCATAAACAAGCCTAGTTTGTATGCTGCCTTCGGCAACAAGGAAGAACTATTCATCAGTGCATTGAATCAGTATGTAACTAAACATGGTGTTCCCCATTTTGACAAACTGTTTGATAAGCATCTAAGTTTGCAGGAAAGAGTACAAACCTATTTAGAGTCAATTGCTAAAATGGTATCGAATAGCAAATTACCGGGTGGTTGTTTTGTTACTACTAGCACCTGCGAAGCAGGAAGCGACTGTTTACCAGCAGATGCAGTACATGCGGTAGCACATATCAACGAAGCATCAATCAACGCTTTCATTAATTTTTTTAAGAATGAACAGGAAAAAGAAAATATATCTTTAACGAGTACACCAGAAGCATTAGCAGATTTTTTGCTAACACTACAATTCGGTCTGGCTGTCATGGCCAGAAACGGAGTAAAGCATGATAGGCTCAAACAAATAATCAGTCATGCCGTATCTCATTTCTGATAATCACTGCATTAAATTGGATCGCACCAAGATAACCGACTGAAATAACAAGACAAAGCCCTGACAATAAAGCAATAAAGGGGTCGGTGACAAATACGAATCATTCGTATTATGATTTGTCACCGACCCCATTAAAATCATGTAAGCCAGTAAAATAAAAGGAACTCATTATGGGACTAATACGAGAGTGGATCAGCGAAATGGGTGATGTATGGGACAGAATGGCACAGGGTGACGCGGGAGCCTTTATCGGCATTCCTGAGACAGGCACTAGCCACTGTTCCACACCTGATGGCGGCACCCTGTCTACACCCGACGGTAGTGTCTGGGGTACCCCCGATGGCAATGTTTTAAGCGAAGCTCAGCTGATTAGCCTGATTGAGTTTTACAAAAAAGGTTGTGGTAATTACCCTCATACAGGAATTGAGTTTCAGCAGTGGATCCGGGTTAACTGGTAACGGACTAGAACTTGCGCCACAAAACAATGGGGTCAGAGAACATTTGCTACTAACAGTAGAGCCATTTTGTTCTCTGACCCTATTCATTGCTGCTTAGAGATTACTGAGATTGCGTCTACCATGAATCAATGAGACCTGACTACACCCTCACCGTTGCAATGGATTTACCTAATCCTGAATATTTGAGGTCAAATATTCATATTTTAAGAAGCAATAAGAAAAAAGGGATTAATGAACAATTGATGCAACTATTATAGAATTTTATTCTATCACCCGGTTTATTTCGAAGTTCTACAAACAAATAAAGCCCTTGTCACTGGAACGCTATGAAAGAAATTATTGCCACACTGATTATTACCATGACACTGCCTTGCTTCGCTGAATCAAAGCAAATAAACCGTATAAACTCAATAACCGGGGCCAGCACATGGGAAATATCCACTAATGGCGTCTATTTTTCTCTAACACAAATCTTACCTGAACAATTGCAGGCATTTTATGTGAACCGAGGCTTTACATTAAAGCAAATAGAGCCCTATTCTTCATCATGTGTTTATATGACAGTATTACGAAATGACAGCGCACCTGATGCAATACATTTTGTAAGTAACGAATGGTCTGTTCTGTCTGCAGGAAATACCCATCGCCTCAAATCCGTGGACGAATGGATCAGGCGTTGGGAAAATATTGGTATTAAAAAATCTGCAATTGTCGCCTTTCGCTGGGCCCAGTTTCCACCTGAACAGGTCTACCAGCCCGGAGGCGACTGGAATCAAGGCATGTTATCTATAGGCCTACCGCCAAATAGTCAATTTGATCTTATAGCCCGGTGGGATATCAAGGGCAAGGCCTATGAGTCGAAACTTGTCGGAGTACAATGTGCAAAGTAAAAAGATAACCTGTTTGCTGACTCTATATATTGCTGCTACGTCGATAGTTACAGGCGTCAGCAATGCTGAACAACTCCCCCCATTGACTCACAAGCTGACAGTTATAGATGGTGGGGGACAAGCCCCTAAACTTGAACTGCATAATCTCGATGAAGATATTATCAATATCAAGGATTTGAAAGGCAAGGTTGTTGTTGTTAATTTTTGGGCCACTTGGTGCCCGCCTTGCCGTCGTGAAATGGGATCACTTGAACGCTTGTATCAGTCAACAAAGCATAAAG
Organism: uncultured Gammaproteobacteria bacterium; assembly: GCA_947258655.1. Taxonomy (GTDB): domain Bacteria; phylum Pseudomonadota; class Gammaproteobacteria; order JAADHQ01; family JAADHQ01; genus JAADHQ01. The sequence goes on along the minus strand of CAMYJD010000025.1, from coordinate 30,088 downwards.
GGATTGAAATACTTGCGGTCAATATTGGTGAGGATATAGACACGGTTTTCTCTTTCATGGGTTCTGTTGATCCATCACCGAGCTTTCACATGCTATTTGATCCTGAAGGCTCCTCAATGGAGGATTGGAAAGTTCGAGGACTACCTACAACCTACATCATCGACACAAATGGCAAGATAGCCTATCGAGCTGTAGGTGGGCGAGAATTCGACCACCCGGATATTCTAAATATAGTATTGAACTTAACTAAATAGCACCAAAGCTGGATCGGTAGCGGACGCTTTATTATGAGTCACAACTATACAGATGAAGACTTTCAATATGCCAAACAGCGTATAGTACAGTCCGCCCGTACAATGCAAACCGGCGACTGTTGAAGGCATGATGTGACATGGACCAATAAATCTATAAAATAGAAAATGCTGCATACACCATCCTTGAACTCGCAGATAAAACAGTCTTGTGACTGTCAAACCGCTGCTTTTTTGTATCACTCAAATCCAGGTCATCGGCAAACTTCTTCCACAAGGCAATTGATACACGACGTACCAGCGGGTGTTGTATCCGGCTCCACCAGCCAATGGACTGCGTGGCATACCTGCATGGTATCCGCTTGGTTAGTAAAAAATTAATACGTTCTATACGGGTCAGACCTTGTATAGATATCAGGCTCGACAAGTGATCATACTTTTCAGTAATTTTCCCGTAACTAATCTATCCAAGCTGTATGACAAATTTATGAAAAACTGGCCTTTTTAAACCTGCACTATTACAACAATATACGATAACAGCCCATGCAGCAGTCATGCTTTATGATAGGAATACAAACAAGGGATATTAATGATAGGATTACCACACTGATATAACAGCAGATTTGGCGTTCCTGCCATAAATAGGATATGATCATACTTCAGTTATTGTCATTAGCAGCCACCAATGTGTATAAACCTCACACTTATTAGTCACATGTTTTTACACGTACGCCAGTACATGCCGGGACACCGCGACCTGACACAGTTCTACGCATGAATCGAGCCTTTCAAATTAGTCAGGATGCGCTCTCACAGGTAGTGGACAATCTGCGCCAGCATTATACCGTCACAAATCTGCAACATCTCAAATATGATATCAACTATCTGGACAGCTTTGACTGGTCTGTTTTCAAAAAAGGTCAGACACTAACCAGGGTCACAACAGACAATCGAACCGAGCTTCAGTTGTCAAGACTTTCGGATGAGAGCCCTTATGTAAGGATGGCAGATCCGGGGGCCTTTAATTTTGTACATGAACTGCCTGAGTGCACACTAAGACAATGTATCCGTTGTAATAATAAACGCGCACTAATACCACAACTGAGGATGAAATGTGACGTCAGGCAGTGGAACATACTGAACAAGAATGAGAAGACCATTGCCCGACTGAGCTTGCGTAGCTGCAACATACTAAAGGGGAAATCACGCTCTTCTGTCTCCACCATTGAGCGTTTGTATGTAATGCCAGTCAAAGGCTATGAAAAAAAGACACTAAGGATTGCATCTATTCTGATGCAGGACGACAGCATACATACTGAGGAGACTTCCCTGCTCGAGTCAGCACTGGCCGCAGTGGGCCGGTCGACCAATGAATATTCCTCCAATATCAAACTTGACCTGCAAGCAGATATGCACGCTGAGCTTGCCTTAAAAGCGATACTCTCGAGTCTGTTGCAGATTATGGAAATGAATGAAGACGGCATCATTAGGGAAATTGACACTGAATTTCTGCATGATTTTCGAATCGCTGTACGACGCACCCGCTCTATCATCGGCTCGATAAAGAATGTCTTCGATACCGAAGCAATAATGCGATTCAAAACCGATTTCGCATGGCTCGGCAGTATCACAGGTCCGGCCCGGGACCTGGACGTGCATTTACTTGATTTCCGGCATTATTGTGACATGTTACCTGAAAACTTGTGTGACGATATCAAGCCGTTGCGAGATCTGATGGTCGAAGAGCGCCGTAGCGCCTATGAGGCACTTATAAAGGCGATCAAATCACAGCGTTATCGTAAACTAAAGAACGACTGGCGTGCTTTTCTGCACCAATCTGACTCTAAGAGCAAAGCCGAGAACCCTGACCTCACGATCAGAAATATTGCTAACATTAGTATATGGCGCACATATAAACATGCGCTCAAGAAGGGCTCACAATTAGATGCAAAAGCATCGCCCGAGGCTTTTCATGACGAAAGAAAGGCCTGTAAGAAATTACGCTATTTGCTGGAATTTTTCCGCCCATTGTATCCGAAAAAGGAGTTACGCAACCTGATCAGGGCGCTCGAGGATATACAGGACCAATTGGGACAATTCCAGGACCTTGAGGTACAGGAACATGTATTCCATCGTTTCGCTGACCAATTGATGGAACGCGACGATGTCCAGAGCGGGACACTGCTGGCCATGGGTGTGCTGATCGAACGGCTCAGACAGGAACGCCTATCCGTGATGGCAGAGTTCTCGGAACATTTTGCTGCATTCAGCGCTGATAACAACCGCCGATTATTCAAACGTATCTTCAAACCCGCTAAAGGAGAGGCAGGCTAATGAAGACAGTGGCCTGTTACAATATAAAAGGTGGCGTCGGCAAGACAGCTACCGCTGTCAACCTTGCTTATCTGGCTGCACAGGCCGGTATCAGGACGCTGGTGTGGGATCTCGATCCGCAAGCGGCGGCCAGTTATTATTTTCGCGTCAAGGCCAAGGTAAAAAAAGGCAGCAGAGGCCTGATACAGGGTAAAAGGACCCTGGATGATGCGATCAAGGGCACGGATTTCGAACTGCTTGACCTGGTGCCGGCAGATTTCTCCTATCGCAATATGGACCTGCTACTGGAGGACTGGAAAAAGCCTGAACGCAAAATCCATAAATTGCTGAAGCCACTTGCCGACGACTATGACCTGGTCATCCTCGATTGTCCGCCGAGTATTTCACTATTTACCGAAAATGTATTCTATACTGCGGATTACCTGCTGGTACCAACGATACCGACAACCCTGTCTCTGCGGACACTGCAACAACTGCTCAAGTTCTATAAAAAGGAAGATCTGGACGAATCGGCAATACTGCCATTTTTCTCAATGGTTGATCTGAGAAAATCACTACATAAAATCATCATTCAAAATCCACCAAAAGTATTACCTCAATTCCTGCAGACCCATATACCCTATGCCAGCGAGATCGAACAAATGGGAATCCAGCGGGCACCATTATCAGAATATGCATCTGCCAGCAGGGCCGGCAAGGCATATCATGACCTATGGAGCGAGATATACCCGTTGCTGCATAATTGCCCAGGCTAAAGTTTTATATTCAATCATCAGGTGGTGAAATATAACTTGTAAAGTGCATGAGTTTCGACGAGTCCACATATCTTATAAGTCCCGGGTAAAATCTAACTCACAGATGACATGGATATTATAATTAATACAATTACCTGTATTCAAACAATCACAGTCCATGCATAGACATGCTTTTACAGTGTCAACGCGAAGTGCGGTCATGCGTTGTAAAAAATGCACATTCCCACAAAACTGTTAAACTGTAATCATTAATTTATCCAACATTAACCATTACATGCTAGAGGAAATACATGTTACAGGAAAAACAGAGCGCACCCACTTTCACTGCTATGAACCAGGACAAGCAAACCTTGTCCCTCGCCGATTATGCCGGTGCAAAAAATGTCGTGCTGTATTTTTATCCCAAGGACGACACCCCCGGCTGTACGATCGAGGCCAACCAGTTCACCGAACTGGCGAGCGAATTTTCCGCCAGTGACACCGTCGTGATCGGCGTCAGCAAGGATCCCTGCGACAGTCACAGGGCCTTTATCGATAAATACGGCCTCAAGCTCGATTTACTCGCCGACACCTCTGGCGAGATCTGCGAGCGCTACGGTGTATGGCAGGAAAAGGAAAAAAAAGGCGTCAAGAAAATGGGCATCGTCAGATCGACCTTCGTCATCAACAAACAGGGTATGCTGGAAATGGCGGCCTATGGTGTTGGCGCTGACGGCCATGCACAGGATGTCCTGAACCTGGTCAGACAGTTATAGGCCTTATTTTCGAACAACAGGCATTAATGTCAACAGCTCAATCTTTACCAACAACAATAAAGGAATCAATAAATGAAAGTAGCCTATATCTTTTCAAGCCAAGGTCACACCGTTTCATACAAGCTGGGAAAAATGATCCTTCCTCAACTCGAAGAAGATGCGCATGGCGTTGAAGTCGTCGGAATGTTTTTCTTTGAGGATAATAATTATGTACTGGTCAAGGGCGACCCACTCGGCGAACGTCTGGCAAAAGTTGCGAAGGAAAAAGGCATGCTACTGATGGGTTGTGACCAGTGTTGCTATGAACGGGAAATTGATGGCAAGCTGGTCGATGGCGCGACAATTGGCTGTTTCCCTAACCTGTATGGCGCGCTGGCCGGCAATATGCCGGACCAGGTGATCACGCTTTAATGTGAACATGATTGCCTGCTACATATCAGGCAATCATGTCTTAACGAAAGACCGAGACAAAACTCGGCGTATCATGGCGTACTCATGCAACGCTGAATGTCATCCACAGGGCAGGTGACTAAAGTTCACACCAACAGTTTAGACAGTGAATCAAAGCAGCCCGTCCAGCCAAACTGGTGTCCCTCACAGGCCTTCCTGTCAGGTAATTGCTCATGTGTCAGGACAATTTCAGTCGAATCCCCAACCCTTCTGAAATCAACGCTTACCAATGTATCCGTTAACTGACTGGTACTACCGGTACAAGCCTGATTGTCAACATCCAGCACCCACGTAAACACCAGTTTTTCCGGTGGCTCTATCAGTACATATTCACCATAATGCCTGACCTCTCCATCCGGAGTCTGTAAAATAAACTCGTATTTGCCGCCTTTTTGCAGATCAATTTTTGTACTACTGGTCTCCACACCTTCTGGCCCAAACCATCTTGCTACCATCGCCGGGTCCGTCCATGCCTTGAATACGGTTTCGATATCGGCAGCAAAAACCCGACTGATGGTCAGCGTGGCGAAATCATCTTTAATCGCACAATTATTCATTAGTCTCTCCTTGTTGGTTGATTCTTAAGGTACTGATCCAGTGAATCCAGTTTGTTATTCCAGAACTCCTGATAATACTCAATCCACCGGGCAGCATCGTTAATAGCCTCGGGAACCAGATAACAGCGGTGCACCCGACCCTCCACCGCTCTTTTCAATAGTCCCGCTTTTTCCAGTACTTTCAGATGCTTGGTGATAGCAGGTGCTGACATATCAAAGGGCTCAGCCAGTTCCTTCACTGACATGACCCCATTGGCCAGGCGTGACAAAATACCCCGCCGCGTGGCATCGGCCAGGGCATGAAACAAGATATCTAGATGTTCACTACTATTGTTAACCATATGGTTAACAATAGTAGTGGCAGTCACATATGTCAAGACAGCGCTGCCAATAATTCTCACATGGAAGGGCCGTAAGGCTTAATGCTGTCGGCCGCGGCATGCATCTGCGGTCGAATGAAAGGAGCGTTCTAATTACGGGCAAACGGACGACGCTAATGCAACAAAACCGTGATGCAAATACTCATAGATCGACCTGTTCAGTGCCGTAACGGATCACGTAATTGTGCAAAGTCACGCGGTGCAATATATTGCAGGACCTCTTTACCATCACTATCCAGGATCAAATCCAGACCTTGTTGCGGATAGAGATAATGACTGAGCTTGTCATTGCTGCTGACAATCTCCTGCGGCTCACCGAAGCGCTGGATAACGATGTCCCTGTCAAGATCAACGACCGGGATAAAGGTGAGTGTTTTCACCGGTGCCTGGAATACCACGGGCAGGTCATCCCTGTGCAGACGAAAACTGTGCACACCACCCGAGCGCACAGCCCGTTGCCGCATCGTGGCGATGGTGTCAGCAGCAAGATCGGCGACAATAACCAGCCGGCCTGACAGGCGTCCTGCGCTAAAATGCGAATAATACATCTCTACACTATCATCACCATTATCGCTACTGAACAACGCCAGCTTCATACCCTCACCCAGCTCGCTTCGTGCCTGGGCCATTGTCGTACGACCGAGAGTCAGCCCAAAAACAGTGGACAAACCATCCGCATGTACATCGATCTGCCACGGATATGCACCAGCAGGTCTGTCGGACTGGCTTGACCAGAATGGTATGGATATCACTATACCCACAAGCATGACGATGACGAGTAATTTCTTTTTCATGGTATATCTGATTTATGCGATATGAACGGTGACAGCTATTCTAATGGATATAGCAGACGAATGAAAACAAACAGCTGAGACCATTACTATAACAGGCCCGCTCTTTTGACCTCGTCGATGCGCGGCGTTATATTGGTTTTAGGCTTATACTCAAGGAATCAAGTATTATCGAAAACCTGAACATCATCATCGAGACCGCAGGCGGACTTGGACTGTTCCTGATCGGCATGATTATTATGACCGATGGCCTCAAGGAACTGGCGGGCGATTCGATTCGCGCCGCATTGATGCGCTTTACCCGCAGCCCGGTGTCAGGAGTCATGACCGGCGCGCTCAGCACTGCAATGCTGCAGTCTTCCAGTGCGACTACCGTGGCCGCAGTCGGCTTCGTTGGCGTAGCCATTATCACATTCCAGGAAGCCCTCGGAATTATCCTTGGCGCCAATATCGGTACAACGATAACGGGATGGTTTGTTGTTATGCTGGGCTTCAAACTGAAACTGGGCTCGATAGTTCTGCCACTGGTCTTTGCAGGTGCTGTGTTACGCCTGTTTGGCAGTGGCCGACTGGCTGCCAGCGGCTATGCAATCGCCGGCTTCGGCCTTATCTTTGTCGGCATCACGATGATGCAGCAGGGTATGAGCGGCCTGGAAAATATTATCAGCCCTGAAGACCTGCCGGCCGACAGTCTCGGCGGGCGTTTGCTGCTGGTTGCGATTGGCATCGTCACCACGTTGATCACGCAATCATCCAGCGCAGGAGTTGCTGCGTCGGTCGCTGCATTATATGCGGGTGCAATCAACCTGGATCAGGGTATCGCGCTGATTATCGGCATGGACATTGGCACGACAGTAACGGCTGTGCTGGCCACCATCGGTGGTACCGTCAATGCAAAACGTACGGGCTACTCACATGTCGCGTATAATCTGTTCGCCGGTGTGGGCGCACTGTTGGTGATGACGCCGTATATTCTTCTACTAAAGAACCTGTTTCCGGATGCGTCCATAGATCACTCCGGGGTCGCCCTGATCAGCTTCCATACGATCTATAACACGCTTGGCGTTATTATAATACTGCCCTTCTTTAATCGTATTGCGTATTTTATGGAAAGGCTTGTCCCCGAAAAACCGCTGGTCTATACACAGAAACTCGACAAGTCCCTGTACGCACAGCCCGATCTGGCATTGAATGTAGTACAAACAAGCATCAGCTCGGAACTGCTGGCTTTGCTGGCACATTCCCGCTTCATCCTTGGCGACACGTCCGCAGCATATCGGGTCAACCTGAATGAATTACATCAGGCACTGGACAAGACCCAGGTTTATACCGACCGTATCCAGCTCAGCACCCGGGAGGGTACTGACTGGGAGCGCCTGATTAGCATCATTCATACACTCGATCATCTGCGCAGGCTGCTTGAACGCTGCGAAGAAGAGGAGGACCGCGCCAACACGGTCAGGGTCACGCCTTTCCTCGGCGAGGCACGCGCACAACTCAACTCGATGATCGTGGATATTAGCACTGATATAAAGGACCAGCATTGGGTCAAGGCCTCGCAACGGGCGAAGAAAACAGAGACATGGATGGATAAACATGTTGCGCAATTAAGGGAAAACATTATGATCAAGATCGCCAATAGCGACATAAATGCACCTGAAGGCACGCGCTATCTTGAGGCAGTTCGCTGGCTCCAGCGTGTCAGCAGGCATATTGCCCGCATCACGCATCATTACAGCCGCGCCCTGATCGCCAGTGGCACCAATCATTCATGACCGATGATGCGCAAATCACCGCCGCGACCCGTTGCTGGATAGAGAACGTTGTTGTCGCTTATAACTTTTGCCCGTTTGCGGCACGCGAACTGAAGCGCAACAGCATCCACTTCCAGGTAAGCCGCTCAAGCACCATCGAGGATTGTCTTGTTGATGTAATCGAGGAATGCAGGCGCCTTGATGCGACAAATACGATCGAGACCACATTACTAATCCTTGCTGACGGCTTTACTGATTTCGATAAATTTCTCGACCTCGTCGCAATAGCGGAACGCCTGTTGATCGAACAGGGTTACGGAGGCATATACCAGCTCGCCAGTTTCCATCCTCGCTACCGCTTCGCCGATAGCATGGATGAAGATCCTGCCAACTACACCAATCGCTCGCCCTACCCGATGCTGCACCTGTTGCGCGAACGCAGTATCGAGGCAGCTCTGCTGAATTACGACGATCCGGAATCGATTCCGGAAAACAACATTAAAATGGCAACAAAAACCGGTTTAGAAAAATTGCGCTCTGTTTTACAATCCTGCTACCAAACAAAAAAGTAACAATCCAGGCACCCTCTAGCTACCAGCAACTCGCCACTCGCTACTGCCTTAAAAAGGCCACAAACTCCAGCCGCCCTTATCGAGCTGATCGGCGCAACGCGCGAGCTGGGCACGATAAATCTTGGCACGGGCATCGACCTTGCGAGCGACCTTAATCAGCCACGGTTTCTTGCGCCAGGTCTTGCGTTTATAGCCGCCATGCCCTTCGTGATAGGCCAGGTACTGATTGTAGGTATCCCATTTCGAGATTCCCAGCTTCTGATGGCTGACATTGACATACCAGCCAATGAAATCGACGGCATCATCATAATCATCGCGATCGGCCCAGCGATTTCCGCTCGATTTACGATACCAGTCCCAGGTACTGTCCTTGACCTGTGCATAGCCATAGGCCGAGGATTTCCTGAACCACGGGATCACCCACAGCAAGGTATCGCGCGGCGGCTTGGCATCATCTACAAAACGCGACTCCTGGTATATAATCGCCAGTTGCACATGCACCGGCACACCCCATTTCTTGTAACTGGCATAGGATTCCTTGTACCAGTCATCTTTTTCATTAAAGATCGCGCAACCATCTTTGATGTCTTTCGGTGGCGATGTCGAACAGCCTGTAATCAGTAGACAGGCAATGACAACAGGGAATACGAACAAGGCAAGCAGGATTCTGGTTACGGACATTATCTGGCAATAATTCGACTTATTGACGGGTGTCCGGAGCCCGCACCATCAGTCCATCGCTGAATATGGTCTCCACGTCGATCGGGTCAAATTCATAGTGAAGGTTACAGAAATTACAATCGACGCCGACCGCGCCCTGCTCTGTCAGGATTTCCTGCACTTCCTTGTAACCCAATCCAAGCAAGGTCTTTTCGATCTTCTCGCGTGAACAACTACAGGCAAACTCGACCAAGTCGGGTGTAAACAGACGTACATCATCTTCATGATACAGACGCTGCAGAATTTCCCGTGCAGACAAGCTCATTAGTTCTTCCTTCTGTAGCGTGTCCGCAAGCAATACCAGACGATTCCAGTCATCATCCTCTTCAATATCAGCCGCTGTATCTCCAGGCATCTGTTGCAGTAAAAAACCTCCCGCCATTTGTTCATCTGCCGACAACCACAAACGTGTCTCCAGTTGCTCGGAGCGACGGAAATACTCTTGGATGGCCTCGGCTATACCTTCGTCACCCAGCTCGACAATGCCCTGATAGCGCTCAGCGGCATTTTCCATTTCGATCGTAATCACCAGGCGCGCATCCCCAAACAGGTTTTTCAGGCCGCCCTGCAGGTCTTCATCCTCATAACTGGCCATAGCCCTGACAGTCTTGTCTGTCTTGACCTGGACCACCAGCATTGAAACCGGTCCATCCCCCTGAATCTGAAACGTAATCGAACCAAGGAATTTGATTGTCGCACTGAGGAGTACCGTCGCTGCCATGGCCTCACCCAGCACTTCGCGCACGATCGGTGGATACTCATGCCGCTCAAGTATTGCTTGCCATGATTGCTGCAATTGCACTACTTCACCACGCACAGGTGCATTTTCAAAAATAAATCGATGGAGCTGGTCTTTCTCTTTCATGCGCCTGTACCTGCCTGCTATACTGGATTCATCGCCTTAGTTATGACGCCAGTTTTTGTCTCAGTAACTGGTTAACCTGACCCGGGTTGGCCTTACCGCCCGAGGCCTTCATGACCTGACCGACAAAGAAGCCAAGCACCTTCTCCTTGCCCGCCCTGAACTGTTCAACCTGCTCGGGATTGGCTGCAATGATATCGTCTATGATCTTTTCTATCGCGCCGCTATCGGTAATCTGCTTCAGACCACGTGCATCGATAATATCATCGGCGCTGCCCTCGCCCTGCCACATGGCCTCGAACACTTCCTTGGCGATTTTACCTGAAATGGTGTTGTCGATAATTCTTTTCAGCAGACCGCCGAGCTGCGCGGCACCGACCTTGCTATCTGTAATATCCAGGCTTTCCTTGTTCAGCATACCCGCCAGGGTACCGACAACCCAGTTAGCCGCCAGGCGGGTATCGGTGCATGCAGCAACCAGTTCCTCGAAATAATCGGCCTGTGCGCGTGTCGCGGTAAGCACTTCGGCATCGTCCGCCTTGAGGCCGTATTCATCAATGAAACGCGCCTTTTTCTGTTGTGGAAGCTCGGGCAGGCTCTCCCTGACCTGCTGCAGAAATTCCTCGGTCAATTCAACCGGTAACAGGTCGGGATCGGGAAAGTAACGATAATCATTGGCCTCTTCCTTGCTGCGCATGGATCGGGTCTCATTTTTATCGGCGTCGTAAAGGCGGGTTTCCTGGACCACTTCACCACCGCCTTCGAGAACATCGATCTGACGTTCGATCTCTATGTTGATAGCACGTTCAACAAAGCGGAACGAGTTGATGTTTTTCAACTCGGCACGCGTACCGTATTCCTGTTGCCCTTGAGGTCGCACCGATACATTGGCATCGCAACGAAACGAACCCTCCTGCATATTGCCATCACAAATACCCAGATAGGTCACCAGCGAATGGATTTTTTTCATATAGGCAACGGCCTCTTTGGCCGAACGCATATCCGGTTCGGAGACAATTTCCAGCAGTGGTGTACCGGCTCGGTTCAGGTCGACACCGGTCATGCCATGAAAATCCTCATGCAAGGACTTGCCCGCATCTTCTTCCAGATGCGCGCGGGTCACACCGATGGTTTTCGTAGTCCCATCTTCCAGTTCGATATCGAGGCTGCCTTGTTCAACGATCGGCAGTTCGAACTGCGAGATCTGATAACCCTTGGGCAGGTCCGGATAAAAATAATTCTTGCGTGCAAATACCGAACGCCGCGAAACATTCGCGCCGATGGCCAGACCAAAACTGGCCGCCATGCGCACAACGTCCTTGTTCAGCACCGGCAGTACACCCGGCAAACCGAGGTCAACGGCACAGGCCTGGGTATTGGGCTCGGCCCCATAGGCCGTCGATGCCCCGGAAAAAATCTTGCTCGTCGTGGCAAGCTGGGCATGTATTTCCAGACCGATGACTACTTCCCATTGCATTGTTGTGATACCTCGTTTGCTTATTCAGTTCGTCATACTGAACTACATACAATTAATATTGTGACGTTATTACCGGGACTCTATCAAATAAAATCTATATCTATTCAAAGCTGGCTGATATTACAAATAATGAAATGTGGCAAAAACCTGATTATATCCCCACACCCCAACCCTCTCCCTGAGGGAGAGGGTGCTTTGTTCTATCCAGCCCTAGCTACTAGCTACTCGTCACCCGCTACTATTATTCATAACCCGGCGGAACCTGCCGATGCCAGTTTGTCGCCAGTTGATACTGGTGCGCGACATTCAGCAGGCGTGATTCGGTAAAATAATTACCGATGACCTGTAGACCCACGGGACGGTTGTCAACAAAGCCGGCCGGTATCGACATGCCCGGCAGGCCCGCCAGATTGACCGCGATGGTGTATATGTCCGATAAATACATGCTGACCGGGTCATCGCTCTTCTCACCGATATCAAATGCCACCGATGGTGCCGTTGGCCCCATAATCACGTCCACTTGCTCAAACGCCTGCCTGAAATCATCACTGATCAGGCGGCGCAATTGTTGCGCCTTCAGGTAATAGGCATCGTAATACCCGGCTGACAGCGCATAGGTCCCAATCATGATACGCCGTTTGACTTCGGCGCCAAATCCCTCGCCACGCGAACGCTTGTACAGGTCCTCGAGGTCAAGCGGATCATCGCAACGATAACCGAAGCGCACACCGTCAAAACGCGACAGATTCGATGAGCATTCGGCCGGCGCGACGACATAGTAGGTCGGAACGGACAGGCCGCTGTTGGGCAGACTGATATCGACCAGTTTTGCGCCCATTTTCTCGTATTCCTTCAATGCCGCCTGAATAACATTCGCAATTCCGTCATCGAGGCCTTCGGCGAAGAACTCTGCCGGCAGACCGATTCGCAGGCCCTCGATGGATTCGGTCAAATTAGCTGTATAATCAGGCACTTCCCGGTCAACACTGGTGGAATCATGGGGATCGAAACCGGCCATCGCGTTCAGCACCATGGCCGCGTCCTCGGCACTACGCGCCAACGGCCCAGCCTGATCCAGGCTCGATGCGAATGCAATCATGCCATAGCGCGATATACGACCATAGGTCGGTTTCAGGCCGGTAACGCCGCATAGCGATGCCGGCTGGCGAATGGAACCGCCGGTATCGGTGCCGGTCGCTAACGGCGCAATCTGTGCCGCAACCGCGGCTGCCGAACCACCGGATGAACCGCCCGGCACGGCCTTCTGGTCCCACGGATTCCTGACCGGACCGTAATAACTGTTCTCGTTCGACGAGCCCATCGCAAACTCATCCATGTTAGTCTTACCCAGCATGACCATGCCGGCCGCATTCAGGCGTTCCACAACCGTGGCATTATAGGGTGAGATAAAATTATCCAGCATTTTGGAACCACAGCTGGTCCTGACCCCCTCGGTACAAAATATATCTTTCTGCGCAACCGGGATACCGGTCAATGAGCCGGCCTTACCCGCCTGGCGCATCTGGTCCGCATTGCGTGCCGCAGTCAGTGCCTGTTCGGCCGTAACCGTGATGAAGCTGTTCAGATTCTTATCCAGTGTTTCAATCCGCTCCAGGTAGGCCTGGGTCAATTCTTCACTGGAAAACTCACCTTTTTGCAGGCCGGCAGACAGCTCGGCAACGCTCTTGTTATGCATATTTAATCCACGTTAGTTTTTTCTTCGCGAAAAGTAAAAATATTTTATTATTCAATAACTTTGGGGACAAGATAAAGCCCGCGCTCGACCTTGGGGGCACACTCCTGGAAATGCTCACGCTGGTTGCTTTCGCTGACTTCATCTTCGCGCAGGCGTTGGGCCAGCTCAAGAGGATGGGCCATCGGCTCGACCCCAGTGGTATCGACCGCGCTCATCTGCTCAACCAGTTCGAGAATATTTGACAGGTTGGTGGCGTACTCAGGTACGTCTTTGTCGTCAATCGCCAACCTGGCCAGATGGGCGATCTTGTCAACTTCATCTGCATCCAGTGACATTCTACTCTCCTGTCCGTTGTTACTCGTTGTTAAAAAAGTGTAAGGTAACACACATGAGTTCTTGCCCAAAGCCTCACCCATTGATAAAGTCGCATATTTTACAAACTATAAAGCACAGGGGCCATACTGCATTATGTTCAAGCAGCTAAGAGGACTATTTTCCAACGACCTGTCAATCGACCTTGGTACTGCCAATACCCTTATTTATGTCCGTGGGCAGGGTATTGTCCTGAATGAGCCATCGGTTGTCGCTATTCGACAGGATCGCGGTCCTGGCGGTCCCAAGAGCCTGGCTGCCGTCGGTATCGAGGCCAAGCGCATGCTCGGCCGTACGCCCGGCAACATTTCCACAATTCGCCCGCTGAAAGACGGCGTTATTGCCGATTTCCGTGTCACCGAGAAGATGTTGCAGCATTTTATCCACAAGGTGCATGAAACCCGTTTTTTCAAGCCCAGTCCGCGTGTACTGGTCTGTGTACCCTGCGGCTCGACCCAGGTCGAGCGCCGCGCGATTCGTGAATCGGCCTCTGGGGCCGGCGCGCGCGAGGTGTTCCTGATCGAGGAACCGATGGCGGCCGCGATCGGCGCCGGCATGCCGGTCGACGAGGCACGTGGTTCGATGGTGCTGGATATCGGTGGCGGCACCTCCGAGGTGGCGGTATTGTCACTAAACGGCATCGTCTATTCATCGTCGGTACGCATTGGCGGCGACCGCTTTGACGAGGCGATCATCAACTATGTGCGGCGTAACTATGGCACACTGATCGGCGAGGCCACGGCCGAGCGTATCAAACACGAGATCGGCTCGGCCTATCCCGGTAACGAAGTGCTGGAAATCGACGTCAAGGGCCGCAACCTGTCCGAAGGCGTACCCAGGAGTTTCACGCTCAACAGCAATGAAATACTCGAGGCCCTGCAGGAACCCCTGTCCGGGATCGTCGGTGCCGTGAAGACGGCCCTCGAACAAACTCCGCCGGAACTGGGTGCCGATGTCGCCGAACGTGGTATCGTATTGACCGGTGGTGGCGCCCTGCTCAGGGATATCGACAGGTTATTGATGGAAGAAACCGGACTGCCAGTCGTGGTCTCCGATGACCCGCTGACCTGCGTCGCTCGCGGTGGCGGACGTGCACTGGAATTAATGGATGAACACGGTGGTGATATATTCACTGTCGAGTAATCACCGCTATGGTCCGGTACTAGTAAGTTATAATCTACGTCATTATCTGAATATTGGCCGGTCATAGCGAAGGCCGTCCAGGCCGGCAGTCGAAAACACCCACTGTCGGGCAATGCAGGTGAACTGACTGCCCAACAGATGAATCCGGGTTGGAGGAAACACCGATCAAGCTGTTATTTACACAGGGACCTTCTACCACTGCACGCGCAGTACTACTGGTTCTTATTTCCATTACACTGATGACACTGGATCATCGACGTCAGCACCTGCAAACCCTGCGTGAAGGACTGTCCCTGCTTGTCGCACCGATTGAATTCCTCGTCGACCTGCCCGTGGATATCGGTCACTGGATCGCAGACAGTCTGGCCAGCAGACAGCAATTGATGGAAGAGAATGCGCGCCTGCATTCACAAAACCTGCTGATGCAGGCTCGTTCCCTGAAAAATGCCGACCTCGAAAGTGAAAATCAGCGTCTGCGCGAGTTACTGGAATCGTCCGTCAAGGTTGCTGACCGCGTCCTGATCGCAGAAATTTACAAAGTCGATCTCGACCCCTACAAACATCTTATTCGCATCAACAAGACAGCACGTCATGGGGTCTACATCGACCAACCACTACTCGATGCGCACGGAATTATGGGACAGGTCATTGAAACCATGCCTGCCTATTCAACGGCCAGATTGATAACCGATCCGGGACACAGTATTCCGATCCAGGTCAGCCGCAATGGCCTGCGCACCATCGCTACCGGCTCTGGCAAGATCAACCAGATTGATTTGCCCTATCTGCCAAACAACACCGATATCCAGGTTGGTGACCTGCTGGTCACTTCGGGTTTGGGGGGCGTCTACCCTCCGGGCTACCCGCTCGCCCATGTCACCGAAATCGAGCGCGCCCCGGAACTGGAATTTGCCCGTATCAAGGCCGAGCCAACTGCACAACTGAACCGCAGTCGCGAGGTATTGCTGGTATGGTCGGGTGACAGGATCAAGCACATGAAAACCCGCCAGCTCAGCACCACGGCAGCAGAGGATAAAGACAGTGAAAACCGAGAACCGTGAAGGCGGCTGGCTCATCCTGCTGACCTTTGTCGCGGCGATGATGTTGACGATAGTGCCGTTGCCGGACCTGGTACGCACGCTCAGACCCGAATGGTCGGCACTGGTATTCATATACTGGTGCATGGCCCTGCCCCATCGGATCGGCATCGGTATCGGCTGGATGACGGGTCTGTTTCTGGATGTGCTGACCGGCTCACTACTGGGTCAACATGCCCTGGGCATGACGATCATCGCCTACCTCGTCATCAACCTGCACCAGCGTATTCGCCTGTTTCCGCTTTGGCAACAGGCGTTCATCGTGTGGATGCTGCTGAACCTGTATCAGTTGTTACTGCTCTGGTTTGACGGCATTACCGGCCAGCCTTCGAAGGGACTGGGTTTCTGGCTTCCTCCATTGGTAGGCATGATTCTGTGGCCAGGTATTTTCCTGATTCTGCGTGACCTCAGACGTCGCTACAAGGTCACCTGAACAGACATGCGCCGCGAACAACTGAAAGACCATCATTCCGAGGCCCGTTTATTCAGCAACCGCGCCATTGTCAGTATCATCATGATCCTGATACTGATCACTCTGCTGCTGACGCGCCTGGTTTACCTGCAAGTGATTGACCACAAGTATTATACGACCCTGTCCAATGATAACCGCGTCAAATTGGTCCCGATTGGCCCTACCCGTGGCCTGATCTATGATCGCAATGGCATTGTACTGGCGGAAAATCTGGCCGCTTACCGCCTCGAGATAATCCCCGAGAATGTCGACGACATGGAGGCCTTGCTGCAACAACTCGCAACACTGGTCGATATCCGCGAGCATGACCTCAAACAATTCCGCAAGGCACTGAGCCAGAAACGTACCTTTGAGCATATTCCGTTACGTTTCCGCCTCGATGACCATGAGGTGGCGAGGATATCTGCCATCCAGCATCGATTACCCGGCGTACAGATTGTAGCCGGCCTGAGTCGCCATTACCCGCAGGGCAAGACCTTTGCCCATGTCATCGGTTATGTCGGCCGCAAGGATGTCCAGGACCTGAAACTGATCGACAGGACCAATTACATCAGCACCAGCCATATCGGCAAATCCGGCATCGAAAAATTTTATGAAACCCATCTGCATGGCAGTGTTGGCTATCAACAGGTCGAGACCAATGCCCAGGGTAGGATATTGCGCGTGTTGCAACAGACCCAGCCCACCGCGGGCAAGGACATGCACTTGACTATCGATGCACCGTTACAGGCCATCGCCGAACAGGCACTGGGCGAGTTCAATGGTTCCATTGTTACGATCGATCCACGTAATGGCCAGATACTGACACTGGTCAGCAATCCGGGCTTCGATCCAAACCTGTTCGTCAACGGCATTGGCTACAAGGAATACCAGGCACTGAACAGCAGTGACTCGCAACCATTGTACAATCGCGCCTTGCTCGGAAGGTATCCACCAGGATCAACGATCAAGCCATTTATCGGCCTGGCCGGCCTCAAATATGGGATCACAAATGAACATTACGAGGTCTATTGCCCGGGTTACTACATCATCCCGTTTGGTGAAGAGCGCAAGTTCCGTGACTGGAAACGCAGTGGTCATGGTATTGTTGACCTGGATGACTCGATCACCGAATCCTGTGATGTGTATTTTTATGACCTTGCGCTCAATCTGTCCATCGATCGTATATCACCTTTCCTGAACAGTTTTGGCTTCGGACACAAAACCGCTATCGACATGCCGGTGGAAAATGCCGGATTACTACCGTCGCGGGACTGGAAGCGGCAAAACAGACGCCAGCCCTGGTTTCCGGGTGAAACCCTTAACACAGGCATTGGCCAGGGATTTTTACTGGCCACCCCGCTGCAGCTGGCGCACGCAACTGCGACGCTCGCCAATCGTGGCACAGCCGTGCAACCCTACCTGTCTCTGGACAAGGACATAAGCACAGAACAGACCTCGAAAGACCCGCTGCTCGCCAGTGTGGAAGAGCATCACTGGGACTATATTATCAAGTCGATGACTCATGTCGTACATAAACACAAGGGTACGGCCAGACGTATCGCCAGCGATAAATTCAAAATCGCCGGCAAGACCGGTACTGCTCAGGTATTCGGTATCAAACAGGAAGAAAAATATGATGCCGAGGCTATCGATATAAAATTGCGCGACCATGCCCTGTTCATTGCCTTCGCCCCGGCAGTCAAGCCACGTATTGCAATCGCCGTCGTCGTCGAGAATGGCGGTAGTGGCGGCGCTGTTGCCGCCCCTATTGCAGCAAAAGTCATCAAGCATTATATGAGCAAGGGTTCATCATGAACTCCACCAATCGTTCGGCACTGCAGGCCAGCAATCGCGAGATGCCACTGCTACAGCAATGGATGCAGCAATTGCATCTGGATTTTCCGTTGCTGGCATCGGTGTTTATTCTCTCACTGACCGGCCTGTTTGTGCTGTACAGCGCCACAGGTCAGGATGTTGCCGAGGTGCAGAAACAGGCTATGCGCCTCGGAGTCGGCTTTGTACTGATGGTGTTTCTGGCGCAACTAACACCTCAAACACTGCAACGCTGGTCTCCGTACCTGTTCATGCTGGCGATCATACTGCTAATCCTGGTGCTCGTGGCCGGTGTACAGGTCAAGGGGGCACAGCGCTGGCTGGATCTGTATCTGTTTCGTTTCCAGCCATCGGAATTGATGAAACTGGTTGCACCGATGGCGCTGGCATGGTTTCTGGCCGAGACTGCACTACCGCCGAGATTTGTGCGCCTGTTGGCAAGCCTGATACTGCTCGCCATACCGGTCGTACTGGTCGCGGTCCAACCGGACCTGGGCACCTCATTATTGATAGCAAGCTCGGGTTTCTTTGTGCTGTTCATGGCGGGTCTGCGCTGGCGCATACTGGGTGGCGCATCATTACTCCTGGTCATTTTC
Organism: uncultured Gammaproteobacteria bacterium; assembly: GCA_947258655.1. Taxonomy (GTDB): domain Bacteria; phylum Pseudomonadota; class Gammaproteobacteria; order JAADHQ01; family JAADHQ01; genus JAADHQ01. Next base: position 11,239 of record CAMYJD010000025.1, on the reverse strand, counting down.
GCGTGGCCTATCTGGGAATACGTATTGCGTGATTATCAACGCAGGCGTGTACTGACGTTTCTGAATCCGGAAAGCGACCCGTTGGGGGCTGGCTACCACATTATTCAATCGAAAATAGCGATCGGTTCCGGCGGCCTGTTTGGTAAGGGTTGGCTTAACGGCACACAATCACAACTAGACTTTCTGCCCGAGCGTCATACCGATTTTATTTTTGCCGTATTCAGCGAGGAATTCGGCATGATCGGTGCCATCATGTTGTTGATGCTATACCTGTTTATCGTTCTGCGCGGAATGTTTATCGCCGCGCAGGCAAAGGACAGCTTTTCCCGATTACTCGCGGGCAGTATCAGCCTGACGTTCTTTGTTTATATTTTCGTTAACATGGGCATGGTTTCTGGACTGCTGCCTGTAGTCGGGGTACCCTTACCCTTGATGAGTTATGGAGGCACGTCGATTGTGACCTTGTTGGCCGGATTCGGTATTTTAATGTCTATCCATACACACAGGAAAATGCTATCACCCTAGGACAGAAAGTATTAACTTTTATGAACACACTGCGATTTGCCATAGTAATATTATCTCTACTGATTTCCGCTAGCGGGCCGCTTGCGGCAGACCCAACAGCCAAACATGATTTCCTCCAGCGCAAGGAGGTACAGGGCTTTGTCGACAACATGGTCACCCGGCACGGCTTTGACGAGAACCAATTGCAGTCATGGTTCCGTGCCATCCGCCCGCGACCGGATATTATCGAGGCCATATCCAACCCCGCCGAGGCCAAACCCTGGCACCAGTACCGCAAAATCTTTATCAAGGAAAAGCGTATCAAAGGTGGTGTGGACTTCTGGAACACGCACCGCGCACTGTTACAACAGGCCGAACAGAAAACTGGGGTACCGGCGAGGATTATCGTTGCCATCCTCGGCGTGGAAACATTATATAACACCTACAAGGGTCGTCATGACGTCTTCGAGTCACTGGTCACATTGTCTTTCGACTACCCCAAGCGTGCGCGTTTCTTCCGCAGTGAGCTTGAACAATTCCTGCTGCTGGCACGTGAGGAAAAGGTCGATCCGTTAGCACTGAAGGGCTCCTACGCGGGCGCCATGGGCGGTCCACAATTCATTTCCAGCAGCTTCCGTCGCTATGCCATTGACTTCGACAATGACGGCAAGCGCGATATCTGGAACAACCCGGCAGACATGATCGGCAGTGTTGCCAATTATTTCAAGGTGCATGGCTGGAAACAGGACCAGCCCATCACATTCCTCGCCTCTGCCAATGGCTCCCGCCATCAGGTTGCCGTCGACAAGGGTATCAAACCCTACTATTCTATAAAGCAACTGGCGGAAATGGGCGTTCATCATTACAATAATGAGCATACAAATCCCGCTGCCAGGGCCGCGCTGATTCGCCTCGACCAGCTCGACGGAGCGGAATACTGGATCGGCCTGCAGAACTTTTATGTCATTACGCGCTATAACCACAGCGCGTTATATGCGATGGCCGTCTATCAGCTCAGCGAAGAAATTGCAGCACGAATGAAGGTAAACTAGCAGTATGTTACTTCGACAACGGAAGCAGACGACACTGTCACTGTTAACTGCCGGCATGCTGTCGTTGATGCTCGGGGCCTGCAGTGTCCATGGGCCGGGCTTTCCCGATATCCAGGACTCCGCACCCGCCCACGATGTCGATATCAGCAAGATTGCCGATGCCACGCCCCGTTATGAAGCACCCAGCCGCTACGGCAATCCGGAATCCTATGTCGTATATGGTCAGCGTTATCATCTCCTCGACAGCAGTGAGGGCTATGTAGCGCGTGGTGTCGCCTCGTGGTATGGAACCAAGTTCCATGGTCGGCGCACCTCCAGCGGCGAGGCCTATGACATGTACGCGATGACCGCGGCGCACAAAACCCTGCCGATTCCGACTTATGCCGAAATCACCAATCTCGACAATGGCAAACGCATTGTCGTCAAGATCAATGATCGCGGTCCGTTCGTCAAGAATCGCCTGATAGACCTGTCCTATGTTGCTGCGCGCAAACTGGGTATCACCGCACGCGGGACCGGTCGGGTCGAAGTCAGAACCATTAGCGTCGGCGCCAATACATCCGTGCCGGTAAAACCGCAGGCACCAGCCAACATCACTACCGCCGCCACGGACACAGCAAGCAACCTGTATCTGCAGGTTGGTCTGTTCAGGGACCGCGGCAATGCAGAACAATTGCGCAACAAGCTGGCGGCGATGACACTGCCCGCCATTCATGTCAGCACGGATACCAGTGCGGCACAAACCCTGTATCGGGTACGCATCGGCCCGCTCAGCGCCGAGGCCGAGGCCGAACAGCTCATCGAGAGGCTGGCCAGTGAAGGACATCGAGGCTTCCGCATTCGTGTGGATTAAGCGCTATTTTTATCCCCCTGTCCACGCTACAATAACGCCCACATACGTCTCCAACCGTCAAACAACAAAGGACAGAAAGACCTGATCATGAGCAACGTCTACCGCAGCGCCTGGACTATTCTTTTCTTTTTCGCTTTTCTAATACAAAACAATACCTTGGCATCAGAATTACCGGTGCCGGCTGCACCCAAGGTGAGCGCCAAGAGCTATATATTGCAGGATTATGCCAGCGGCAATATTCTTGCCCAGAACAATGCCAGCAGTCGTGTCGAACCCGCCAGCATTACCAAGCTGATGTCCGCGTATGTGATCTTCGGCGAAATCCAGGCCGGGCGCCTGAAACTGACCGATGAGGTCATCATCAGCAAGAAGGCCTGGCGCATGCCGGGTTCGCGCACCTTTGTCGAAGTCAACAGCAAGGTGCCGGTGGAGATATTACTGAAAGGTATTATCGTGCAGTCGGGTAATGATGCCACGGTGGCCCTGGCCGAACACGTGGCCGGCAGTGAGGACACCTTCGTATCGCTGATGAACCAGTATGCACAGAAGATGGGGATGAGCGGAACACACTTCGCCAATAGTACCGGTCTGCCTGACCCCCAGCATTACAGTACTGCGCAGGATATCGCCACGCTGTCACGCTATGTGATCCGCGAACACCCGGAGTTTTACAAGTACTACGCCATGAAGAAGTTCGTCTACAACGGTATTCCACAATATAACCGCAATAAATTGCTGTGGCGCGACAAGAGCGTCGATGGCATCAAGACCGGGCATACCGACTCGGCCGGTTATTGCCTGGCCTCCTCCGCCAAGCGCGACGACATGCGCCTGATTGCCGTGGTCCTTGGCGACAGGTCCGAGGAAGCGCGCGCCAACAGCAGTCGCGCCTTGTTAAACTATGGCTTCCGTTTCTTCGAGGGGCGCAAGCTGTACAAGGCGGGACAGACACTGAAAAACATCCGCGTATGGAAGGGTGAGCTGGAAAATCTCGCCCTCGGTCTCAGCGAAGACTTGCATATCACCTACCCTTCCGGCAGCTACAAGAAACTGAAAGCCACAATCGATATCCGCCCGGATATCACCGCACCGGTAACCAAGGGGCAACAGCTCGGCACGCTGAATATTTCCCTGGACAATGCCATTATTGCCGAGGCGCCAATGGTTGCGCTGCAGGCTGTTGCAGAAGGCGGTTTATGGAGCCGCAGTATTGACGGCATCAAGCTCTGGTTCAAATGATCCGGAGCCGTTGCTGATATGGTATTCCTGAATGGCCTGATGCTTCCTCTCGAGGAGGCAAAAATCTCTGTTCTCGACCGCGGTTTTCTGCTCGGTGACGGGGTCTATGAAGTGATCCCCGCCTATGGCGGCAGGCTGTTTCGTCTCGAACAACACCTGCAACGTCTGCAAAACAGCCTCGATGCGATCCGCATCGACAACCCCTATACCAATGACGAATGGACACGGATACTGAGCGAACTCATTGCCCAGGGTGGCAACGCGGACCAGTCTGTCTACCTGCAGGTCACGCGAGGCGTTGCGGCCAAACGCGACCATGCCTTTCCGCACGAGGTGAAACCCACGGTATTCGCGATGAGCAATCCGATTCCGCCGCTGACAGATGAACTGTTGTTACAAGGAATAGCCGCGATCACGCTTGACGATATTCGCTGGCAGCGCTGTGACATCAAGGCGATCACGCTGCTGGCCAATGCCATGTTACGCCAGCAGGCCCATGACGAAGGCGCCGCCGAGGCGATCCTGATCAAGGATGGCCATGCCATCGAGGGTGCTGCCAGCAACCTGTTTATCGTCAGCAACGGCACTATCATCACCCCACCCAAAAGCAGTCATCTGTTACCCGGTGTCACCCGTGACCTGGTCCTCGAACTGGCCGCACAACATGGGCTCGAATACGCCGAGCGCGCAATCCCGGAGCAGGAACTGTCACAGGCATCCGAGATATGGTTGACCAGCTCAACCAAAGAGATATTACCGGTCACGACCCTGAACCAGCAGGCGGTCGGCGATGGCAAACCGGGCCTGGTCTGGCACCGGATGATTGACCTGTATCGACAATACAAACAACAACTTCGCAACGGCGCCGAATAGGCGCCACTACACCCTCGCCCTGCCAGCACATTTTTCTATTCGTGTCTGGTATAATGAGCGCATGACACATTCCGACGAGTCACTGATTGAATACCCCTGCGACTTCCCGATCAAGGCCATGGGCCTGGCCAGCGAAGACATCGAGGCCATCTTCACCGGGATCGTGCGTCGTCATCTGCCGCATCAGCAGGGCTTGCAGATCAAACGCAAGGACAGCAAGAACGGCAAATACATCTCCATCACGATTATCCTCGAGGCACAAAACCGTGAACAGCTCGATAATGTCTATCGCGAACTCAGCGCCCATGACAAAATCCTGATGGCCTTGTAGGTCCAACGCTTCAACAAACACAGCACAGACATGTCTCTCATTATCCGCAATCTCGGTGTTCAGGATTATGAATCCGTATGGCAACGGATGCAGTCCATGACCCTGGAACGTGATGAACACAGCGCAGATGAAATCTGGCTGGTCGAGCACCCGCCCGTGTATACACTGGGCCTGAATGGCAAACGCGAACACCTGCTCAGGGCCAGCGCCATCCCGGTCATCGCGGTCGATCGCGGTGGCCAGGTAACCTATCATGGTCCCGGACAGGCCGTCGCCTATATCCTGTGCGATATCCAGCGTCTCGGCCTCGGTGTCAATGAATTTGTCCAGCGCCTGGAACAAAGCATCATCGACCTGCTCGACGGTTACCGAATCGGCGCCCATCGCAAGGCCGGCGCACCGGGTGTCTATGTCAATGACAGCAAGATTGCCGCGCTCGGGCTGCGCATCAAACGCGGGCGCAGCTACCATGGCCTCAGCCTCAATGTCGACATGGATCTGTCGCCATTTGCCGACATCAACCCCTGCGGTTATGCCGATCAACAGGTCACCCAGCTCAAAGACCTTGGGATCCATAAGGATATAATCGCGATCAATGAGGCTTTAATCAAACACCTGCAACGGAATCTGGGATACAATTCGGATCAGGTACAAAATACAAGATAAAAGATACAAGCTATGGCAGAACATTCTTCGAATGGTAAGAAAATACCGGGGCAGCATCAGCGTGGGGCGGACAAGGTTGCGCGCATCCCGATCAAGGTCGAGCCGACGGTCACGTTAAAGCGCAAGCCTGCCTGGATCCGGGCCAAATCACCGGCACACCCGGAGGTACAACGCCTGAAAAAGATCCTGCGCGAACAACGCCTGCATACCGTCTGCGAAGAGGCCTCGTGCCCGAACCTCGGTGAATGCTTTGGGCATGGCACGGCCACGTTCATGATCATGGGCGATATCTGTACGCGCCGTTGCCCGTTCTGCGACGTTGCCCATGGCAAACCGCTGCCGCTGGATACAGAGGAACCGCTTAACCTGGCCAATACGATCCAGGCCATGGGCCTGCGCTACGTCGTCATCACGTCGGTCGATCGCGATGACCTGCGTGATGGCGGTGCCGGTCATTTTGTTGAATGTATTCGTGAGGTCCGCAGCAAGAATCCGGACATCAACATCGAGATCCTGGTACCGGATTTTCGCGGACGCATGGAGGTCGCGCTCGACATCATGAACCGGGAACCGCCCGATGTGTTCAATCATAACCTCGAAACCATCCCGCACCTGTATAAAAAGGCCCGCCCCGGTGCCGACTATCAGTGGTCACTAAACCTGATCAAGTCATTCAAGGCCCTGTATCCAGACGTACCGACCAAGTCCGGTCTGATGCTGGGTCTCGGTGAAACGCTGGAAGAGGTCCAACAGGTCATGCGAGACCTGCGTGACCACGATTGCGACATGCTCACACTCGGGCAGTACCTGCAACCGAGTCTGGACCATTTGCCGGTCGAGCGCTTTGTCACGCCGGAGGAATTCGATCAACTGGCCGAGATCGGCAAGGCCATGGGATTCACGCAGGTCGCCAGCGGGCCGATGGTGCGCTCGTCCTATCATGCCGACCTGCAGGCGGCGGAGATCATCAGGCAGCAGGACGATGCCTGAACTGTCTGCATATTCAAACAATGAACTCTGACTGCTGATTGATAATGATAGCAAGACATGTCATCGCGAGCCGCGTGGTTTGCGGCGCGGCGATCTCCCGGAGTTTATATCCAGCACGAATCATGATCCTGATACACAATTGAATAGATTGCTTCACTACCGTTCGCAATGACTAAAATTATTATGTCATCGCGAAGGAACGGTAGTGACTGCGGCGATCTCCAGGGTTTTATGTCCAGCTCGAATAGTGAACCTGATACGCATTCAACAGATTGCTTCATTCCATTCGCAATGACTAAAATTATTATGTCCTCGCGAAGGAACGGTAGTGACTGCGGCGATCTCCCGGGTTTTATGTCCGGCTCGAATATTTGGTTGATACGCAATTTAATAGCCTGGGCAGTCCCGTCAAATGATAGCCCGAAGCGTCACCCCACTCCGGGCCGATCATCACAAACCTCCCTGCCCTACTGAAGAAACAGGCGTGCAACGCCTATCCGTGCTCGCACATTACTTGATTTTTATCCAATTCAGGTTCTGACCACCCGTATCCATAAACACGCGCATGATCTGCTGACCGGCAGTCAATGTCACCGGCACACCGATGGTCTTCCAGCTACCGCCGGTATTGGGGATGTTAATCTTACCCGTAACATCAACCCCGTTGAATTCGACATGCACACGCCTGCCGTCTTTCTTCGTCGCCACGCGTAGCCTTAGTTTATAATTACCGCTACTGGCGACATCCACCGTGAATTCGAGCCACTCGCCCTTTCTGACGGCGCCTACAAAATGGCCTATGGCAGCCTTAAACTTGATGTCGACATCATCCGTGCGATACTGGCCAAATTTATTGCCCGCAGTCGTATCGTGATAGGCAATGCCTTCACCACCGAGGTCATAGTCCTCCATCTCGACCTTGCCCGGGAGCGCCCATGGAACACCGCCGAACGGTGATTGACCACCCCCTGGCGGGTTGACCGTGATCTCAACCACTTCACTGTCGCTCAGACCGGTACCATCGGTGTCCGTGACCGTGAAGGTCACGTTATAGGTGCCGGCCGTGCCGCTACCCGGGGTCCAGTTGAATTCACCCGTGCCGTCACCGTTGTCGGTAAACGTCGCACCGGTTGGCAGAACACTGGTAGTCAATTGCAGCTCCGCGGCCGGGCCATCATCGGAAGCCGTAACCGGGAAGCTCAGGGTCAGGCCTTCCTCGATACTCTGCGGACCGATTGGATTCAACTCTGGCGGCAGATTAACACTGATCAGGCTCAGGCGTACCCAGTTCAGGTTCATGCCGTTGCCATCGATCACGACGCGCATGACCTGCTCACCGGCCGTCAGTGCAACCGGGACAGTCAGGGTCTGCCACGCCTGCCAACCGCCGGTGTTGGGTAACGTGATCGGGCCGCTGACATTCACGCCACCAAACTCGACATGCACCTGACGACCGGTCTTGGGTGTCGCAAAACGCAGTTCAAGCTGATAGTTGCCGCTGGTGGCCACATCCACGGTGAACTCCAGCCACTCGCCCGCGCTGTTGGTGCCGGCATAATGGCCTTCCGAACCGCTCAACCAGATGTCGACATCATCGGTGCGATACTGGCCGCCTTTATTGCCCGCAGTATTATCGTTATAGGCGATGCCCTGACCTCCGAGATCATAATCTTCCATTTCGATCTGGCCCGGGATCGGCCACGGAGTGCTGCCAAAGGGGCTTTGAAGAGTATCCAGCGACCATAATTCACTACCGTGTACACCATCATCTGCATCAAAAAACAATCGTGTTCCAGCTACTGTTAAGTATGTGGTCAATTGATTTCCTCCTGGTTTAATAACCTGCACCCGCACGGTACCGACTGCGGTGCCATCACTATTCCATAACCCTATGCTGATACCGTCATCGGCCGTGAAATATAGCGTGCCGTTGACGTTGGTGAAGTTTCCTGGGTTCGAGCCGTCACTACCAGGCAAGATATCCTTGACCATCACGGTGCCAGCCGCGGTGCCATCGCTCTTCCACAGCTCTCTACCACGGATGCCGTCATTGCCAATGAAATACAGCATGCCGTCGACGTTGGTGATCGTAGATTGTAGGCCACCGTTACTACCGGGCCAGATTTCCTTGACCAGCACGGTACCGGCCGCGGTACCGTCACTCTTCCACAACTCTTCGCCGTTGGTGCCGTCATCGGCACCAAAATACAGCGTGCCATTGGCGGTGGAGAGGAAGGAGACCGAGCTGCCACTACCGGGGTTGATATCCTTGACCAGCATAGTACCGGCCTCGGTGCCATCGCTCTTCCACAACTCTCGGCCGTTGATGCAATCTATGTGAGTAAAATACAGTGTACCGTTGCCGTTAGTAAGACCTTCTGGACCCACCCCTAAAGGAAAGCAACCGGGGTTGATGTCCTTGACCAGCACGGTGCCGGTCGCGGTGCCGTCGGTCTTCCACAACTCTTTGTTGTACTGGACATCTTCGGCGACAAAAAATAGCGTGCCGTTGACGGCGGCGAAGTTGAGTGGTCCCGAGTCACCACTACCGGGATTGATATCCTTGACCAGCAAGGTGCCGGCTGCGGTGCCGTCACTCTTCCATAGCTCAGCCCCATGGGTGCCGTCATCGGCAGCGAAATACAGCGTGCCGTTGACGTTGATGGGAAATATTCCTACATGCGAGCTGCCGCTACTGGGGTTGATGTCCTTGACCAGCACGGTGCCGGCCGCGGTGCCATCGCTCTTCCACAACTCTCGGCCGTGGATGCCGTCATTGGCAAAAAAGTATAGCGTGCCGTTAACGTTGGTGAGACCTCTAGGCTGCGAGGAGCTACCAGGCCAGATGTCCTTGACTATTACGGTGCCGCCCGCGGTGCCATCACTCTTCCACAACTCCTGGCCGTTGGTGCCGTCATCGGCATAGAAATACAGCGTGTCGTTGACGCTAGTAAGCTCGCTTGGTTCCGAACCGCTGATACCGGGCCAGATATCCTTGACCAGATTGGCCGGACCGGCCTGCACCGACAATGGCGCAATAACACACAGACAAACAAGCAATGCATGCAGCCAGGCAACAAGCTTGCACCCTCGCTGTATTGATGAACCGAATTGATGGGTGTGTTGATCACGAAAGTGCTGTAGAAACTCCATCTCTGACTCCTTGCGTTACGCATTTGGACTTGCATCTGACCATGGAACTGATGGAAACAGGGTTTTATGTGGAGACTTCCCTTCAAATATTATTTTTACATCAAATCGTAGACACTATTTCTCAAAATACTACTGACATAGATCAATAACACTGAATAATGACGAAAAAGTAGACAAAATGATTTAGACCGGTTTACAGTTTCATTTACTATTGATTTTGTGTCAGCCTCTGTTTAATTACATGAGCTCTATTTTCACTACGAAGGCATGAATTACAAGATTCAATTCACAGGTCATAGACACCTCCACCTTTCATGGAGTGGTTTTGCATGGGAGTCGTGATTTAAACCGGTGATTGTAACAAAACGGTAATAATTAATGACTCATATAAACGGCCGCTGTTTTTTTGCGATGCGGCGATCTCCCGGAGTTTATATCCAGCACGAATCATGATCCTGATACACAATTGAATAGATTGCTTCACTACCGTTCGCAATGACTATAATTATTATGTCATCGCGAAGGAACGGTAGTGACTGCGGCGATCTCCCGGGTTTTATGTCCAGCCCTAATTTTGATCTTGATACGCAATTGAATAGATTGCTTCACTATCGTTCGCAATAACTAACATTATTATGTTATCGCCATGCACCATTTTTACATGGCATCAAATACACCTGTGGCACAACCGATAACAGCACAACGCAGCCAGCGACCAATCCAGATATGCCGGATTGTCACTGACTGCATTTACACCTTTCTTATTTAAGGACCGCCGTTTGTTAGACTGACCCAGTTCATATTCAGCCCACCATTATCGACGACAACACGCATGATCTGCGGTCCGGCACTGAGCGTGACCGGCACTGTAATGGTCTGCCAGGCCTGCCAGCCACCGCTGTTCAGGATCGCGATCGGGCCACTGACATCGACACCGTTCATTTCGATGTGCACCTGCCTGCCGTCTTTCGGTGTCGCCACGCGTAACCGCAACGTATGCAATCCGGGACTGGCGACATCGACGCTGTATTCACGCCATTCACCACTGGCATTGGCACCGACATAGTTACCCTCGGTCGCACTGGTGTAGATGTCGACATCATCGGAGCGATACTGGCCGCCTTTGTTGCCGGCCGTGCTGTCGTTGTAGGCAATACCCTGGCCACCAAGGTCATAATCCTCCATCTCGATCTGGCCCGGGATTGCCCATGGTATGCCGCCGAACGGTGATTGGCCGCCGCCGGGCGGGTTGACCGTGATCTGGATCGCTTCACTGTCAGACAGGCCGGTGCCGGTGATATCGGTGACCGTGAACGTGACATCATATACCCCGGCCGTACCGGCACCTGGGGTCCAGCTGACGCTGGCGGTACCATCGAGATTATCGGTCAGGGTTGCAGCTGCAGGCAGACCACTCTCGCTGAAGCGCAGTTCGGTCAGTGGGCCGTCATCGCTGGCACCAAGCGGGAAGCTCAACAACTGGCCTTCTTCGACGGTCTGGTTACCGATCGGATCCAGCACCGGCGGCAGGTTGCCACCGGCTGCGGTCAGGCGCAGCCAGTTCAGGTTCAGGCCACC
>CAMYJD010000024.1:62886-64910 GCA_947258655.1 uncultured Gammaproteobacteria bacterium | reverse complement strand
GGGTTCAAGCCCCATCGTCCACCCCATATTCGGGTCATTAGCTCAGTTGGTAGAGCAGGAGACTCTTAATCTCTTGGTCGTAGGTTCGAATCCTACATGACCCACCAAATTCTCATTACCCGATGGCGTTATATTAACGCCGATGGTGTGGGTTTTAACGCTTCAATTCCAAGTACTTTAATGTACATTCATAGAAAAATTGCCTATCGGCTTATTTTTATAGAAAAAAATCTATAATCCCTCTCAAGTATACTTTCTGTATGACGATACAGGTTATTGATTAAGGCATGTATAGGCCATAGTTAGTTCAGGTGCTGGCGCCTTTATCAAGAACTTAAAAGGATATAAGCTTTATATTTATTAAGTTAATAATATATAACAATATTATGTGAAAAATAACATATTAACTATAAATGCTATAATAATATAACAATGTAATATAGTGTTAATCATATTATACAAATATTGACTTACAGTTTTTAATAGATAATAGAATTGCGGGAATATTACAATGGTCAGAATACCAGTCTACTTTGATATAAATGGCATACATCAGGTTGCTATTTTCGAAGAACAGGATGACGGCACCTTTCGCCGTACCAGTGAAGAACCGATGCGCTTTTTGCGTGACAATATCGAGGGCATTGGCCCTGCGGTCGGTGAACTGATCTCCAGTCAGTCAGATCGTGAACAGCGTATCTGGCAGACACCCACGGTGCTGTTCAGGCACAGGCCGTACAGTTTCTATCATTTCCTGCGTGAGCAGCAGAAACAACGGAAAATTTATGTTCTTTCGCGGGCTTCCTGTTATGGCCGCATATCGCGACTGGATCTGCATGAATTAAAACTAAAACAGACGGCTTCGACGCAGGTACGTTCACTGCTGAGTAAAAGGCTTAATGCTGCAGTCAATCTGGACCCTGATCACGTGATCGCTCCTGTCACCGAGTTTGTCAGGAACATAGCCTGATCAGAAAATTCAGTAATTATCTGATAGTAATCAATAGCATAATAAGTCTGATTTGGGCGTGCACGAGTAATCGCGGCTTGTTGCCTAGATTGCCCGGCACATTGTTAAGCCTTATAAATAATCAGGCCATAAGCCTAAAGATTCGGGTCCTTCAGCCGTCATTATTGTTGTTAAACCAGTGTTTAGCTGAAGTATATACATAATGACCACAGGCATTAGGCTGATCAATGTATCAACTTGTTTTAAATGAAAAAATTGGCAGGATTCGTGCGCTGCCCGACTTGCCGCCATTGCCGGCTATTGCCCAGCAGATCCTTGCCCAGGTGACCAGTGAGCAGGTCGATATCCCGCGCCTGGCGAAGACGATTGAGCAGGACCCTGCGTTGATGGCCAGAATCATCGGCGTCGCGAATTCTGCTTATTATGGGTGTCCAGATAAGATCCATAGCGTCAGTCAGGCGATTGTGCGTGTCCTTGGTCTCAATATGGTCAAGAGCCTGGCCCTGGGTATAGCGCTGAATGAACCGTTCAAACAATCCAGTTGTAGTGGTTTTGATCAGAAGCAATACTGGTTCAATGCTATGTTCACGGCAATGATGTGCAGGTGGATGGGCCGTTATGTAACAAAAACTGACAGTGATTTTTCCGATCAGGTCTATCTGGCCGGATTACTGAGTAACCTCGGCGAACTTTTGCTAGCGCATCTGTTTCCATTCGAGATGGCTGATGTCTATGCCCGCCGCAAGGCCGGGTCCGATGAGGATATACTCGTTCTGCAGGCAGAGATCATAGGTATAAACAGCCTCGAGGCCAGTGCTATTCTGGCAAAGAAATGGCACCTTCCGGAAAGTGTGCAAATCCTGTACAGGCATTTTTACGCAGGCGACTATCGCGGTCGCTACTGGCAATTAGTCAATCTTGTGCGTATGTGCAGTCAACTGTCCCTGCAGCAAGAGCCTGTTGATATTGACGATCAGGAAGCCATCACAGCTATCACCCACAGTCTCGCACTGGAGCCGATACACCTGACGCGCCTGGCAAATAAAATGCCGGC
>CAMYJD010000024.1:37615-62860 GCA_947258655.1 uncultured Gammaproteobacteria bacterium | reverse complement strand
GTGATGATGTCGAGTCACTTGCAGTGGCGCTGGCCTAGTTAACGCGATGGATAACGATACACTGTTCAAACTGTTTCAGAGTGTTAATCGCGACACCGTTAATCTGATCGATTCCCTGTCGGTATTGACTTCACTCGTCAACTTGAATAAGGCTCACAACGAGAAGGATATGTATGCTGATGTGTTACGGGTATTGCTGGAAAATCAGCAAATAGAAAATGCGGCATTGTTCCTCAACGAAAATGACAGGCTGCAACTGGCAGCGACGGCACAATGGGAGAATACACGTATCACGACCAGCCACAGGCAGGACGGCTGGAAGACTCATGATGTCGCTACGGGCCAGGGAACAGTAGCGGATACTGCCAGCAGCGGACAGGTTAAGTACGAGCAATGCAGGAAACTGCCTGAATTTTTTACCCCATTATCTGTTGAGACCAGTCAGACCCAGGTTGTTATTGGTATCCGCCAACAGGCGGGTTCATTGATGTGTATCCCGTTGATCAACAGAAACATATTATATGGTGTGTTGTGTTTGCATCATTGCAAGGGCGATTTTTTTACCCCGGCACATGAGCAGTTCTTTACCCTGTTCAGCAAGTTGTTTATACAGATGTTGGTGAACTACCGTTATACGCGTGAGCTGCAATGTCAGGTGTGCGAAAGGACGGGGCAACTGGAAGATGCCCTGCTTGCCGCAACGAGACTGCAACAGGATCTTCGTAATCTGGCCCTGGTGGATGAACCCACTGGCTTGCCGAACAGACGTTTTTTTTGCGCAGAATCACAGACTGCGCTGGCGCGGGCGCTGCGTCATCAACGCGCCTTCAGTTGCTGTATTATCGAAATGAGTAATTTCAAGAGCCTGGCCGAAGGGATGAATTTTTTCGCCGGTGATAATTTACTCGAGGCACTTGCAGACATCCTCAAGATGCAGGTCCGTGAAGGCGATATCCTTGCCTATCTTCGCGGCGAACAATTTATTCTGTCATTACCTGAAATAGACGTGACTGAGTCCAGGCAATTCGCGCAGCGTATATTAAAGGTACTGCAGGATGCCCGTGACAGCGACCCGTTTGATGAAATGCAATTACAGATCGGCCTGTCAACGTTGCAGAGTTTCGATGATCACTGTACCGAAACGGCACTGGAATTGTTGATTACCCAGGCGGATCTCGCCTTGAAAGCAGGTAAGGCTGCAGCAAGCCTCGTCTGTCACCATGATGATCTGCAGCGGCCGACAGAGGACGGCGTTGCCCACTCCATGTAGCATTCCTGGTGCGTTGCCAGCACTCAACTAAAAGACTTGCCAATATATAATATATCTATAAAATCAATATCATATGAAAGTCAGTACAAGATTTATGTTGTGTTTATATGAGACTGGTATTCGTGCTGACGGCATATATCCCATAACTGATTTAAGCCATTGTGCAAAATAACAGATAGATACTGTATAATGATCGATTAATACTGACAAAACGAATGTTTCATTTGCTATCCGGGTCGTCATAGCGCTTCCATTGCAGGTCTTGTTTTGATTCTGGTGGGTGTTCTGCCTGGTTAGCTTATGTAAAGTGGTCAGTAAAACAGGTTTGCGAAAGTGGCGGAATTGGTAGACGCGCTGGATTTAGGTTCCTGTGGGGTAACCCGTGAGAGTTCGAGTCTCTCCTTTCGCACCATAATCTGGACAGGCAGCTATATTTAATTGTCTGCTTAATGACAAATTCTAAATGCTATGTAGCCAATCTATGTAGCCAATCATACAAAGATTTGAGGTAAAACCATGCAAGTTTCAGTTGAATCTACCGGCACTCTGGGGCGCAAGATCACCGTTCAGGTGCCTTCTGAAAAAATAGACGATGCGGTCGAAAAAAAGCTCAAGGACCTGAGTCGTTCTGTCAAGCTGGATGGATTTCGACCGGGCAAGGTGCCTCTTAAAGTGGTCAAGCAGAAATTCGCCGGCCAGGTACGCCAGGAGGTCATGGGTGATGTGTTGCAGTCGACGCTGTATGAAGCCATCAACCAGGAAAAGCTCAAGCCTGCGGAAGGACCGAAGGTCGAGGATGTCAAAATGGAACCGGGGCAGGCGATGGAATACAGCGCAACCTTCGAGGTCTACCCTGAAGTTAAACTGGCTTCCCTGCAAGGCAAGAAAATAGAAACAACGGTATCCACGGTCGAGGACGCCGATGTCGACAATATGTTCGAGAAACTGCAGACACAGCGTGTGACCTGGGAAAGCGTCGAGCGCGCGGCGGAAGAAACTGACCAGGTCATTATTAATTTTCTCGGGCGCATCGATGGCGAGGCCTTTGAAGGTGGCAAGGCTGACAATGTGCCGCTGGTACTCGGCTCGAACAGCATGATCCCCGGCTTTGAGGAACAGCTGATCGGAGTCAAGGAAGGCGACAGCAAGACCATTACGGTTACGTTCCCCGATGACTATCAGGGCAAGGAAGTGGCCGGTAAGGAGGCCGAGTTTGATATCGAGGTATTGAAGGTCAACAAACCGGTATTACCTGAACTGGATGATGAATTTGCCAAGGCCTTTGGTGTCGAGGATGGTCTGGACGCATTTCGCCAGGAAGTGCGCAGTAATATGGAGCGCGAGTTGGCTACCCGCCTGCAGAGTGGTATGAAAAATGCCGTCATGGATGCATTGCTTGAAGCCAATGAACTGGAACTGCCACAGGCACTGGTCGATGACGAAGCCAAGAACCTGATGAATCAGGCTATGGGTGATAGTGCGCAAGCCTTGAAAGATGTGAATTTGCCCACAGAACTGTTTGAAGAACAGGCGCGCAAACGTGTCGCATTGGGATTGCTGGTCGGTGAGGTCATTCAGGTAAACAACCTGCAGGTCGATAAGGATCAGGTCATGCACAAGCTTGAGGAAATTGCCGGCACATATGAACAGCCGGACGAGGTCATCAAGGCCTACAGGCAGAATCCGAAGCTGTTGCAAAGCCTGGAAGGGCTTGTTTTAGAGGACCAGGTTGTGGAATTATTGGCTAAAGAACTGGAAATTGAAGAAAAAACCGTGCCTTTTGATGACATTATGAATGAAAAGCCGTCAGAATAGTCTATAAGGTTTACTAAAGGAAACATAATAATGACCGATATTTTGGATAAGGGCGGGCTGGATCCACGTGCTGTTGGACTGGTGCCGATTGTTGTAGAACAGACACCAAGAGGTGAGCGTTCCTACGACATTTATTCACGTCTGCTCAAGGAACGTGTAATTTTTGTAGTTGGGCAGGTTGAGGACTATATGGCCAACCTGATTGTTGCCCAGTTGCTGTTCCTTGAATCAGAAAACCCGGATAAGGATATTCATATGTATATTAATTCACCGGGTGGCTCGGTGACAGCAGGGCTGTCGATCTATGACACGATGCAGTTTATCAAGCCGCATGTCAGTACCATGTGCATCGGTCAGGCAGCCAGTATGGGTGCCGTACTGCTGGCAGGTGGGGAAAAGGGAAAACGCTATAGTTTGCCGCATTCAAGGTGCATGATTCACCAGCCAATGGGTGGTTTTCAGGGGCAGGCGGCGGATTTCGAGATCCATGCGAAGGAAATCCTGCATATTCGTGAGCGCCTGAACAAGATACTGGCCGACCACACGGGTCAGCCGATGGAAACCATCAAGCTGGACACGGACCGCGATAATTTCATGAGCGGAGCCGAAGCAGTCGAATATGGTTTGATAGATGAGGTGCTCTCGAGTCGCCAGGAAAATACTACAGAATAAGCATGGCTTTTCTGTATATTTTTCAAGCAACTGACTTCATTTATAACAGGTTTCTGGCACAGGAATTGCAGCTTACTTGAATTATGCGGCAATATGATGCAATGTGACAAATAGATTAAGCCAATATATGGTCTGAGGTCGAATATGAGTGACGATATACACAACAAGGGCGATGACGGTGGCAAGCTGCTGTATTGTTCCTTTTGCGGCAAAAGCCAGCATGAAGTCAGGAAACTGATAGCCGGTCCGTCCGTTTTTGTCTGTGATGAATGTGTCGAATTATGTAACGATATCATTCGTGAGGAAATGCAGGAAAAATCGACGACTGAAGAAAGTCAGCTGCCCAAGCCGAATGAAATCAATGATGTGCTCAACGAGTATGTTATCGGTCAGGCCAGGGCCAAGAAAATCCTGTCTGTTGCAGTTTACAATCATTATAAACGTCTGGAGATCACCCAGACGCAGAATGATGTCGAGATTTCCAAAAGCAATATCCTGCTGATTGGCCCTACCGGCTGCGGTAAAACCCTGCTCGCCGAGACGCTGGCCAGATTGCTCAATGTTCCATTTACGATTGCCGATGCGACCACATTGACCGAAGCGGGTTATGTGGGTGAAGACGTTGAAAATATCATCCAGAAGCTTCTGCAGAAGTGCGATTATGATGTTGAAAAGGCACAAACCGGTATTGTCTATATCGATGAGATCGACAAGATCTCGCGTAAGTCGGAAAATCCGTCCATTACCCGAGATGTATCCGGTGAAGGTGTACAACAGGCCCTGCTGAAACTGATCGAGGGTACCGTCGCTTCGGTACCACCACAGGGTGGTCGCAAGCACCCGCAACAGGAGTTTCTGCAGGTCGATACGTCGAACATCCTGTTTATTGTCGGCGGTGCATTCGCCGGACTGGAAAAAATCATTCGTGGACGTTCGGAGCAGGGAGGCATCGGATTTGCCGCCGAGGTCAAGAGCAAGGATGAGGAAATCAGCGTAGGCGAGACCCTGTATGATGTCGAGCCGGAAGATCTGGTCAAGTATGGCCTGATCCCCGAATTCGTTGGCCGCCTGCCGGTAGTTGCGACACTCGAGGAGCTTGATGAAGAGGCCCTGGTCAGGATCCTGACTGAGCCGAAGAATGCTCTGGTCAAGCAATATGCCAAGATGTTTGAAATGGAAGGTTCAGAGCTTGAATTCCGTGATGATGGCCTCAGTGCAATCGCATACAAGGCGATGGAAAGGAAGACCGGTGCGCGTGGCCTGAGAACCATTCTCGAACAAGTATTACTGGATACCATGTATGACCTTCCTTCCATGGAAAATGTCAGCAAGGTCGTTATCGATGAAGCCGTGATCAAGGGTGAAGCAAAACCCTATATGATCTTTGACGGTAAAGATCAGCAACGTGTTGCCTCTGACTGATCCATTTGTACAAAAAATAACCACTCTTTCTTCTTTACCAGTGGTCAGGGAAGACCATTGCGACATAAATACAGCACCTGCCGCATTGAAATGGCTACAACTGGCCATATATAGAATCTTAACAACTATATTTAAAACGTACGCCAAGTCCGTTTGAAACCTTATTCCATGAGAGGGAATATAAATGGAGCATGAAGACAAGACACCCAAAGTGATCGATGGTCAGACATTGGTCATTCCCGTTTTACCGTTGCGTGATGTTGTCGTATATCCGCATATGGTCATTCCGCTGTTTGTCGGACGGGAAAAATCCATCAAGGCACTTGAGGGTGCGATGGAACATGACAAGAAAATCCTGTTGGTATCGCAGAAGAGTGCCGATGTCGACGACCCGACCGCCGAGGACATACACCGTGTCGGTACGCTGTCAACAATTTTGCAGTTACTAAAGCTGCCGGATGGCACCGTCAAGGTTCTGGTCGAGGGAGCGGAACGTGCCCAGGTGATCAGCTATGTGGCTAACGACGAGCATTTCTCCGCACAGATCAAGCTGCTAGATGAAGAAGAGCCGGTAGAGCGTGAGATCGAGGTTCTGACCCGTTCACTGATGACGCAGTTCGATCAGTATGTCAAATTGAATAAGAAAGTCCCGCCGGAAATCCTGACCTCGTTGTCGGGCATCGATGATGCTGGTCGCCTGGTGGATACCATCGCCGCGCATATGTCCCTGAAGCTCGATGAGAAGCAAAAGATCCTCGAGATGGTGGACTTGCAGGAACGTCTGGAACATCTGTTGGTATTGATCGAAGAGGAAATCGATATTCTGCAGGTGGAAAAACGTATCCGTTCACGTATCAAACATCAGATGGAAAAAAGTCAGCGCGAGTATTATCTGAATGAACAGATGAAAGCGATCCAGAAGGAACTGGGCGACATGGAAGACATTCCTAATGAAATGGAGGAACTGAGCAAGAAGGTCGAAAAGGCGCGTATGCCCAAGGAGGCCAAGGAAAAGGCAACTGCCGAACTCAACAAGCTCAAGCAGATGTCGCCGATGTCGGCAGAAGCCACTGTGGTCAGGAATTATATCGACTGGCTCGTGAATCTGCCGTGGAAAAAGAAAACCAAGGTACACCATGACCTCGCCGAGGCACAGGAAGTACTGGATACGGATCATTATGGCCTGGAGAAGGTCAAGGAGCGCATCCTGGAATACCTGGCGGTGCAGCAACGCGTGAAAAAACTGAAGGGTCCGATCCTGTGTCTGGTCGGTCCTCCCGGTGTCGGTAAAACATCCCTGGGGCGTTCGATTGCACGTGCGACCAATCGTAAGTTCTCGCGCATGTCCCTGGGTGGTGTACGTGATGAGGCCGAGATCCGCGGTCACCGTCGAACCTATATCGGCTCGATGCCCGGCAAGATTATCCAGAACCTGTCCAAGATAGGCGTGCGTAATCCGTTGTTCCTGCTCGATGAGATCGACAAGATGTCGACAGACTTCCGCGGTGATCCGTCATCGGCTTTACTCGAGGTGCTCGATCCGGAGCAAAACCATACCTTTGGCGATCACTATCTCGAAGTGGATTACGATCTGTCCGACGTGATGTTTGTTGCAACCGCAAATTCACTCAACATCCCGGCGCCATTACTGGACCGTATGGAAGTCATCCGAATCCCTGGCTATACCGAGGATGAAAAGGTCAATATCGCCACCAAATACCTGTTGCCGAAGCAACTCGAGAATAACGGCCTCAAGGAAGACGAGTTGATCATCACCAATGAGGCAATCTATGACATGGTGCGATACTACACGCGTGAATCCGGTGTGCGTAACCTTGAACGCGAAGTCTCAAAGGTTTGCCGCAAGGTCGTCAAGGAGGTCTTGCTCGACCCGAACATCGGTCAGATCGAGGTGACACCGGAAAACCTCGACAAATACCTGGGCGTAAAACGTTTCCGCTTTGGATTGGCCGAGGAGCAAGACCAGGTTGGACAGGTGACCGGTCTGGCGTGGACCGAGGTCGGTGGTGAGCTGTTGACAATTGAAACAGCCCTGGTGCCCGGCAAAGGCAAATTGATCCATACCGGGCAACTGGGTGATGTCATGCAGGAGTCGATACAGGCTGCCATGACCATAGTGCGCAGTCGTGCGGCCAGTCTCGGTATCGAGGAAGAGTTCTATCAGCACAATGACATCCATATCCATGTTCCCGAGGGAGCAACGCCCAAGGATGGTCCCAGCGCTGGTATAGGTATGTGTACCGCGCTGGTTTCGGCACTGACGCAGATACCGGTTAAGGCAACGGTTGCAATGACCGGAGAGATCACGTTGCGCGGTGAGGTATTACCGATCGGTGGTCTGAAGGAGAAACTGCTGGCGGCCCATCGAGGCGGGATCAAGACGGTCATTATTCCGGAAGAAAATCGTCGCGACTTGACCGATATACCTGACAATATCAAGGAGCAACTGGACATCATACCTGTACAATGGATAGATGATGTGCTGGGAATAGCGTTACAGCATAAGCCAGTCGCACTGCCGCCAAAGCCAGGTGAGAAAGTAGCCGCTGTGGATAAGGACAAGGCTGCCAAGAAGGGAAATGTCAGGGCACATTGATTGCGCCGCAATTATCCTGCTAACGACAGGGCATTCATGGGCGGGTGAAAACTCGTTCCAGGATGCCCTGTAATTTTTTGGGAAATGCTTAGCCCTGCAGGCATTTCAGGCGTTACGGTTATGCACACAAGGCTGTTACCGCCATACTTGTGAACAGCGTGGTATACAGCATCGAATGGATAAAATTCCAGCAACTGAAAAAGCTTACTTTTATTTTCTGTTTGTTACGTATTTTATTGAATAGTGTCATTTTTTTATAGCGATCGTGGCGCTTTAGCGGGCCCGGATATGCGCTGTTTATTTGACACCCCAGCAGTGCAATTGGTATAAAGCCGTTTCTATACTTTTGATGTCAGATGCATGGACTGGGTTGCCCGATAATATTTGCTGCCGAGTGGATATATGGACTTCAAAAAATAACTAAATTATTAGGAGTGTCTCAATGAATAAAGCAGAATTAATCGAAGCCGTCTCGGACTCAGCCGATTTACCCAAATCCGATGCGACCAAGGCCGTTGATGGTATCATCGATGCGATCACCCGTTCACTGAAAAATGGCGACCAGGTCACCCTGGTGGGTTTTGGGACTTTCCTTGTCCGTGATCGTGCAGCACGTACCGGCAGAAATCCGTAAACTAGCGCGCTCTTGATCGGGTGCTTAGCTCAGCTGGGAGAGCATCGCCCTTACAAGGCGAGGGTCGGGGGTTCGATCCCCTCAGCACCCACCAAAAAATGGAGCGGTAGTTCAGTTGGTTAGAATACCGGCCTGTCACGCCGGGGGTCGCGGGTTCGAGTCCCGTCCGCTCCGCCAATATCAAAGGGCGCTTCCGGTTCTGGAAGCGCCCTTTTTTTATTTCGGGTATGATAGGCCCGGTGTTTCCCGCTAGCGGGGAATATATAATGTTATAAAGAATGATAATTTAGCAGGAAGTCTATATGTTACAGTCAATCCGGGATCGAGCTACTGGGGTATTTGCATGGGTCATCGTCATATTGCTGATTGTGCCTTTCGCACTCTGGGGTATCCAGGAATACCTGGGCGGTGGCTCAGCTATTGTCGTGGCCAAGGTCAATGATGTTGAAATCAGCCGTAATGCCCTGAACACACAGGTTGACCGTAGTCTGCGTGGTAATAAAGACAGGCCCGAGGGTAGTGCGCTGGTGGCGTACAGACGCAATGTGTTGGATCAGATGATACAGGAAGAGGTTCTGCATCAGGCCGCTGAGGAGCGTGGACTGCGTGTGCATGAAGCCGCGATCGCGCAGCAAGTGCAATCCAATACCGCATTCCATGTCGATGGCGAATTTGACCAGCAGCGTTATGAAGAACTGCTGCGCTATAATAATCTGGTCCCGGCCGAATACCAGCAGATGCTTGCGCGCAATCTGGTTTTAGAAGAAATTGTCGGCGGCATACAACAGAGCAGTTTTGTAACGGCGTCTGAGATTGATCAAATGCAGGAACTGCAGAATCGCAAGCTTAACATTGCCTATCTGCAATTGCCGATCAAACAATACCGGGATGCCATAGAGATCACAGAAGAAGAGATAAAGGAATATTATCAGCAGCACGAACAGAATTTTGTAACCGCGGAAAAGGTCATCCTCGACTACCTCCTTGTGGACAGTCGCGATATCGAGAAGGAACTCAAATTTACCGATGAGCAACTGCGCCAGTATTATGAAGACAACAAGGACAGCTTCGTAACTCCTGAACAACGCCAGGTTGCCCATATCCTCGCTGAAATCCCGGGTGCAAAGAAAGAAGACGATGTCGCTGCCGCACAGAAGCGTATCAATGAAGTCTATGAAAGATTGCAGCAGGGCGAGGACTTTGCCAAATTGGCCAGTACTGAATCAGATGATGCCGGCTCGGCCGCACAAGGTGGTGATATAGGCATCCTCGAATCCGGTACCCTGGATGAGGCATTTGAACAGGCTGCCAATCAACTTGGGAAAGGTGAATACAGCAAGCCAGTAAGAACAGAATTTGGTTTCCATATCATCAAGATCCTCGATATCAAGCCAGGCACCAACAAGCTGTTCGCCGATGTCAGGCAGGATGTGCAGAAAATGTATGCCAGGCAACAGGCGGAAAATATTTATCTGGATCGGAAGGAATCCTTGTACAACCTGACCTATGAAAACCCAGGCAGTCTCGATGTGGCCGCCCGGGAACTGGAGCTGACCATAAAGAAAACAGGATGGTTCAGTCGTACAGGCAACAAGGATGATGAGATCGCGGGTGATCGCAAGGTCATTGATGCTGCATATTCCGGTGATGTGTTTGCCAATGGAAATCCCTCGCGCTCACTGAATAGCAAGATCATCGAACTGAAAGCGCAAACGAATGATGCATCCGAGCGCGTTGTCGTAGTCAGGTTGTCGGATTACCAGCCCAGCAAGTCTCAGGCTATCGACGAGGTCAGGGACGAAATTCGAAATACATTGCTTAACAAAAAGGCCGGCGCATCTATGGATGCCGATATCGAGGGCTATCTGAAACAGCTCAGGGAAGGTGCCGACATGGAACAACTGGGCAAGGATAAATCCCTGACCTACAAGGCGGCCAAATGGGTAGGACGCAATGAGAGTGCTTATGACCCGGCATTATTGAAAGCGGCATTCAAGGCAGCAAAGCCTGAAGAAGGCAAGACTAGTTATGCTTCTGCAAAGACACTCAAAGGTGATGGTCTGATCGCTGCAATCATGGGTGTGCAGCAAGGCGAGGCCAAGAAAGACGATCCGTCACGAAACTTTATGGGGCAGATCATGCAGCGCATGCGCAGCAGTGAGGAAGTGGCTGCCGCAATAGCTGACCTCAAGGAGCAGGCAGACATAAAGATCTTTGACAGCAGGCTGGCGAATGATGATTCCTGATAAATCCGTCTGTACAGACAACAAAGCAGATTGTTTAGCTGAATAGCGACAAGGATAGACGATGAAACTGAAACTGCATTGGCAAATCATGATAGCGCTGCTATTGGCCGTAGTGGCCGGGCTTGCCAGTGGCAAGGACGCGGCTGTCTTTGGCATAACATTCTATGCAATGTATGCATTTGTCGGTGCCCTGTTTCTAAATGCGCTGAAAATGATTATCGTCCCGCTGGTGGTGTCGTCGATCATCATCGGCATAGCCGGTATCGGCTCCTCGGGAGCACTGGGTCGTCTGGGCGGCAAGACCCTGCTGTATTATATGACTACCAGCGCGCTGGCGATTCTGGTTGGACTATTTATGGTCAACCTGTTTACGCCGGGGATCCTTGATGGTCAGCCGGCGCGTGAAGTCATGGGTCAACTCGACGATAGTACCGTAAATGAAGTGTTATCACGCGTGGAAGGCAAGGGAGCCGGTGACCTGGCTGGTATATTCCTGCAGCTGTTTCCACCCAACATAATCGAGGCTGCCAGTAGCAATGGCCAGTTACTGGGGCTGATTGTATTCTCGTTACTGATGGGCTTTTTTATGACTCGCATCGATGAGCCGTATGCCGAAGCCCTGTATAACTTCTGGTCGGGTCTGAACCAGGTTATGATGATGATCACCGACCTGATTATCAAGTTTGCGCCAATTGGCGTATTCGGTCTGGTTGCCAAGGTCGTTGCCGATACCGGCACCGAGCAGCTCGATGAGCTCGCACGAACAGTCGGGGTCTTTTTCCTGACCGTGGTCGCCGCACTTGCATTCCATTTTTTTATTACGCTGCCATTGATGTTGCGCTATATCGCCGGCGTCAATCCACTTCGTCATTACCGAGCCATGGCGCCGGCGCTGTTGACCGCCTTTTCGACTTCGTCATCGGCCTCTACATTGCCTTTGACGATGGAATGCGTGGAAAAAAACGCCGGTGTCTCCAATCGCACCACCAGTTTTGTCTTACCGCTGGGGGCAACCGTGAATATGGATGGCACCGCATTGTATGAATGCGTCGCGGCGATGTTTATCGCCCAGGCCTATGGTCTGGAACTGCCATTTACAGTGCAGTTTACTGTCGTCCTGATCGCATTGATGACATCGATCGGCGTTGCCGCGATTCCCTCCGCGAGCCTGGTCGCGATCACGGTTATACTTGCCGCCATCGGCCTGCCCGCCGACGGCATTGCGATGATCATGGCCGTCGACCGCATCCTCGACATGTTCCGCACTGCGACCAATGTTTTCAGTGATTCCTGTGGTGCAGTCGTAATCGGCAAGTTGCAGGGCGAAGAGGGAATTCTTGAAGATGGCGGAGAGTGGCAGGAAGCACGTAGCTAGTGGCTAAAGAGTAGCTAGTGGCTAGTAGCGTGTAGCGAGTTCAAATATTTTTATACTCGGGATATTAAAAAGCACCCTGTATAAAAAGCGCATAGCGATGCCACATCTTCCCCCCTCCTTGAAGGAGGGGGCCAGGGGGTGGTGATATGATGCTTTACTTATCCAAGCAGGATTTCGTATTTGATCCCCACCCCCTAACCCCCACCCGGAGGGAGGGGGAATCTGTAGCATCTCCATGCGCTATTTCGAGAGGGGATTCAGTCGCATCTCAATGAAATATATTTATTCGTGATTCAATGAATAATCGATTCACACGAAAAGAATCACTTATTCCTTGTCAACATTAGCAATGGTCATGCCGACAGTGCTATAACCCGCATCGACATGGGTGGTTTCGCCGGTGATACCGGAGGCCAGGTCCGAGCACAGAAATGCGGCGACATTGCCGACTTCGTCGATCGTGACATTTCTGCGTAACGGTGCGACATTCTCCGTATGGTCGAGCATTTTGCGGAAATTACTGATACCGGCTGCGGCCAGGGTGCGGATCGGGCCGGCTGAAACAGCATTTACACGGATACCTTCCGAACCGAGCGCCTGTGCCATATAGCGGACATTGGCCTCGAGGCTGGCCTTGGCCAGTCCCATGACATTGTAATTCTGAATGGCTTTTTCGGCACCGAGGTAGCTCAGTGTTAACAGTGCACCATTACGCCCCTGCATCATGTTGCGACCGGCCTTGGCCAGGGCCGCAAAACTGTAGGAACTGATATCATGGGCGATCGCGAAACCTTCGCGCGTGATGCTGTCGAGGTAGTCGCCTTCGAGTGTCTCACGCGGCGCAAATGCAACCGAATGAATGATGATGTCGAGGTGGTCCCAGTAATCGTCCAGATGTTCGAAGACGGCCTCAATCTGCTTGTCGTCGCTGACATCGCAGGGCAGGGTGACTTCAGAATCGCATTTAGAAGCCAGTTTTTCCACCCGGTCACGCAATTTTTCATTTTGATAGGTAAACGCCAGATCAGCTCCCTCACGATGGAGTGCCTGAGCTATTCCCCAGGCAATAGAGCGGTTACTGGCAAGTCCAACAATCAGAGCATTTTTACCGGTTAATATTCCCATAGTCGATATCTCGTTATATGCTTGTTATCTAGAATCCGAGAGATTGTAACAAACCAGAAATCATTCGTCAGTAATGGATTCTGGCTTATTTTACGGTAAAGTAACACACAATATGGACGCTTTACAGGGTATAATCGAAAACACAAAGACAGGCCGGGAAACAACAATAAACAGATGTCAGGGACTATCACTACGAATATAATTGGCTGGCTGCTGAGCGTCGGCCTGGGCCTGATCCTGTTGACAGGATGTGGTGAGCGCTCGTGGAATAATCCCTATTCTGCCGGCGATGACGGTAAAAATATCCTCTATGATGAGTTTAGTGAGCGGCCCAAGCATCTCGATCCCATCCGCGCTTACAGTTCCAATGAATATGTATTTCTGGCGCAGATCTATGAGCCGGTAGTGCAATATCACTATCTGAAACGGCCCTATCAACTGACACCGCTGGCCGGGACAACGGTCCCTCAGGCGTATTATCTTGATAAAAACGGACAGCCTCTGGCGGATGATGCAGACTTCACGCAGATCGCCTATAGTGTCTATGATATCGAGATCCAGCCGGGTATTCGTTATCAACCGCATCCGGCCTTTGCCAAGGATGCACAGGATCAGTATCGCTATCACAAACTGACTTCCACGCAGTTGGAAAATATATATAGTTTGTCAGATTTCAGTCATACGGGTACGCGTGAACTGGTCGCAGCTGACTATGTTTACCAGATTAAACGGCTGGCCCATCCTCGACTGCATTCACCGATTTATGGAGTAATGACCGATTACATCCTGGGCCTGCAGGAATTTTCTGCGACCTTGAAAAATGCCTATCAGCAACTACAAAAGGAGCGCCAGCAGGATAACGTCTATCTCGACCTGCATGCCTATGATCTACCCGGTGTCGAGGTGCTCGACAGGTACCGTTACCGGATTACGATCAAGGGCAAGTACCCGCAGTTCGTCTACTGGCTGGCGATGCCTTTTTTTGCACCGATGCCGGCCGAGGCGGAACTGTTTTATTCACAGCCCGGCCTTATAGACAGGAATATCACCCTGAACTGGTATCCAGTTGGAACAGGGGCCTATATGCTGACCGAGAACAATCCCAACCTGAGAATGGTGCTGCAACGCAACCCCAACTTTCATGGCGAAAAGTATCCTGCCGATGGTGACAAGGGTGACCGCCAGGCGGGACTGTTACAGGATGCAGGCAAGCCATTGCCCTTTATAGAAAAGGTGGTTTATAACCTGGAAAAAGAAACGATACCATACTGGAACAAATTCCTGCAGGGCTATTACGACACGGCTGGTATCAGTTCCGACAGTTTTGACCAGGCGATTCGTTTCACCGGCGAGGGTGAGGCGACCCTGACCGATGAGATGCGTAACAAGGGAATAGAGCTGAGTACCGCGGTAACGACATCTATCTCCTATATCGGTTTTAATATGCAGGACAAGCTCGTCGGCGGTGCCAGTGAACGCGCACGTAAACTGCGTCAGGCAATTGCTATCGCCGTCGATATTGAGGAGTATATCAGTATCTTTGCCAATGGCCGTGGTATCGCCGCACAAAGCCCAATTCCACCCGGTATTTTCGGCTATGTGGAAGGTGAGGCAGGTATCAATAGCTATGTATACGAATGGAAGGATGGCAAGCCGGTACGCAAATCCATCGATGCAGCGAAACGCCTGATGGCCGAGGCCGGTTATCCAAATGGACGCGATGAGAAAACCGGCAAGCCACTGTTACTATATTTTGATACCGCCATGCCCGGGCCGGATGCCAAGTCATATCTGAACTGGTTACGAAAGCAGTTCCAGAAACTCAATATCCAGCTGGTTATTCGTAATACAGACTATAATCGCTTTCAGGAAAAGATGTTGAAAGGGACCTCGCAGATCTATCGCTGGGGCTGGAATGCCGACTACCCGGACCCGGAAAACTTCATGTTTCTGCTGTATGGACCCAACCGCAAGGTTGGCTTGAATGGTGAAAATGCTTCCAATTATGATAATCCTGATTTTAACCGTCTGTTCGAGAAAATGAAGGCCATGGAAAATGGTGTCGAGCGCCTGGCGCTAATCGACAGTATGCTGGAAGTGGTCAGACGTGATGCACCGTGGTTGTTCGGCTATCATCCGAAGGGTTTCAGTCTTTACCATACCTGGTATCATAATGTAAAACCCAACCTGATGGCCAACAACACCCTCAAATACAAGCGTATCGACCCTCAACTCAGGGAACAGAAAAGGCATGAATGGAACCGTCCAGTCGTTAAGCCGATCCTGATTATCGTGGCGGTGCTGGTGTTGATGATACTGCCTGGCATTATAACCTATATTCGTAAGGAACATCATAGCGCCAGACGGGGTACTGTCCGATGATGGCCTATATCATACGCCGTGTTTTGTATGCCATTCCGATTCTGATCGGTGTTAACCTGATTACCTTTACATTGTTCTTTTTTGTCAATTCACCTGATGACATGGCGCGTATGCACCTCGGTGCAAAACGCGTGACCCAGGAGGCTGTGGACAAGTGGAAACAGGAGCACGGTTACGACAAGCCGCTGGT
Source organism: uncultured Gammaproteobacteria bacterium (assembly GCA_947258655.1). Lineage (GTDB taxonomy): Bacteria > Pseudomonadota > Gammaproteobacteria > JAADHQ01 > JAADHQ01 > JAADHQ01. The sequence goes on along the minus strand of CAMYJD010000024.1, from coordinate 47,112 downwards.
ATATAATAGTGAAGGCGAAGGTATACAGGCCCTGACCGATACCATTTTCTTCGATAAATCAGTCAAACTGTTTGTGTTTGATTTCGGCCAGTCTGATGACGGTCGTGATATCGCGCATGATATCAGTCAGCGTATGTGGCCGAGTCTGGCGATCGCGTTGCCATCATTATTGATAGGGCTGCTGATCAATATCACCCTGGCTATGCTGCTGGCCTTCTTTCGTGCCACCTATATCGACATCAGTGGCGTCGTCCTCGGTGTCGTCATGATGTCGATATCGTCGCTGTTTTATATCATTGGCGGCCAGTTCCTGATGAGCAAGCTCTGGCACCTGATGCCGATATCCGGCTACGATACCGGTATCGATGCACTCAAATTCCTGGTCTTGCCGGTCATCATCGGTGTGATCGGCGGTATCGGCAGCGGCACACGCTGGTATCGCACCATTTTTCTGGAAGAAATTAACAAAGACTATGTGCGCACATCCAGGGCCAAGGGTCTGTCCGAACTCAAGGTGCTGTTCAAGCATGTATTAAAGAACGCAATGATTCCAATCCTGACCGGTGTTGTAGTCGTCATTCCGTTACTGTTTATCGGCAGTCTGGTAACCGAGGCCTTTTTCGGTATTCCGGGTCTCGGTAGTTATACAATCGATGCCATCAATCATCAGGATTTTTCCATTGTTCGTGCGATGGTGTTCCTTGGCTCGGTACTGTATATCCTTGGTCTTATCATGACCGATATTTCCTACACGCTCGTCGATCCGCGTATAAGGCTGGAATGATAATGGCGGCTATCCAGTTCGAATTACTGTGGACCGATATTTTGATCTATGTGCTGGTCATCGCGATCAGCGCATTTATTGTCTATACAACAAAACACAAACACCTGCGGGCGCCGTGGAAGCTGGTGTTTCAGCGCCGCCTGGGCATGGCTGCATTCCTGATTCTGATGGCCTATGTCTGTATCGGGCTACTCGATTCGGTACATTATAAAAAGGGTGATAATCCGGAAATTATCAGCCTGTTCGATGACCTGGTCGCTGGCCTGCGCACACGCGAAGAGAAAAGTTATTCGGCACCATTCGCGACCCACCTGTTCGCAAAGGAAATGATCGAACAGGCCGATGGTAGCCAGATCAGGGGCTATCCACGCCTGCGCTATGGTGGCGCACACCTGCAGGATCCGAGCAAGGGCAAGTGGAGTGATGTCCTTCAACGTGCCCTGACCGCATTATTAATCACGCTCGTGGCCTGGCTTGTGCTCGCCAGCCTGCTTGTGTTGTGGTTGGCGAGGAACAAGCAGCTGGCCTGGCGGAGCATGATCACGCGCCTGTGGCGCGGTGAGGAAGAGCTGCCGTGGAAGGTGATCCTTGTGACCATGGGTCTGATCATGCTGTTTCTGCTCTTGGTGCTCAATCTGGCGCCGTATTATCATATCCTCGGTACAGACAAGGTAGGTCAGGATGTGTTATATCAGTCATTGAAAAGTATCCGCACCGGGCTCGTGATCGGTACACTGACGACGCTGTTTATGCTGCCGTTTGCGATTGCGCTTGGGATCATGGCTGGGTACTTCAGGGGCTGGGTGGATGACGTGATTCAGTACCTGTACACTACATTGAACTCGATACCGGGCGTGTTGTTGATTGCCGCTGCAGTATTAATGTTGCAGGTATACATGAGCAATCATCCGGAACAGTTCGGTGATGTGATCAGTCGCGCCGATGCGCGCCTGCTGTTCCTGTGCATGATCCTGGGTGTGACCAGCTGGACCGGATTGTGCAGGCTGTTGCGTGGCGAGGCCATGAAAATCAGCCAGGTTGAATATATACAGGCGGCTACCGCTTTTGGCGTCAGTCACCTGCGCGTGATCAGTCGGCATATCCTGCCGAATGTCATGCATATCGTGTTGATCTCGGTCGTACTGGACTTTAGTGGCCTGGTGCTGGCCGAGGCCGTGTTATCCTATGTCGGTGTCGGCGTCGATCCGTCGACCAACAGTTGGGGCAACATGATCAACAGTGCGCGCCTGGAAATGGCCAGGGAGCCGATGGTGTGGTGGTCGCTGATTGCGGCATTCAGTTTTATGTTTTTGCTGGTGCTGGCGGCTAACCTTTTTGCGGATGCGGTCAGGGACGCGTTTGATCCACGCATACAGCGACAACAATAATAATTGATATTATAGGAACCAGGAGATAAATGGAAATGCAAAGCGAAAAAGAGAAGTTTTCACAACGATTGAATGAAGCATTGAACGACATGAACTACCCACCGATGGGGCATGGTCGTCAGTCGGCACTGGCCAAGGAGCTTAAATTGTCGCCACAGGTTATCGGGCGCTGGTTGAAGGGTGAGGATTTCCCCAAGACTTCACAACTGGTCAAGATCTCACAATTTCTTGATGTGCGTTCCAACTGGCTGCTCTCAGGTGTCGGTTCCAAATACCCGCGCAAAACTGACCAGGCCAGTATTGCCGTGCGCAAGAAGCAGGAGGAAGTGGCCAAGGCAACGCATCGCCTCGACAAGGAGGCATTCGAGATAGCGCTTGCCTGGATGAAACTGCCGACCCAGCAACGCATCGTGTTGCGCAAGGTCATCGAAGAGCTGCTCGACGAACAGGAAATGGACATCGTCAATGACATCGATGATATAGAAGTCATTCAAAAAGGTGCAACAGATTAATGCAGGCACCATTGTTACAACTGGATAATCTCAAGGCCTGGATCGAGGGTGGCCAGTACCCGGTGCGCGCCGTGGATGGCGTAACCCTGACGATCAACAAGGGTGAGACCTTTGCGCTGCTCGGCGAATCCGGTTGTGGCAAATCAATGACGGCACTGGCGATCATGGGGCTGCTGCCATCACCGGGAGGCCGGGTCGTCGATGGCAGTATCCAGCTCGATGGTGACGAGATCAGTGCCTACTCCGAAGTGGCGATGCGCGAGATACGCGGCAACCGTATCGCGATGATTTTTCAGGAACCGATGACGTCACTGAATCCGGTATTGACCATCGGCGAACAGATCGGCGAAGTGCTGCGGTGTCATAAAGGCCTGAAGGGCGAAGGCGAACGTCAGCGCATCCTCGAACTGCTCGACGCGGTCGGTATTCCGGACCCGCCTAATCGTATCCGCGAATACCCGCACCAGCTCTCGGGTGGCATGAAACAACGCGTCATGATCGCAATCGCCCTGGCCGGGGATCCTGAGTTATTGATCGCCGATGAGCCGACCACGGCCCTGGATGTAACGATCCAGCTGCAGGTGCTGACGCTGCTGAAAGAGTTACAGCAGAAAACTGGCATGGCGATATTACTGATTACCCATGACCTCGGTGTTGCCGCACAAATGGCCGATCGCATCGGGGTTATGTATGCCGGACAAATGGTCGAGGTGGCCGATCGTCAGGGATTCTATCAGCAGCCGGCACACCCGTATAGTCGCAAGCTGTTTCGCGCCTTGCCGGACATGGATAAGCGCAACGTGACGCTGGACATGATCGACGGGACAGTACCATCATTGTCGCAGCAATTCAGCGGTTGCCGATTTGCGCCGCGATGTGATTATCGCATCGACAGTTGCGAGCGCAGTGAGCCGCCATGGCGACAGCTCTCTGCACAGCATGGTGCACGCTGTCATCTGCTTGAGCAACTGGATACGGCGCAGGTGGATACCCAGGCCACAGTACAGTCGACAGTGGATGATAACCACCAGGAACAGGCGCTGCTATCGGTTAAAAATTTAAAGGTCTACTTTCCGGTCCAGCGTGGACTGTTCAAGAAGACCGTCGGTCATGTGCACGCTGTTGACGACATCAGTCTGGACCTCGGCAAGGCAAGGACCCTGGCACTGGTCGGTGAATCCGGTTGCGGCAAGACCACGGTTGGCAAAGGCATCCTGCAACTGCTGCGTCAATACACATCCGGTGATATCGTCTTCGAAGGACAGTCACTGAATACATTAAGTGGTGAGTTGCTGCGCAAACGCCGCTCCGATGTGCAGATCATTTTCCAGGACCCGTATTCGTCGATGAATCCGCGCATGCGCGTGCGCGATATCATCGAGGAAGGCATGCTTGCCCAGGGTATCCTCGCGGATGCCGGACAACGCCTGCAGCGCGTCGAGGAACTGATGCAGCAGGTCGGCCTGCGTGCGGATATGAAGGACCGCTACCCACATGAATTCTCCGGTGGCCAACGCCAGCGTATCTGTATTGCGCGTGCGCTGGCCGTCAACCCGAAACTGATCGTTTGTGATGAACCAACCAGTGCGCTGGATGTGTCGGTGCAGGCGCAGATACTGAACCTGCTCAAGGAACTGCAGCAGCGTCTGCATTTGTCCTACCTGTTCATATCCCACGACCTGTCCGTGGTTGCCTATCTGGCCCATGAGGTCGCGGTCATGTACCTCGGACGCATCGTCGAAAAGGGACCGGTCGAGACCGTGCTAAACAAGCCGCGCCATCCGTACACGCGGGCGCTACTGTCGGCGATACCGCGGCTGGACCCGGACAAACAGAGCGACGTGATCCGCCTGGAGGGGGACATCCCGTCACCGATCAACCCGCCCACAGGCTGTCATTTCCACCCCCGTTGTCCCGAGGCGATGCCGGTCTGCCGTGAGAAATATCCGGGTGTCAGTGGCGACGAGCACACGACCCGATGTTTCCTGTATGGGTCCTGAGAATATGCCGGTTCATCCAATCAGGCCGCTAATCTAACCATAAAAGTACATGGCGGCATTTAAAATAACCAAGTTTTTTGCTAGGATATGACGCCGTTTCTGTCCCGAATTGCTCCCGAGTCAAGCGAGGCATTCCGGACCATACAAAATTTGTTGTCATTGCGAGCGTAGCGCGGCAATCTGTCAAATAGGGACCATGTTAACAGCATGCGCCTTTGCTCCCTGTTGCCTCGCAAAGACTAACAATTGCACAGTTTCGATAAGACAATAAGAGGTTCTTCCATGACTATTTCATCTTTCCATCCCCCACAACGAACCCTGATGGGGCCCGGTCCGTCCGATGTCAATCCACGTATACTCGAAGCCATGTCCCGCCCGACGATCGGCCATCTTGATCCGGTCTTCGTGCAGATGATGGAAGAAGTGAAAGAGCTGCTGCAATATGCGTTTCAAACCAGGAATGCACTGACCATGCCGGTCTCGGCACCCGGTTCCGCCGGTATGGAGAGCTGCTTTGTCAACCTGGTCGAGCCCGGTGACAAGGTCATCGTCTGCCAGAACGGCGTATTCGGCGGACGCATGAAAGAGAACGTCGAACGCTGTGGTGCGACCGCAATCATGGTGCAGGACGCCTGGGGTAGTGCCGTCGATGCGAACAAACTGGAAGAGGCGCTGAAGGCCAATCCGGATGCCAGCGTCGTTGCATTTGTACATGCCGAGACATCCACCGGTGCACAGTCCGATGCCAAGACCCTGGTCGAACTGGCGCACAAGCACGACTGTCTGGCCATCGTCGATGCCGTGACCTCGCTCGGCGGTACACCGGTCAAGGTCGATGAATGGGGTATCGACGCGATCTATTCCGGCACACAGAAATGCCTGTCTTGCACACCAGGCATCTCGCCGATCAGCTTCAGTGAAGCCGCACAGCAAAAGATTGCCAATCGTAAATCAAAGGTACAGAGCTGGTTCCTCGACATGAACCTGGTCATGGGCTACTGGGGTGCCGGTGCCAAGCGTGCCTACCACCATACCGCACCGATCAATGCGTTGTATGCCTTGCATGAAGCACTTGTCATCCTGCAGGAAGAGGGCCTCGAAAATGCGTGGCAACGCCATCAACAGAACCATCTCGCACTGCGTGCCGGCATCGAGGCCATGGGCCTGAACTTTATCGTCAACGAACAGGACCGCCTGCCGCAACTGAACGCAGTCACGATCCCGGATGGTGTCGATGATGCCATCGTACGTAGCCAGCTGCTGAAGGACTACAACCTCGAAATCGGCGCCGGTCTCGGCGACCTCGCTGGCAAGGTATGGCGCATCGGCCTGATGGGCTACGCCAGCAACCAGACCAATGTACTGTTCTGTCTCGGTGCGCTGGATGCTGTCATGACGGAAATGGGTGCGAACATCAACAGTGGTGCAGCGGTCAAGGCGGCGAGCGCGCATTATAAATAACAGGCTATTAATCTACATATCAAGGCCGGCCGTAGTGCCGGCCTTTTTAATGTGGCCATGGACCTTGTCCAGGGCCTTCCTGTTTCGTACAGCGAGAGCTATGCAATACGGCAGTTTCTGAGCATAAAGGCTTGGTGCTACAACTGTGTCATTGCGAGTGAATGCGAAGCAATCCTGTTACTTTCGGGTATTGACTCAATTATTGTAAACCTGTTCCTATCACTTCATAGATTGGGCTAAGAATATATAAACATGTGCTAATCATTTTTTGTACTGATATTGAGGGCACTAAAATTACCGGTTGACATTCCTGTAATTTAATAGGAAGCTATAAAAAAATAATTAAACACAATGGAACTGAACATTTAGCCTAAGGAGTGGGTATGTCTTTTTCTGTTTGCAATTTATTTCATCGCCAAACTGACGAATCAAACGATTCATCATCATCTTATTTTCCGGTCAAATTCATAGCAATATTGATTTCGAGTAAAGGATCAAGAACGATTCTGCGTTATGCATGCATGCTTATATTTTGCTGTATGCATGCTGTGACCTTAAATACAGCGCATGCCGAGCAACCGCGTAATCCGGAAACCACGCCATGGGAATACCAGCTGTGCACCTGGCTCAATTACAGCGGTGTTTCAGCATCGGCATGTGGCTACTGGCTGGAGGGAACCTGGGGCAAAGGCCATAGTTACTGGAATGTCTGCCTGGATAAGCAGAACCCTATGCCATGGTCCAGTACCAAGATGCTCGTGCAGAAGTCATCATTGTTCCCAAATGAAGGGAGTATGGCTACATTATCGCGCTGGCTGGAGTTGGATGAAAGCACGCCCTATAACGGCTGCTGGAGCGGTGCGCCAGGCATTACCAAAGGGATCGAGTCGTCAAACATGGCATTTGTACATACGACCGGTGGAAGTTATGGAAATTTAACGAATGTAGTACGGCGTGATCGTCAGGTGTATTGTCCATCAGGGACGGATTGGAATGGCAGCGAATGTATACCGAATGGCCCGAATCCTCATAAAAACAACAGGACCTGTGCCAATGGCACGAATCCGATTCACTCGGCGATGGGATTTAAGCTGCAACAATTTACAGACATTGCACCGACCTATGCAGGTACCCTGGGTTTTCGCCGCTATTACAGCAGTGGAACGCATTGGGCCGAGCATAATCTCGGCACAAATTGGCGCCATAGCTATGCCATGCGCATCCTTGAAGCCGTAGGAGCTACCTATACTACCGCTACTCTATATAGACCCAATGGAGACCGTTTTACTTTCAATAGCGATGCAAACGGCAACTGGATAGCTGACGCGGATATACACGGCACGCTAAAGCGATTGGAGAATGAAACGGGCATTACCACTGGCTGGATTTATATTAATAAACAGGACCAGAAAGAAACCTACGATGCAGAAGGGCGAGTGGTAACCATTGAGCATGTCAATGGCGTCATGCAGGTTCTTGATTATAATCTCAAAGGTCGTCTGCTCTCGGTAGAGGATTCATTGGGTCGAAGTCTGCTCTTCGACTATGACTATTTATCGGGACGTTTACATAGTGTTAAAGACTATGCGGGTCGTCACTATGTCTATCAATATAATGCTGACAATATGTTGCAATATGTTGTGTACCCGGATGGAACGAGAACACAATATCTTTACGAAGACTCAAGCTTTAAAACCGCATTAACCGGATTGGTCGATCGTCGCGGTATCCGCTATGCCACTTGGCAATATGATGCATCGGGTAGGGGAGAGAGTTCCGAACATGCCAATGGCGTAGAAAAGACAACGCTGGCCTATAATGCGAACGGCACGACTACCATTACCGACAGCCTCGGAAGAAACTCGATCTATCACTTCGATCTGATTCAAGGTGTCTACAAAGTCAAACAAGTGAATGGCCCTGGTTGCAATGGTTGTGGTAGTGCGGATACCACGACGGTATACGACCAGGTCACAGGTGATGTCATCAACAGACAGCAGCATGGCCAGACCACGACCTACGGCAACTACGACAAAAACGCCAACCCCGGCTTCATGATCGAAGCCGACGGCACGGCCGAGGCGCGGCGTACTGAATATACCTACGATCCGCGTTTTTTCAGCAAGGTGCTGACCCAAACCGAACCCTCCGTATTCAGCGGCGGCAAAAAAGTCACGACCTACCGCTATGACGACTTCGGCAACACGACACAAATAACCATTGACGGCTATCAACCCGACGGCACCCCGGTCAGTCGCACTTACCGCATGCAATATAACGGCCCGTTACACCAGCTCAGCCGCATCGACGGCCCGCGCCCGAACGGCCCGGTCAATGACCTGACCGACTTCGACTATTATCCTGACGACCCGGGCGAGGGCAACAACCGCGCCCGCCTCAAACGCGTCCATGCCCTGAGCGGCATCGTCCTGCGCGACAATATTCACTACAGCGCCAGCGGCAAGGTCCTGAGCGAAACCCGCCCCAACGGCCTTAAGATCACCAACACCTACTACCCCGGCAACGACCGCCTCGAAACCACGACCGAAACCGCCAGCGGCCAAAGCCGCACGACCCGCTTTAGCTACCTGCCTAGCGGCGAGGTCGAAACCGTCACCACGGCTCACGCCACACCCGCAGCAACCACGCTCACGCTCGGCTACGACGACGCCCGCCGCCTGACCCGGATCACCGACGGCCTCGGCAACTATATCCAATACACCCTCGACACAGAAGGCAACATCGAACAACAAAACACCTACGACCAGAACAACACACTACATAAAACCCTGACCCAGACCTTCGATGCCTACAACCGCCTCGATATCACGAGCCAGGCCAACGAAAAGGCCGACTATACCTTCAACCCCGACGGTACACTGGAAAGCCTCAAGGACGGCAACAGCAGTACCAGCCAATACGGCTATGATGCACTGAAACGCCTGACCACCATCACCCAGGACCAGGGCGGCAATGACCCTGCCACAGCCGATGTCCTGAGCCGCTACGGCTATGACATCGGTGACCGCCTGACCACGGTCACCGCCCCCAACAACGCCACGACGACCTATGTCTACGACGACCTCGGTAACCTGTTATCCGAAACCAGTCCCGATACCGGTACCAAGGTCTATACCCATGACGAGGCGGGTAATATCAGCACGCTACTGGATGCCAAAGGCCAGTTATTCGTCTACAGTTACGACCCCCTGAACCGCCTGGAACATATCAATGCGATTGGCGGTATTAATGATATTGCCTACACCTATGATAACTGTGTCAACGGCATCGGCCGCCTGTGCCACATTCGCGGCCCGTATGCGACCGTCAGCTACGCCTACAACGGCTTCGG